>JAJZTR010000158.1 GCA_021848775.1 Chloroflexota bacterium | reverse complement strand
ATCAAGGTGTTGAAAAAGTCCAGAGATATGATCTGCATACCGGTTTGAGCCAGCTCGGTACGGAAAATCAAGGCAAATGTGCCGCCCAGACTGAGCAGAAACAACGAAAGCACGCCGTATTGAACCCCAATCACTTTGTGATCCAGTGAAAAGCCCCAGTAGCGCTTGATTCCTGGCTGATCGTGGAAATCCTCGGCCTCGAAGGTATCTTCACCTTTAGCCCAGGTGAACCAATCCCGAAAGGCACCTACGCCGATCATGAATCCGATTATCCCGAAGGAAGCCCCTAACACTGCCGCCGGTTCAGCCTTTGGCGCCAGCCCCATTAACGCCCTGATTCCAGCCAGCAACCCGATACCAGCCAGAGTACCGATAATCTGACCAATCAATCCTTTGACAATACCAATCGATAAGATTTTTTTCATCAGACTCTCCTCGCCTGTTCGCTTTTATTGGAGTGACTTGATAAATTCAACGATGTCCGATATTTGCTCTTCGGAAATCGAATCTTTGTACGTTTGCGGCATGACATTGGGTGTGGAACCCTGCGCCACCTGGGCATTGGGATTGATGATCGCGGTTAGCAGGTAGGCTTCATCCACAGTGACAGTGCTGCCATCGAGTAAGGTCACTGTTTTCCCGAACAGGCCCTGCCATGTCGGGCCGACACTCGCCGTTCCATCGACTGAATGGCAGGATTGACAGCCGTTATTTTTCGCCCAGCGTTCTCCGCGTGCGACCGGGTCAGTGCCCATAACTGCCAGTTCACCTTTGACCCATTCATCGAACTCCTGTTGTGAAACTACAATCACCGGGCTTTCCATATATGCGTGCGAGGTACCGCACATTTCCGCGCAGCGAACTTTATATTCGCCCTCCAGGGTCGGAGTAATGCGCAATTCCCGCACCAGGTTTTCGCCAGGCAGCAGGTCCTGCTTTACCCGGAATTCCGGCACCCAGAATGAGTGAATGACATCCTGGGAGGTGAGTTTTAGCAATGCCTGCCGGTTAACCGGCATGTACATTTTGTCTGAAACAATCCCGTATTCGGGATATTCAAACCGCCAGAACCACTGACCGCCTACAACCTTGATTTCCAGCGGTGCCGGATCAGCCTGCCGTGTTTCTCCCAGAGTCACCGCCCCAAGGTATGACAGACCGATCACGGCACCCAATGGGATGACGGTCCAGATGATTTCGAGACGGTTGTTGGATTTAAAATATGTCCCATCCTCTTCCTGGCCTGGTTTTCTCCGAAAAACAATCATGCTGTACCCGATGAACACCATGATTAATGAAAATAGGAAAGAGATCGCGATGATTTCTAAGTCAAACAAGCGGTCGATCGGCTTGGCCTGCAAACTGGCCTGGACCGGAAGCAACCGGCTTGTGGATAGGAAAAGATCGACCAGGAAAGTTAGAACGAGCACCAAAACACCAGCAAATGCATAATGCTTCATAGACGAACTCCTTTTGGTTATAGGGGTCTCGGACGATTGAAGTGAACTCGATGATGTACTAAACCAATCCTGGACCTGCGCAGGGGTTAAAGTGCGACGGTCATACACCACCACACCGCCACTGGCTTGTAGAGAAACCAGGACCACCTGCATGGTTGAATCCCCTGCTACAAACTGGTGTAAAAATTCGGTTCGTGAGACCGATTTGTCATCGTAATCAACGATTACCAGGTCCGGCTGCCAGGATTCCATCACTGCGAGGGTCTCGGAAGTGGTTTGGGTTGACTGAATCATCGCAGTTTGCCCATACCGCTCCTGCACCATGTTTTCCAAACCTTTGCGAAACAGCGGATTGGCTGATGCGATCAAAACTTTAGGATTTTCTACCGGAATCGAGTTGTCCATTTCATATTTCCATTCCAGCCGGACTCAAACCATAGGTTTATACAACAGTTTCTAATTTACACTATTTTTATCCGAATTACCCCACCTTTCCCCCAGACCTTTAGGTTAAATAGACATTAACCAGAGGGTGATTTATGGATCACCCTCTGGTTAATAATTATGTGACAAATGACAGCCGTCTAATCTGCTCCGGGGTTAAACCTGGTCGCTCAGGTTTTTTGAATCATTCCCAACTGAATAGCCTTGGAGACCGCTTCGGTTCTATTCGAAGCCTCCAGCTTTTCCAGAATATGGCGGACGTGGGTTTTTACCGTATTTTCAGAGATGAATAAGCGGGAAGCTATCTGGCTTGTCGTAAGACCATCTGCCAGGCAAGCCAGAACCTCCAATTCGCGGTCAGAAAGCTTCTGTTGGTCGGAAACCTCAGATTGACGCGCCAGGGCACGCATTACCGTACCGGTCACCTCAGGTGATAACGCCCCTTCGCCTTCAGCCACCCTCAGAATAGACCTGCGCAGGTCCTCTGGTTCTGTATTCTTAAGCAAATAGCCATCGGCACCCATACGGATAGCGCTCATCAAATCTTCTTCATGCTGAGAAATGGTCAGCATGAGGATATGCAGCGGCAAACGAACTTTTCTCAGCGCCTCTACGGTTTGAATCCCATCCATATCTGGCATGTTGACATCCAACAGCACGAGATCGGGTTGCTCTGCCTGGATCACCGTCAAAGCTTCCCTGCCATTGCCAGCCTCACCGACAACCTTGAATTCAGCCATATCATTCAGCAAACCGACCAGGCCGCGGCGAAATAGCACATGGTCATCAACCACGACCAAACGGAGGGGGACATTCCTCATGCTGCAGTCTCCTGATAATGAACGGGTACTTCGATATGAATTGTGGTTCCACGGCTAGTTTGACTGATAATTTGAAACTCGGCGCCAATCAATTCTGCTCTTTCGCGCATTCCACGCAATCCGTGTCGTGACAAATCAGGTACATCCTCAGCTGAAAAACCAATCCCATCATCACTGATATCGAAGATTAACATGTCATTCCATTCTCTCACATTAATCCACACATTGGATGCCTGGGAATGTTTGCGTATATTGCTCAGCGCTTCTTGAATAATGCGCACAAGCTGCGCCTGAACCTCAGAACTGATCTGAGATAACCGTTCGGGGATCGTGAGCTGAACTTTCAAAGCATTGGTTTGCTCAAAGTTAATAGCAATCTGACCTAACCAAGAGACAATGTCTTGTTGAGGAGCAAAACGTAAATTATCGATCGCCTGGCGAGTCTCTAAATATGCTTCGGATAAGGCTTCATGACTGTGCTGCAGGCTTTGTGCAAGCCGCAAGAGATCACCCTGGGCAAGTTGGGTCTGCATTTGTGCTGATGTCAGTTTCAAGTACGCCAGGGTTTGGGCCAGGCTGTCATGAATTTCTCGCGCCAGCCGGACCCGTTCCTGAATAATCGTGCGGTATTCCGTCTCAAGCCGCCGGCGTTCATTTTCGACTAACAAGGCTGCCTGAGTGGTCACCGTCTCGATCAAGGCGGATTGGCGAGGTTGAATTTCCATTAATCGCGCTCCGGTCATAATTACTGCACCAATAATTGTTCCTTCTGGCAATCTAAATGGAAGCAGGAGCAGTCCGGTCCCATCTTTGTGCGGCTGCATCTGGATTGTAGGAGTATTTGAAATCGCCATTTGCATTCCTTGGTGAAGCATATCGGACGCCTCATCAGAAGTTAGCCACGGGTCATTTCCAGCCAAAAACTCAAAACCAGAAAAACCCGGTTCGGCTGGTCGGAATATCGTTCGAGAATTTTTGAAATCCAGTACCTCACGCAACCCATCGACCAGTTTTGAAACAATAGCATTCAATTCTTCCGGCTGGCTGTGTGCCAACTGCAGTTGACGCAAGGTAATCAATTCCTGGTTTCGTAGGCGGGTAATTTCAATGGCAAGTGCCATTTCATCCAGCAGTGTCACCAGGTAATCATTCAACTCGGAGGAGATTTCCTGGTCTGCTCTCAGATAAAGATTAACGATTCCGACCGCCCTGTCATTGCGCTTGAGCGGCAGGCAATAAATCTTCAAGATATCTGTGAAGGGCGCATCGAGTAGAGGACACTCGTTTTCCAGATCGCCTTTGAGATCCTTGCAGACCTGGCAGCGCTGACGCACAACCGGCGAACTGAGATGTTCAGACCAGGCTCGCAGCACCGGTGCGGGATACGCGCCATAAATATGGGCTCGCAAAGGCTGCCCCCATTCATCGTAGGGGACGAATGATGCCCCAGCCGATCCAACCACCCCGCTGATTATTTTCAGCGCTTCTTCGATCAATTCTTCTTCGTTTTGCGCATCGATCAGCAATTCATTAAGTTGAACCATCCCATCCAGACGACGCTGGAGCGACTCGCGTTCAGCGATGTTCGTAGCATCCCTCGCGCTGGGTTCTTGTTCTACACGGCGTCGAGATAACCAATTCCAGCTTAACAAGGAAAGGCTGAAAGCCAACATCAGTGTACTCCCCCCGTAAGCCAGTTTTACCCCAAGGACGGCATTGGTTCCCCTAACGATGCTCCATACTAGAGCGGAGAGAATCAGTATCCCAATGAACACGCCGCCCGGTATGAGAAGTCGTGCTGGCTGTCCCTTCATTGACAGGCGTTTCATACATTGATTGTACCCTGAAATGCGAGCAAGGAACCGGTTCGATGCATCAAGGACGAATGAACCTCATCCTGGTATCGATGATCCAAAAACAAACAAAAAGCAAGATGGAAATATCCATCTTGCTTTTTAGATCCCGGATTTGGGATATCTGATCTATTGAGGTAGTGATCGGATGTAGCTAACCAACTGCCAGACCTGGTCTTCGGTCAAGATTCCCTTGTGGGCCGGCATGGATGAATTCCAGGGCTCCATGGCACCGCCGTCCATAATTCGCCAGAAAAGGAAATCATCTCCTTCTGGAAGTTTAACTGACAGGTCGGCGGGCTTCGGATCTAATGAAGCGGCAGCCGCACCATCACCGGCGCCTTCGGGGCCATGGCAGGAGGCGCAGCGTTCGGCGAATAACGCCTCTCCAGCAGCCACTGCATCAGCCTGATTGCCGAATGGATTGGACTTTCCGGCATATTCGGCCGGGGGTTCGGGTTCTGAAGAAGTGGTTGTTCCTCCACCGCAGGCAGCCAGCAGTACAGTACTCAGTACCAGAACCGTAAATATCACAAACAAAGAACGCTTCATGAATCTCCTCCATTGAGTGTGAAAATTAATTGTACATTAATTTTTCTAATTATAACTTTGTTTATGGATAAATGATAGTGCTATCGTGAATAAATATAGTCAAATTTATGTGAATAAATACATGTTCAGATATTAACAATGTCACTTACCGATTCAGCCGATATTGTTTATCCTTGACATAAATCTTTACCTTAGAGGTGAACAATGTTTCGTATAAGCCGTCGTCTTGATTATGGTTTGCAGTTAATGATCGCATTAGCAGCCAATGATGGAGATCGTCCCATCCCCAGTGCCCGCTTGTCAGAGCAATTAAATATCCCACTGCCATTTCTCCATCAAATAGCGCACACTTTAATGCAATCGGGCCTGATTAAAGCATCACCTGGTCCTCGTGGTGGTCTGCGGTTGAATTCGCCCGCTGATACAATCACGGTCTTAAAAATTGCCGAAGTTTTGGAAGGCCCGGTCAACATCGCGCCGTGCGTGGAATGCCCCGAGACCTGCCAGCGCCAGGAAAGCTGCGCAACGCAATCGATGTGGGATGACCTGCAATCAAAAATGATCAATTACATGGTGACTCATACCCTGGAAGGTTTGGTCAAGTCCGCGAATGAGTATGGCAGTTACGTTCTTTCGGTCGCCGAGCCAAAAGAAGATACTTCCCCGATCCCTGCTGACTAATTAATCCATTCAGAATCGGTTAGAGGACCAGCAAAACAAGCCTTCGCTGAGAAGCTGCTCCCGCGCTCCGTGATTGTTTGTCGGTCCACGCATCTGCTTGAGGATATGTATCTGTCTGAATACAAGGGAATCCCTGGCGGTTTTAGATTCCCTTTGATTACCTTAGATCAAGCGGTTGTTGGCTGCTTCAGGCTTTAAGAGCAGCCAGCACTTCTCCAGAATGACCGTCAGGTTTTACGTTCGGGAA
>JAJZTR010000157.1 GCA_021848775.1 Chloroflexota bacterium | reverse complement strand
GATTGTCCTCGTGACCTCGGCATCCCATATGCCGCGGTCGGTAGGCCTTTTCGAGAAACAGGGAATCGAGGTCATACCCGCCCCGGCAGATTTTTCGGTGCCGGATTATGCCTGGCAGGATCTCTGGCAGGGCAGTTTTGGCTCACAGGTCATTAATCTGATACCCAATGCAGGCGCGCTTTCACAGACCACCGCCAGCCTGAAAGAATATATCGGTTTGCTGGTTTATAGCCTGCGCGGGTGGATATAGCCCGGCTGTTTTAATTGCTACAGGCTGCGCAGCAAATTAATGGTCTTCCCCGGATCATCGCTGAGAATGGCATCGAATCCCATGCGCTTGTACCAGCGCAGCCGTTTGTCGGGGGTTGGATCCAGCGGACAGGCCGCCTGCCGGTTGTGGTGTGCAATGCAAACGTAAAAAGGATTAATCAGTAAAGCCGGCCAAAAAACACCTGTCAGCTGGACATCTTTCCTCGGAAATGGATTCGTCAGGCTGATCAATCCGATCGGGATTTCAGGGGCTTCACGTTGGACGGATTGCATATAATCCAGGTGGAACGACAACAAGACCGTTCGATCAAATATTCCCCCCCGGCGCAGTTGATTTACCAACTGACGCGCTATCGCAGGGTTCAGAAATCGATTGGTCTTGAGTTCCAGCGCCAGAGCGCGGTCTGGTGGCAGCAGCAGGATCAATTCATCCAGTGTCGGGATTCGCTCAGCCTCAAATTCAGGCCTACCGTAGGAGGCTGAAAGCTGTTTGAGTTCCTCAAGAGTCTTATCTGCCACTGGACCGGTCCCATTGGTGGTGCGGTCGAGGGTGGCGTCGTGAATACAGACAAAATTATCGTCCCCGGACAGGTGTAAATCGGTTTCGATAATGTCCGCTCCCTCATCGATCGCGCGCTGAAAAGAAGCCAGTGTATTTTCTGGGCAGTGAACGCGATTTCCCCGGTGCGCCATAACGTACGGCTTGTTGCGGCCGGGTAATTCCAGTGATTTTATCGCCATGGATATTCTCTTATTATTCCTTTTTAGCTGCCAGCAGCGTTTGTTTATCGAGTGGGTGCAAGAAGGCAGTTTCCAAGGCATTCGCTTGAGCCTGTTGGATTTGCTGGCGGGTCAACCCGGCGGCTTGTGCAGCCACAAGGAATTCATGCTTCAGGGTTATGGCGGAAATTCCAGGATCATCGGTGTTGATGGTTGCCATCAACCCGGCTTCTAAAAACCTGCGCAGCGGGTGGGCGGCAAAACTCTCTACTGTGGAGGTCTGCACATTGCTGGTCAGGTTAGTCTCGATACCGATATGGCGGCTGCGCAGCATCTCGATGACAGCCGGAGATTCGAAGGCGCGCACTGCATGGCCGATGCGCTCTGCTCCAAGCAGATCGACTGCATCGCGGATACTGTCAGCCCCATCCGATTCTCCAGCATGAACAGTGACATGCAAGCCAGCTGTGCGGACCTTCTTAAAATGGTCAATAAATAGCCTGGCTGGAAACCTGGCTTCATCGCCTGCCAGATCTACGGCTACCAGATGATCCTTATATGCCAATAATGACTGTAATTCCTGGGTGCAGATTTCCGGTCCGTAGGTGCGCGAAAGGATGCCAATAAGCTGCACCGGCACGCCAAAGTCGCGCACCCCGGCTTCCACACCGTCCACCACCGCTTCAACGACCCCCTGCGGATCCAACCCGTTGCCCTCGGCCATGAACCACGGGCTGAAACGGAGTTCAGCATAATCGATCTGCTCTCGCAGCAAGTCCTCGACATTTTCATAAGCAATCCGGCGGCAGGCATCGTAATCGACCAGAACCGCGATCAACCATTTATATTTTGCGAGAAAAGCCATCACCCCTGGCTGCGGGTCGGTGACCTGGACATGCGGCCGGAGGGATTCCGCATCCCAGGCTGGCAGCGGCAGGTTGTGTTTGCGCCCCAGATCGAGGATGGTTTCCAGCCGAGTGGAACCATCCAGATGACGGTGCAGGTCGATAAAGGGGAGATTCGGGTGGATCAACGGAGATCAATCCTGTAAATATTTCTTGAACCAGCGCGCGATGTGATTCAAACGTAAAATGCGGCGGTCGGTGCGCCCGGTGCGGGACAACCCGTGAAACTCGTCAGGAAAGCGCACGAATTCGGTGTCCACGCCCAGCCGTTTGAGGGCAACGAATACCTGTTCGCCCTGTTCGATCGGGCAGCGCAGGTCCATTTCATTGTGGATGACCAGTGTCGGAGTTTTAGCGTTGCCAATGTAGGCAATGGGCGAGTGATCCCAATAATTCTGCAAATCTTCGAAAGGAGCCTTATTATTCAATTCTTGTTGGAAAGCCCAGTTGAAATCGCTGGAACCCCACATCGAAACAAAATTGGATACACAGCGCTGCGTGACAGCTGCCTTGAAGCGCTGCGTGTGCCCGATGATCCAAACCGTCATATACCCGCCGTAACTGCCGCCGGTCACCCCCATGCGGTCTGGGTCGATATACGGCAATTTAGCCGCGTAATCCGCCCAGGCCATCAAATCGCTATAATCCGCGCTTCCCCAATCCTGGAAGATTGCACCGGCATGTTTTTCACCATAGCCGCGCCCCCCGCGTGGGTTGGAGAAGTAAACCACGAAACCTTGGGAGGCCAGGTAGTAAAACTCGTGCATGAAGAGGAAACCGTACTGGGTCAGCGGCCCGCCGTGGATTTCCATGATGGAGGGGTACTTTTTCGCTGGATCGAAGTTGGGCGGTTTGATAATCCAACCTTGCAGGCGGTTGCCGTCTTTCCCTTCGAACCAGACTTCTTCTTTCGTCCCCAGATCGACGCGGTCAAGCCATTCTCGATTGAATTTGGTAAGCTGGCGGGGATTGGCAACTTTACCGTTTTTCAGATTTGCCACAAATATTTGACCAGGATCATCCAGAGTGCCGAACATGTACGCGATTTTTGTCTGGTGGTAATCGCAGGTAGTGGCAGATACAACGCCCTGAGAGGTAATCAGACTGGTCAGCTTGCGACTTTTGACATCCACCTGGTACAGGTCTGTCGCGCCGTGCTTCAAAACCGGGAAGATGATCGTCTTGCCATCCAGCGACCACAACGGAGGCCGCGTTTCTGGCTGGCCGATGTCGTTGATGGTCCAGGCACTGACGTGAATATCGTACTCCTGGGTAAGGTTAACTGCTTCTCTGGAACCATCGGCTGGCACAATCCAGACGTTGACATTCCGCCAGCCCTCTCCCTCACCTTCCTGCCCGTAGTACGCGATCCATTTTCCATCAGGAGACCACTGTGGGCTCCCTTTGTCACCGACCGGAGCATGGATTTTACGCGCATCGCCCCCGGACATAGACATGATGTAGATATCGGTCCGGTCGGGGAACATATCCGGGTCATCCGAGGTGTTGGTCAGGTAGACGATCTGTTTTCCGTCAGGCGAAATATCGGGTCTTTGTTCATCAAAAACGGAGTGATCGGTCAATTGGATTGCTTTCCCTGTCACAGCATTGATCTGCCACAGATGCGACCGTTCTTTCGGGAGGTACCCATACCCATCCAATTTATAGAAGACCCGCTCGTAATGGCGGGCTGGGGTGCCCAGCTTTTTCAAATCGGGGTTTTTCTCGCGGCTTAAAACATCAGAATCCGTTTTTCGAATCACGCAAAGGAAGTTTTTGCTATCAGGCGTCCAGATGAAATCTTCGATCTCTCCATCAATCCGGGTAAGTTGTCTGGCTTCACCGCCATCCGTAGCCATTAAATAAATTTGTGGAGGCTTTTCTTTATCACCGCGATTGGAAAGAAAGGCGATTTGCTTTCCGTCCGGCGACCAGACGGGGTGATTATCCGACTGATCGCCAAAGGTGTACTGCCGCGGACGGCTGCCAGGTTTTGTGGACACCATCCACAAATTACTATATTTTTTTTCGGTCTTTTTATCCACCCGCTGAACTGAAAATACAATGGAATCTCCGCCCGGGTCGATGCGGGGAGATGAAAGAACTTGAAATTTATAAAGGTCATCAGCGGAAATCAAGCGTTTACTCGTGGTGGGCATGTTCTTCTCCTCAGTGCTGCAAGCTTTTTATTGGATTTGGCAAGATGGGTGGATGACCCGACGCTGTTAAAAATATCACTAATTTAATCCGGTGAACCCTGGATAGACAACTGCCGCTTAGTAAATTTCGGGGGATTTTAAATTTTGCCCCACAGTTGAGATAAGCGAATCTTCGCGGGTCTGAGTGTGCCGGTTCAGTCTTGCGGTCGATTTCTAATTGACCGGGGTCGATAATATCGTCTGGATGAAGTTCCCCGTTCAGTATTGCTAATTTCTTGCGAGTCCTGGCATCTCCTGGATTTTTGACAAGGAAATCACCGATGAAATTTGGTTCGACAACCGAATCGTCAGAGGGTTCGGCTAACCTGTGATGTGCTTCAATTTTCTCGCCTACTGATAGGTTTCGCCGCAAAAGCCAATCGAGATATCGCTCTGCTTCAACCTTATCTCCTGCTTTTGCTGGTGCAGTTCCATGCACCAGCAAGTCATGGGTCATATTTGACATCAGACTGCCTTATTATTTTGAGGATATTTATTATTATATAGCGTTCTCAGTTCTGCTGAGCCAGGCGAACCTGTTGAAAGATCAGGTTCAGGCCATTCATAAATTCGTTTGGATCAATCAGAGTCAACAAATTTTTCATTTGTTCAGTTGGCAGTTCGTAGGGTTGGAGCAGTCGTTTTGCGTATTTTCGGAAGAGAACAATCCCGCGGTCGTCCCCATAATACGCCAGACTAGCCTGTAAATGTTCGACCATCA
This sequence comes from Chloroflexota bacterium, assembly GCA_021848775.1. Classification (GTDB taxonomy): domain Bacteria; phylum Chloroflexota; class Anaerolineae; order Anaerolineales; family Anaerolineaceae; genus Bellilinea. The sequence continues at coordinate 1,249 of JAJZTR010000157.1, read as the reverse complement.
ATTCTTGTACCGTATCGGCCCTAACTTCTGCCCGGTCCAGCCTGGAAAACAGCCAGGGATTTTCCAATGCTGCACGCCCGATCATCACCGCGTCACAGCCTGTCAGTTGGAATACGTTGTCAATATCGGAGACGGCAGAAATATCACCATTCGCAACCACCGGAATGATTAGCGCCTGCTTGATTTCCCGAATCGGTTCCCACCGTGCTGAACCGGTATACCCCTGTACCCGGGTGCGGCCGTGTACGGAAACCAGCGATCCGCCATTATCCTGAATTGTTCGGGCGACCTCCAGGTAATTAAGCGACGTATCATCCCACCCCAGTCGGATTTTGCCGGTAACTGGAACAGGCAGCGACCGTGTCAGATTGGAAAAAATTTCCCCGATTTTCCTGGGATCACGCAGGAGAGCTGCTCCAGCACCGCGGTTGGTGACACATTTAGCCGAACAACCCAGGTTGACATCGATAATATCAGGCTGGTAAGCCAAAAGCATTTGCGCGGCATCCACAATCCGGACGGGATCATCATCAAATATCTGAAATGCAATCGGACGTTCGAATTCTGCATATTGCACCCGGCGGGCGAGGTCAGGATGGCCATTGACAATATCGATGGCATTAATAAATTCTGTGTAGCTGATCGCTGATCCCAATCGTCTGGCCAGGCTGCGAAAGGGCAGATCCGAAACACCGTCCATAGGGGCAAGAATGATCCGGCCAAAAATGGGGATTTCACGGATATAAAAGTCAGGGACTGGATTGATCGTAGATGCCATTGGTCGAAATCCTACCATAAAATGCCCTACTTTTCAGGTATGGCTTAACGCTTGTTACCATAGATGGTTTCTTGTATAGTTTATTCTACGTGGGGTGAGGGACGTTTTCACAACAACCCGGAGGGAATTGATGGCTTATCGTATCACAGAGGATTGTCGAGGTTGCAGCCATTGTGTTCAATGGTGTCCGACGAAGGCGATCAGTGGGCGGCGGAAGGTAAACTTTTCAATCGATTCTGCCCGTTGTATCGACTGCGGTGTATGCGGCAGAATTTGCACATTCTCGGCTGTGATGCGCCCGGATGGTAATTATGCTGAGCGGATGAGAAGGTCGCAGTGGAACCACCCGCTCTGGGATTTTGATGCATGCACCAACTGCGACCGGTGTGTCTCCGCCTGCCCGGTGAAGTGTATTCAAAATGCCGGACGCGACGAACCTGAAAAGTCCATGAAATCCAATTACCCCTACCT
>JAJZTR010000011.1 GCA_021848775.1 Chloroflexota bacterium | reverse complement strand
GCTTGAATTCCTCGATGGTCCGCGTAGGAGAGCTGTTCAAGCCAGCCCTGCAGCGCAATGCCGCAGGCGTGGTCATCGCACACAACCATCCCTCGACTGACCCGACTCCCAGCCCGGAGGACGTCAGCGTGACCCGCGCCATCGTTCAGGCAGGTAAACTGCTGGACATTTCGGTGCTGGATCACCTGGTGATCGGCCTTTCCCGCTGGGTATCGCTCAAAGAAAAAGGGATGGGATTTTCGTAATCATCGCACACCAGAGCGAATAGCTTTTGCTCTGGTGTGCACCCAACTAAGCAAAGGAGAAACAGATGCATCCGGTTTTATTCTTTGATATTGAAACGGCCACCAACACGGATGCAATTGGGTTCCTCCCGGAACCCGCTGCTCCGGCCAACTACAAAGATGCCGACAAAATCGCTCAATATGTCACCGAAAAGAAAGCCGAACAGATCCAGCAGGCGCCCTTGGACGCCGACCTGGGAAAAGTAATCGCCGTCGCCATACAGCGCGGTTTGGAAAATGCCGCGGAAGTCTGCCTTGAGGGCGACACTGAAACTCCGAACGAAGCGGCTTTGCTTCGCTTCTTCTGGAGCAGTTTCGCCCAGCTGAATGGGCGCGTGTGCGGCTACAACATCCTGGGCTTTGACCTGCCATACCTGCTGCGTCGTTCGTTTGCCTTGAACATCGAAGTTCCGCTGATGCCACGCCTGGCGAAGTACCAGACTGAGCCGGTCGTGGATCTGATGGGAATCCTCTACAACTGGGGCAATGCACGCGGCTTGAAATGGGTCTGCAAGCGTTACGGAATTCAGAACCCACTGCCTGATCTGGATGGTTCGCAGGTCGCCAATATGGATCGCGATACGCTGCGCAAATACGCCGGAAATGACCTGGCATTGCTGATTGAACTGTACAAACGCATGTGCGGCGTATACCTGCCGGCGCTGGAGTCCTACCAACTGGCCTTTCTACCGCGCTAATCACAAGGAGAACCAAAGATGAACGAAAACCTGGAATTGGGTTTTGAAATATCAAAGACACTGGCTCACAGCGGATACCCGGCGGATGCACCTGCGTTCGCAGTTACCTGGGGACAGATCGCCGAAGCCATCGCACAGACGGTTTTATCTCACAACCTGCCCACTGATACGCTGACCGAAGAAACAACAGTGATCCTGGCGGATACCATCCGGCAGGACCTGTTGGAAATCGACCCGCTCAACTGGCGCGAAATCGTGCTCGATCGGGTAATGACCTGCAGGTCAATCAACCCGGCGCTGTGGGAACCGGACTATGAGCCGGACGAAGGCCCCCTGGTAGAACTGTACGAAAATGCCACCCGCCTGGGTGACGACGAGGTGTACTGGGTGGATGGCGGCGAATCGGCTGACTTCTTCGACGAGTAGATCCATTCAAAAGAAAGCAAAGGAACCTCAGGATGGAATTCATCCTGAGGTTCGCTGTTGTAACCCCTCAAAATTTGAACATGGAGAATACAAATGGCTGTTTCAGATGCAAAGATACAAGACCTGGCTCAATCCAATGGATGGAATCTCATCCCTCTTTCAATCCCGGTTCCGCCCGCTCCCTTGTTAGAACAGGCGGTGGGTTACCGGCGAGGCGAAGAGGCGCGGTATCTGGCCTTATGGTGGGAGCCGTGCGGCGATGAAGTAATGGTTTCGGACGGCTACATTTCGTTCACCGGCCACTGGCCGGGTTACCTGGCCTACGTTCAGCACCGGCACATTTACCCGCATCTGGTTGGCTTCAACCTGGGCTCGTCGGAGTACGAGGCAGACTGCCGGTTGGTGATTGACCGCATAGACCGAGTTGCTTACATCCTTCCATCCAGTCAGGCCAGCAGGTTGTTGGCTTCGCAATGGGAAGGGAAAAACCAGCCGGCCGTACCGCAAGTCCTTTCTCTGGACGATCTGGAAGCTGTGATCAAAAGAATCGCGGAGCAATGGCAGCCACCTTCTAACCAGGATGTGATGACCCGGATGTCCGAAGACCGGGCAGCCGTGCAGGCGTTGTGCGCCTGGCTTGATTGCTCGATAACCGAAACAAAGTAATTTACACGAGGAATTCAAAGGAGGATCAAACGATGAGCAGCAAAGTGATCGTTGAAAAAAGCGCGTTCGCAGAAAGCCTTTCCATTGTGGGCCGGGCGGTAGCCTCTAGCCCTCACCTGCAGATCCTGGCGAACATTCTGATTACCTGTGAAGGTGGGCAGCTGCGGCTCGCGGCAACGAACCTGACCTTGGGTGTATCCACCTGGATGGACGCGCGGTTGGATGGGCAGGTTGCATTGACCCTGCCGGCCAAGACACTGACCGATATCGTCAATTCACTGGCGGATAGCGAAGTACAGTTTTCGGTGAATGGCAAACCGGAGGCGACGTTGAAGAGCGGAACATTCAAGGGCGTGGTTCGTGGAACCGAAGCATCTGAGTTCCCTCCCCTCCCTGAACATGATGTTTCCAATGGCGTGACACTCCCAGCCTCGCTGCTGCGTGAAATGATCCAGGGAACCGCCTTTGCCGCCGCTTCAGACGAAGCCCGGCCTGTGCTAGAAGGAGTACAGATCTCCTTCGAAGGGACTACGCTCTCGATGGCGGCGACCGACGGTTTTCGCCTGGCGATCAAGCGGGCGTCTCTGCCATCTGCGGTGACAAAGAAACAAGTGATCATCCCGGCGTCTTCTCTCAAGGAGGTAGTCCGGGTTCTGAGCGCCACCAAACCCGAGCAGGTCAGGTTGTATATCCCGCCGAGCGGCTCGCAGGTGGTGTTGCGCACCCAAAATGTGCAACTCGTGTCGCAGTTGATCGACGGCCGTTTTCCAGATTACCAGGTGATCGTTCCGAAAGGTTACAAGACACGCACCGTGATTGCCACTACGGATCTGCTCAAAGCCTGCAAGCAAGCCGGCATCATCGCCCGCGAGGGCGGCAATGTGATCCAGCTGCGCCTGACACCTGGCGCGGATCAAACCGGGAAAGTGACGGTCCTGGCCGAGTCCGGCGATACCGGCGAGAGCGAGATTGAGCTGTCGGCGACCGTGACCGGTCCGGAATTGACGATCGCTTTCAGCGTCAAGTTCTTGCAGGATGGACTGGAGGCGATCCGTACTCAAAACGTGGTTATCGAAACCAATTCACACAAGACGCCGGCGGTCATCCGGCCGGCTGGCCGTGAAGCATCCCCAACAGGGGGAGAGGAGGATTATCAGTATATTTTGATGCCAATGCATGTGGACGGTAAGTAGAAATAAGGGGGAGCAATGTCTCCCCCTTATCATTCAGATAAACCCACCAAGAAAGCCAAACGTCGGTCCCTACACTCACTACACAATGTGAGATCGACGTTTGTCGTTCTTGGGATTTTTCCCCAGAACCCAATTACCTTGGCTGTAATTCAGGTCTCTCAACAACGTTGGTCATTCATTTAGAACAAGACACACAGGAGGAACACATGAACGTCTACGAAGATAAGTACTTGCGAGAAAAAGTAAACCGCATCATCGCTAAGCAGCGAGAGGGCAAGATCATCATCGCGGCATACAAAGACGGCAGCGGTTTGCCGGCGCGCGAAGATCTCGGCGCGACGATGGACCGGGCAGCCTACCCTTATGATTACAGCGTTGGTGGTTTCGGGTTTCTCAAGTACGACTCGGATCTCGGAGCCTATCTCTTCACTCCAAAGGAAGGTGCAAAGCTTCCACAAATCCTGGCCAAGTACCGGCGCCTCACCCTGGGTGAAGCAACGCTGGAAGCCGAAACGCGAACCATTCAGATCAAAACCGGTGAGATGTTGGTTACGTTCACTGGCGCGCACCCCTGGAAAGGGCTGTACGAAATCCTGCGCGAAATGAATGAAGAGCTGCTGCGCACTGATGCTGGGATTGTGGTGTGGAAGATCACCAAAAAGGAGAACCAGAGTGTGGCTTTGCAGGAGCGGCTATTTCCAGGCGCGGTACCCAAGCTGCGCAATGGACAGGCCATGGGCTACATCAGCGGTTTTGCCTACGACAGCGATCATAATCTGGTGTATGTCGGTCTGACCGGCTATAAAACCAGTCTGGAATCGCTGCGCGTCACGCTGATGGCGAATAAGCCAATGAGCATGTCGCAAGAAGACGCGGGCGACGTCAGCCTGCTGCCGGTCGAGAAGTACGAACAAGCCTGGCAGCCTATGCCGGACTACACCAGCCACCATGTGGCATTCATCGCACGGAATGCGTTGCCCCGCAAGTGGGAACCGGAAGATCTTTACGCCTACCTGCTCGTTTTCAAAGGTGCACACAACCCGGATCAAGATTTGAAGCGGTTATTCATAGACCGGCTCAAAGATGCCCTAGAAATCCCCATCCTCGATGAATGGGGTGCTGAGCTGTGGAAACAGGCTCGCAACCAGCGGTACGTACATGACCTCACCACTGGCGGCGACTGCATTCTGGGAGCGCGAATCGATCTGCAAGCGGATTGGAAAGGCTTGATCGCTGATTTGCTCCAGCAGGAAACGCTGCAACTCACCGCCTGATCGCACACGACAATCATTTCACCCAACTGACCCCGGAGGGGCGCGCTTTCCCCTCCAGGGGTGAATCGCGACTCCTGCGGGGTCTTTTTATTTCCCCCAAAGGAGTCGAATATGCGTCCACCAGCCATCGAAAAGATGGGGTATTACCCCACCGACCAACCGGTGATCGAAGTCATTCAAAGCTATATTGCGCCTGCCGAGACCCGGGCTCGACTGTTTGATCCCTGCGCGGGTGAGGGTCGGGCGGCTTCACAGCTTGGCCAGGCTCTCAACTGTGAAATCTGGGGCGTGGAACTTTCGCCGGAACGGGCAGCAAAAGCTGAGCAAGTCATGGATAAGGTTTACCAGGCCCCCTGGCAAGCCTGCTTCCTGACCGATGAAAGTATCTCGTGCCTCTTTTTGAACCCGCCTTACGAGTACGACCGATTTGACGACCAGAAAAGGCTTGAGTTGGAATTTTTGAAATCCACAACGCCAAAGCTGGCTCGCGGCGGGTTATTGATCTACATCATCCCTCAACGCATTCTGGGCATGCCCGAAGTTGCTCGTCTGTTGGGTGGGCATTACGAGAATATACGCATCTATCGCTTCCCCGACGGGCTGTTCGAAAAATTCCAGCAGGTGGTGGTGTTCGCCACTCGCCGGCTGGCTTACAAGATCCCCGGTGATCGGGAAGTCGGCGAAATCACGAGCCTGGCGCAAAGCGAGATCGTGCCAATCCAGCCCATTGCACAGCCGGTCTATCAGCTTGTTTCATCCCCAATCCGCGGTGCAAACAGCCGACCGGTAGCGTTCAAGCGCATGGACTGGGAACCGGAAGAGGTGGTGGAAGCCACCCAGAAGGCCGGCGTGCAAAACACATCCGAATGGTTGGATCTAATCAATCCATCCCGAGGCCTGGCGCAGCTCGCCCAACCGGTGATGCCGCTCAAGAAGGGCCACGTGGCGATGCTGATGGCCTCCGGCATGATGGGAACGGTCCGGCTGACCGACGAAGAAGGCCGCCCGATGTTGATCAAAGGGCGGGTGATCAAAGTCGTTGAGAAAAGCGAGGAAACTGATAGCAAAGACAGTGGTGTGGTAGTGGAAACCTACAAGGACCGTTTCGTCACCACGGTGGCCGTGCTCAAACAAAACGGCGTGCAGGTGATCCAGGACGTGAAGGGCTTATCGGATTTCATGAAGGCGCACGGCGAGAAGATCGCCGCGCATGTATTAGAAACCTACCGGCCGCTCTACAATCTGGATCCAACTGCTGATGAAACTGCGATCCTCGATACGCTCGGGACAGGGCGTAAGCCGCTGCCTGGGCAGGAACGGCCGGGATTGCTGCCAACCCAACGGCACGCAGCTGCCGCAATGGCGCGGTCTGTGCGTAAGAACGGTGTGGGAAACATGCAAGGCGAAATGGGGATCGGAAAAACCAGCATCGGAGCAGCAGTGATTGCTTTGCTTCAAGCCTCCCCGGCTCTGATCGTCTGCCCGCCACACCTGGTTCCCAAGTGGATTCGCGAGATCGAGGAAGTCATTCCCGGCGCACAAGCGCGGGAACTGCGTCGTATTGGGCGCAACGCGAACGAGATGGTCGAGGCAAATGATGTGCGCAACTTTCTGGAGCAATACCAGGCAGTCGCAAAAAATGCAAAGGAGAAGGGATTGCCTACGCCCAGATGGGTAGCAGTAGTGGCCCATACCTCAGCCAAGTTCGGGGCGGGCTGGCAGCCGGCAGTGGTGATGCGCAAGACAGAACACCCACTGACCGGTAAAAGGGTCGATGCCTGCGCCTGCCCGGCCTGTGGCAAGATCATCACAAAGGAGGAAGATGGCTTCGCTGTACCGGTCACGGATCTGAAAGACCTGGCCGACAAACGCCGCTTCTGCAACAACCAGATCTCTGGATGGCAGTTGGATAACCGACAGCAAAGGAAATTGGATGACAATGGGAATCCGATCTGGGGAACGCGAAAATGCGGGCAGGCCCTGTTTGAGTTCACCGGCGCACGGCGGCACTCGATTGCCGAATACATCGCCAAACATGCAAAGGGAGCTTTCAAGCTGCTGATCGCGGACGAGGTCCACCAGTTTCAGGCCAAGGCATCCGATCGGGGTGTGGCTTTTCACCAGCTGGTCACGGCCTGTAAAAGCACGCTGACGCTCACTGGCACGTTTTTCGGCGGCAAGAGCACCTCAATCTTCTGGCTGCTGCATCGTCTGAGTGCAGGCGTCCGTCGCGATTTCGCCTTCCAGGATGAAAAGCGCTGGGCGCGGCTGTATGGCGTCCTTGAAACGCAGCGCCGCCGGCGGCGAGACGAGGATGACGACGATGGCGTGTTCACGGGAAACCGGCGCTATCGCAATCAGGCTAAAGAGCAGCCAGGCGTCAGCCCTGCGATCGTCAGCCGGCTGCTGGACACGACCGTGTTCCTGAGCCTCAAAGATTTGAACCTGGCGCTCCCGGCTTACAAGGAGGAAGTGGTATCGCTCGACATGTTGGAAGATCAGGGCGACCAGTATCGCGGCATGGAGACCGCACTCAAGCAGCTCGCCATCCAGTCCCGGCGTTATCTTTCGACCTGGCTGCAATGGAGCCTGGCGCGACCGAATTCGGCCTTCCGGGATGAAGCGGTGATAGTCGATGAGGTGGACGGAGAAGAGGGTGAAGTAGTGCGAAAAGTCACCCTGATGGAACTGCCGGCGATCAACCCGAACGGGCATAAATGGTTACCGAAAGAAAACTGGCTGGCCAGCTTCTGCAAGTCCGAAAAACAGCAGGGGCGAAAGGTGCTGGTGTACCTGCGCCAAACCGGAACGCGGGACATTCAGGATCGCGTAGAACTGCCACTGCAAGCGGCTGGGTTACGCGTGACCATCCTGGGTGGAAACATCAACCCGCGCAAACGGGAAGAATGGATCGCCAAACGCGTCAACGGCATCGACGTGATGATCTGCAACCCGCGCCTGGTCGAAACCGGCCTGGACCTGGTCCAGTTCTCGACCGTCATCTTTTTTGAGCCGGAATTTTCACTTTACACCTTGTGGCAGAGCGTCCGGCGGGTGTGGCGGTTGGGACAAACGCAGCCGGTCAAGGCAATCTTCTCGGTCTATAACTCGACCATGGAAGCAACCGCTCTCAGGTTGATGGGGCGCAAGATGAAGGCCGCGCAGCTCGTGTACGGCGATGAAGTTGGCGGCGCAATTGTGCCCGAAGATGAGGGGGATTTTTTGACCCAACTGGCGCGCGATGTGCTTGATGGGGCAAAGCTGCCGGATCTGCAAACTCTGTTCGCCGACGATCTGCAGGTAAGTCACAATCCGCTGGGCAGTCTGACGACACAGAGCGCAGTGATTGTGCCGAGTCCGAAGGTGATGACGTGGGACGAGTGGGTGGGTCAGAAGACGGTAGTTGTTAGAAGAATGAGAAGAAAGGAGGTGGTACCAAAGGGTCAAATGGAATTTGGAATTTAAGTCAATACAGGCCCTGGGTTACCAGGGCCTGTATTGTTAGCAAAAGGTTTTCAGCTTCATTAACGAAGGGTAGTAGGAATAATAACTTTCAGTTGTTGGGCTTAGGTTCAGAAAATGCCATTATATATACGATAGTGATGACACAAATGCTTGCTATTTAGCAGAAAAAGAATTAATATATGGCAAATCAATATTTTTTTAAGCCATTTTTGCCAACAATCTATGGATACATTCTGGACCAGTCCCCAAGTTGCTGAAGTTATAGGCGTATCTTACGATACATTAAATTACTGGTTGCAACTTGGCTTAATTACGCCCACACAACCAGCTGACCGACCACGAGGTCGCTGTTTTTTCACGTTCCCTGATATAGTTTCGGCTGCCGCGATTAAGTCTCTGCGGGATCAAGGGATTTCTTTACAGATGATTCGAAAGGCTAGTTTCGAATTTAGTCAGAAAATTGGGATGAGTTTCGAACTTGGACTTAGAGGTGGAGTGATTATTGCTGATAACAAGCAATTGCTGGCAGTCCTGTACACATTTGACGATGCCATACAAATAATGTCTCTTCTTAAGGGTGGGCAATTATTACTGCCTCTAGATCAAATAGTCAAAAAAGTGCAAGCTAGTATTGAAGAGAAATATGGTTCACAAAACCTTACTTATTCATCGTCACAATCGAAGACACCTCTTGAAATCAATAAAGAGTAAAAAGACAAGTCTTATCAAACTCCAGTTTGACCTTCAAGAGGAACTAAGGAGATAACACCAATGAATGGCTTCGAAATAATTCATCGCTTAACATCGGCTGGTTTACCAAAGGATGGCAGTGAACGTATTTTTAAAGACTTTGCACAAGAACTTGGATGGGAACCAAGTGATAAGTTGAGCCCTATTTCCGATTTAAATGAGTTGGTTAATGGTCATTTAATAGTCGACCATGGTTTGGATAATTCCGCTGTAATAACCTTCTTAATTAGCCCTGCCACTTATAACTCCTTAAACCCTGAACAAATCAGAAAAGTACTAAGTATTTCCTATAACAACCTCATTGATTGGCATATTTTGGTTGAGCAAGACCGTGTCACTTATATTTATAATAGGCTCGAGCCGCTCGAGCCGCAAACCCATAGGTTGTCTCAATCAAACATTGAATATTTAAAAGGAACAATGTTTGATCAAATTACAGGGAAAGCTCCGAATCCCAATTTTCCCACGCTGGATAATGCTTTAGTAGAAAATATCTCCTTTTGGAAAAGAAATCTGGCGGCCGAACTAAATAATTCTCCGCAACTTTCCGATTATTCAGTTCTATTCAATTCACTAATATTTGTTCGTGCTATTGAAGATCATGCAAGTCGAATGGGTGGGCCACGATCTCAGACTTTACTAGAAGAGTTTACTAACCAACCAGAAATTAAATCTATAAGGAATATTGTTGAGCGGTCTCTAATTCGATTCGTTAATGGACGGCTTCCAAATAATCTGATTGACTACGATAAATTGAATATTTTTAACAATTTACAAAAGGGGGTTGTCTATGACCTATTGCTTAGTTTCTATAAGAGCCGTCGTGTCCCTTATCCATATGATTTTGCGATAATGTCCAAGCATGCACTCAGTCGTATCTATGAACATTACGTATCAATATTACGATTTGAAGAGACTCCACAATTGTCTTTTTTTCCAACAATACCGCTCGAGAAATCATCGAAAAGCTTCGGTAGTGTATATACACCCCAGTTCATAGCAAAGTTTTTTGCTAAATACATAAGAGAACAATTTACGCCAGGTGTCTTTCGTAAGATGAAGATCTTGGATCCTGCTTGTGGTTCAGGGATTTTTTTGCGAACACTTTTGGAATTACAAACCACGTCAACTTATGATGGCGCTTCTTCACAAGAGATTCAACTCTCGTTTAGTAATGCAAAAGGCATTGATGTTGATGAAAATGCCGTACAGGCGACGAAGTTGTCTTTATCTTTGTTGTATATGGTATTAATGGATGGTGAGCTTCCGAGGTCGTTAGACACCTTATCAGAAGATGCTTTGAAGTATATTCAGGACCATCCAGATAACTTGGGGGCATATGATGTCGTAGTTGCTAATCCGCCATTTATATCTTCTGAGAATCAGAATGAACAAATGAGGAAGCGGATAACGGAGTACCTTAAGGATCTTTCTCACGGAAAAGTTGATTCGTATTTGCCATTCTTAAAGCTTGCTGTTGACACTCTCAAGCCTGGTGGATACGGCATGTTTGTATTACCGCATACTTTTCTGAAACTAGAAAGTGCTGCTAAAGTAAGATCGTATCTTATTGAAAATACTTGGATAAAGTGCATTGTAGATTTATCCACAATCCCTGTGTTTAAAGACCGTGGAACATATGTCATATTATTTATTTTCCAGAAGAAACCCGAAAATGTATTGGGAACCGGCTCCACTCCCAAGGCAACACTAGTGTTATGCAAAGATTTTGTTGGACATGCTCTTCAAGATTGCCTTGTCGGGAATTTAGTCGACAATGAGTTTTATAGTATTTACGAAGTGGACCAAGATAGATTTAAAACCTCAGATTGGATTATTTTGCCACCCGTGCAAGAAAGTATTAAAACAAAGTTACAGGAGTTTCACGCCTTAAAGGAATTCTTGCAGGTCAATCAAGGGATTGTGACAGGGGCCGACGATGTATTTATTATACAAAAATCTCAGGTTCCAGCTGGGGAACAATCTATATGGCCTCAATTATTAAGAGACCGAGATATGATGAGGTATACACTCCCTCGGTCCTCACAGTATAGCGTTTTTTATCCTTACATTGATGGAAAAATTATCTCTGTTGAGACTTTACAAACTCAATATCCAAGGACTTGGGATTACCTCATTTCTAAACGGGATATTTTGCAACGCAGAAAATTATCAACTAATCAAAAATGGTGGAATCTTTTCCGGTCTAGAGACCCTAAGCTTATGATTGGTCCCAAACTCATAACCCCCCATTTAATTCTTCTACCAAAATTTTCAATTGATGATAAAGGAAAGTATATTATTACACGCTCTCCCTACTTAACTGCGAGAGAAGGGACCGATGACACTTTATTGAAGTTTTTCTTGGCCATTCTAAATTCTTCTGTAGGAGCATGGTTACTTTCAACACACTCCGATAAATACAGCAGAGGTTATGCTCGGCTAGAAGTCAATTCACTTGGTAGTATTCCTGTACCTGATCCCTCGAAAATTCCTTCTGGGCAATTAACATATTTTTTGGGTTTGATAGAAAAGAAAATCAAAGGAGATTCAGATTTACTTGTTGATAAAGAGATCGATAAAGAAGTCGCGAATTTCTATTCACTCACAACCGATGAATTAACATCAGGGCTAGGATTTTACAATGCCTAAGATTGTCATCGAGAGTGATAAATTGGCTGAAAGAGGAAGGACTTTTAATAAATTACTAGGTCCACTCCTTAAATCACCGAAAATTGGTTTGGCTTCAAAAACTTGGCCCTTGGAATATGGTACTTATGCCATAACTGCCTATCATGGTAAGGTAACATTAAATTTTAATGAAGCGAGATTTTGGACCTTTGTAAATCATTTCCAAGCCCAGTATTTCGAAATTTGGATGCCATTAGATTCTCGAAAAATGGATCATTGGTACCTATATCGCGCTTATTTGAATATTTATAACAATTTAACAGAGTATGTCTGTTTGCATTGTGATCCAGAAGAACAAGATGATGCGGCGGGCAATAAAGCTTGTTATAAGCAAAGCCCCCATATTCACATTAAGATTGAGCATCAACCTATTTCGAAATCGCATTTAGCTATTGCACATGGTTACCTTGATCGAGTATATAACTCCTATGACGATTTCTTCAACGCGATGAAGAATGGTATTGAACTCATTAGCGACGAGGTTTTGAAAAAATATATGTAGTAACCTTGCACTTTTCTATGTCGGTTTAATTTTTTACTTTGATACAAAATTTGTTATTTGCTTTTAATTTGGAGATCGTTTCCGTTATAACGGATAAGAATAACCTAGAATTTCAGAAAAGCCTTTTGCCAAAAATTCCATAACATATTTCAACTGATAGAGATTTATCATCGTGTCATCTTTAGGTATTTTCTCACCATATCGAAAAGTAGTTGATTTTCGATCAATTTCAACGAATTGGTCGAAAATTGCTTTGGCTTCTCCGCTCATTGTCTTTCCCGATCGTTCTTCGAGCAGCTTAATCAAACTGCCAATATCGTGATTAGGTTTATCAGGGTGGATAATTGCTTTAAGAAACAGTTCCAATGAGTGTCGATAATTGAATAGGATTGGATATGCCAATTTCCATGGTTCTTCTGTTTCTAGTGTAGAGTCAACCAGTACATCACCTGCTAGTTTGTAGGATTGAGCAATTGCACCCAAGTCTGACCCAGTCCAGTTCTCACCTACAACCAATGTATATGTAGCCATTTCTTCCGGATTCTCAGGCATAGGTTGAAATAGAGAAGCTCTTAAATATGCGGCTTCGATATAGCGGTCATCATGTTCTTCTGAGGAATTCAATCGGCCATAAACATCTGAATAATCCAGATCTTGTTCTTCGGCCCACCAATCCCTTGCATATCCTATGACAAGTAAACGCCGTACATCATCTTGAGTAAAAATTCTTGGTACTCCGTTATAAGGATGAACCGATGAGGCAGAAAAATATTCTTCGAACAGAACCAACCATTTTTCAATCAACGCTGATTCTGCCCCGATTAAATGCGCTAATTCATCTATGCTCATCACTTTAGGAATCATGAATCCCTCCCTGATAAGGAATTCGGCAATTTCAGATCATTACATTTTGGCAGCAGGCATTATAGTTGTACTTTAATCGCTTCTAAATTCTGTCCCTTCGTCATCACGAATAAACATTTGACATCACCTCGATTCGCCCATACTTCTCCAATGATCCGTTTTTCTCTGGAATCATCATTGCTCCACCGGTCTTCCCCCTTATACTCGACCACCAAATAACGCCCGTCGCTTAATAGGCATACAAAATCTGGATAAAATCGGTCCGTCGAGGTTTGCAGCCAGAAGGAGTGGTTGGGCCGGCGCTCCAGATTGCGCACCCAGACTTTTACTTCTGGCAGGCTATCCAGGTAAACAGCACAGTTGAACTCCTCGCCGTGATCCTCTAGATCGCCAACCTGGGTGTAGTAATGCTTCTTGAACGGGTACGCGCCGCGGTATAGCGTGTTGTAAGGATAGGCGTCGCGCGGATAGGTAAAGCAGATATCGGGATGCACTTCGAGCGGAGTTTGGCTGTCGGGCAGCAGGAACAGGTTGTAAGCCTGCTTACGTGCTTCCTGGCGGTGCGCTTGAATTTTCTCTGCGACCGCATCACGCAGATGATATTTATCCGCTACGAGCTGATCGAGAGTGAAACCACGCCCACCTTCGCTGTCGATCAGGTGCATAACCAGTCGGGTGAGGAAGGCGTTCGACTCACGGAAGGTGATGTCGGGGTGAGGGATGGCACGATCCAACCAGTAAACCAGTTCTGCCAGCGTCCAGCCCTGATCCGTGGCAAACAACGTCATCGTCTGTTGCAGTTCGTTGATGAACTCTTCTTTCAATTTGCCCTTGTCGGTCACGTCGTACTCGATCTCGGTTCCCCCCAGGCGCTGACCGGAATATTCACTTTCGCTCAACAAGGTGTCGCATTGGGAAAGATTCCAGGAGTGGTCGAGGAATGCAGTTTCTTCAAACAACTCCAATTGCTGGCCACGCCGGACGACGAGTTGGGGTATTGCCAGGATTTCTCCTCGCTCAGCCGGCGAGGCCGTTGCTTGGATTGCCTGTGGCCGTGTCGCACGCTCAATGGCTGTCCTCACGCCTGCTTCAATAACCGCTGCTGGCAGCATCGCTACCAGCAAATCGGCCTCGTCCGGCTCCAGCTGCTCCAGCACAACCAGAGATTGGGTGCTCTCGTCGTAGCGTAACTTTGCACTGGTATCGGATGGTAAATCGTCAAGAGCCGGCGGCGTAGACACAGAAATCGACACCGGTGCAGGCAAAGTTGATGAACTGCCCGAACCAAATAAAGGCAGGTCGGGCTGGTCAGACGGCGTTTGGATCATCAATTGGGCTTCGTATCGTTCAAACCCATTCTGCACCAGACTGTCGCGCAGTTGATTGGCGATCACGCCGAAGTTCTCGGAAGTAGCGAAGGCGTAGGCCAGATTAAGCGCTTCAGTCTTTTTACGCGCCGCTTTGGGCATACGTAAAATGCGACCCAGAATTTGCTCAACGGCTGTGCTGGACTTACTCTCCGCAACCGAACATAACACATAAGCAAAGGGGCAATCCCATCCTTCCCGTAGAGCCTGAACAGTGATGATGTACCGAATCGGGCAGTCCGGTTGGCTGAGGTCTTTATCACCGATCTCGTCGATTTCCCCGGTGGCGCGGGCGATTTGGTTTTCGGGAATCTTGAAATCATCGATCAAGGTTTGCCTAACGATATCAACGGTCAAGGTTTCTTTGTTTTGGCTGCGCGCCTGGGCCTGCAAAAGCATAATCGGACGCAGATATTCGCCGGACTGACGTTGTTCCAGCCGCGCGGCCGCTTCCAGCCGGTTGCGCTGTACGATCGCATCCGAAAGCAGTTCCTTCCATTGTGGGCGGACTTTGAGCCGGATCGGCATCTTGATCATCGCTTCAGATTTCAGCTCCGCAGCGGAGGCGGAGTGCAGCACGTTAGAAGCGTGATCCTGGGTGGCAGGGGTGGCGGTGAATTCCAAAATGCAGGCCGGATGAAACCGCGCCAGGGTCTCAAAAGAGAGCGGGGTGCGGGCATTATGCGCCTCGTCCACGATAGCGATCGGACGCCGCATGTAAAGCACATTAGCCAGTGACTTTTTGGGTTCTCCATTGGTCATTTCTAACCCGCCACGCAGGTCGCCAGGCAGATCCGTAAAATGGCTCATTAATGCGCCGGAGGATTCGTAGACCTTGCGGCCTTCGGTGTTATCCACCCGGAATGCCTGAATGGTGCCAACGATGATAACGGTGGAGGAATTGAGCGTCGCCGGCTGGACATATAGGGCCTCGCTTACGCTCATCACGGTGACAGCTCCAACTCGCGACTCAACTGCCTGGCGGTAAGGGTGATTGGGATCAGCCAGAGCGCGCAGTGTCTGGTCGCGGATCACGTTGGAAGGTGCCAGCCAGAGTACCAGGGCATGATCGGTGTGCAGCAGGTCGTGAGCCGTAATCCCAATGGCATGGCTGGCGACTAAGGTCTTGCCTCCACCGGTGGGGATGCGCAGGCAGACGTAGGGCAGCCCGGGCAGATCGTCAACTGGTTGGTAAGGGACGCCTCGTCCAAAAGTTTCGCGCGTCAGGCGGTAAAAAGCGTCATCCGCATTGCCCAGCTTTTGTGAGAGACGGAAATAGGTTTGTAACGTATCGAGTGCGCGCTGTTGGTATTCTTTGAGAGGAAGCATATATCACCGCACCTTGATTTCGTAAGGAATTTGCTTGAAGGTGATACCCAATTCGCGCAGCCGCTCGCGACCAACCTTGCAACCGTCGGCATATATAATTTTGGGACCATCATAAGAGGGAAGATCGGCCAAAATTTGAGGCGTAAGTACGTTGCCAGAATCACGCATCACACCATTGTATAGCAAGTAAACAGCGGATCCGTTGGAAATACCGAGTAGGGCATTTTCTTCGACACCGCCAGGCAAAGGCTGCCCAGTTTCAGTGAAAAAGACATGCCGTGCAAGGTCTGCAAAAGAAACGTCTGGGCGGATTTGTCCATATGCATCAAAGAGCGTTGGGCCAAGCTCACAGAAACGAAAGCCGCCACCTAATCCCTCCTCATGGTGAATTCCTTTTGAGTCTTTCCAGTCGTATCCGACTGAAATGCGCTTAAGGCGTTCTGCGGTAATCCTTTTCGCAATCTCTGGATCCATCTCAACAAGTATGAAGCGCCTACTAATTTTATTTCTTGAATTAGTATCTAAAACCGCATGCCCTGTTGTTCCGCTACCAGCAAACGAGTCAAGAATAATGTCACCAGGTTCTGTGATGTAACGAATTAAACGAGCAATTACCTCGTAATCCTTTGGATTCTCAAAGACATTTTCGCCCATTATACGGCGTAACGCTTTAATTGCTACTTGAGATTGTTTATAGATAACGCTTGGCATTACCTGTAGACCGATGTTCGTATCATCCCCCTTTTCATCTTCGGATTCCGTGTCATCGTAATGCTGATCATCCAATTCATCAGGAATTGGATGAATGTGTGCTTTACGGAAAGGAGGCTGAGTATGATCTTCGCGAAATTCAATAACCCCTAAAGCAATTTGTTTTTGCATAGCTTCAGGTGTAGCAAACCTCCAGCCTCCATCAGGAATTTTACATGGTTGACCCGTGATAGGATGTAATACTTCATATCTCGGACCATTCCCACCTGGCCATGAGATATCTCTATCTCGCCAGGGACCATATTTGTCGACATGCTTGTATCGGCTTAATGCTTTAGAAGGATGCTTTGGTGGAAGTCCTTTGTACCATTCACCGAGTAGGCGTTCTATGGTCCCATCATCATCACCATATTTCTCGCGCAATTGCAAATACTCTTCCCAAATCTCCTGTGCCCCTGGCTTAGGTTCTCTCCAAACAGTTTTTTTGTTTCTCAAAGTTTCAACTGAAAGAGCATAGACCAACATATATTCGTGGCCTACGGAGAAAAACTTTGCATCATTCTTCCGCCCTTTTTCCCAAACCAGTTGAGCAATAAAATTAGGCTTACCAAAGACTTCATCCATGACCAGCTTCAATATGGCTGCTTCAAAATCATCAATACTTATCAGAATTATTCCATCTGGTCCAAGAAATTGCTTCAGCAATACCAGCCTGGGATACATCATACAAAGCCATTTATCATGACGTGATAAGTCTTCGGCCTCACTTCCTACGGCTCTACCTAACCATTCAAGTATCTCGGGACTATTAACATTGTCGTTGTAAGCCCAACCTTCGTTCCCTGTATTGTAAGGTGGGTCAATATAAATGCACTTCACTTGGCCAGCATAGTAGGGCAGCAATGCCTTGAGCGCTAATAGATTATCGCCCTGCACCAATAAATTGCCGCTTGCCTCGCCCACCGAAAGCTCTGGATTGCAGCGCAGCAGGTGAAAGGGTACTTCGTTGTGATGATTGAGTACGGCTTTTTTGCCGATCCAGTCGAGTGTGGGCATTAATTACCTCAATTATTTTTGAAGATCGAGACCGACGCGATAATAAAAATATAACTGGTTGCGCTCAATTTCAGTATTTTTCTCGCGCCATTGGCGAATTCCATCTAAGGCGGCCACGCTGGCCCCTGCCGCGAGCCCTATGATAGCAGGTAGTTCGCTCGCTTGGGATATCATATAGCCCAATGCGGAAGTACCAGGTAGCAACAGTGGCTTATCGGCGAAAGATTGTATCAATCTTTGGATTGGATTGTTTGCACGGAAAGCTTCGTGAATGTCGAGCATGGCAGGTTCAACTTTGCTGCGAAACACTTGGTCCACCTCGAATGGAAAATCCTTGTCCCAGGTGGCAGATTCAATTTCCTCCGAGAAGGAAATGATCGCAGACCGAAAACGAATGAGAGGTTTTTCCAGTTCTTTCCTTACATCAATCACTTCGTCAATGGTCGCATTATCCAGAAGAGGTAACTTTTCAAATAAACCGGCTGATAAACCCACTTGTTTGGCACGAACAAGTGGTGCATTTGAGATTTCAAATTTACCTGCGTCTAGAGCTGCCTTCACCAGATTCCCGGTTTGATCATCCAATAAGGGGTAGGTTGTTCCTGACAACATGGACGCCTTGATCTTTTCAAAAAAATCATTGATCAAATCAGGGCTGTTTACATTTAATAAATCGAACTCAACCAATCCAGATTGTAGGGCGACTAATAAGCCTTCTACGCCTGCTGTTATTAGTAAGTTCTCACTTACCTTCCCGATATCCTCTCTAAACTTACTAAGCACTTTCTTCAGGTTACCTAAAAGGATCAATTCATGTTTGGTGCGTATTTTTTTTCGCTTAAGGTTTTTATACTGCTGAATAAGTGCAGTAATCTGATCGATTTCAATTTTTCCTAAGAGAGGGAGCCATTGTTCTATTGCTTCTAATGCTTGATCCTCCGAAAGATTTAATAAAGGAAGTATGGTCACCAACATAGAAGAGGTTAAACTACACACCTTAACCCGATCTGCATACAATAAAGCGGCTTTAAGCATCCGAAGCTCGTGCGTAATTTCTAATTTACCATTTACAGCCGCTCCGATGGTGATGTGTAAATTATTCTCGCATCCGCTGTTCATTTAGTCGATCGCCCCTTATAGTGTTGGTTTTATAAGTATACTTGCGTCACCCATAATGGGAAACAATATATGGTTCTAAAAATCTGATATGTCACTCCTATAACATATCCTGTTCTACCAATGACAGCCCTGAATGTCATAATTTGTTCCACCAGGGACAGATTATGACACAAGATAAAGCCGAAGTATTCGTTAAATGGTTGGACAGTGCACTGGCCGAAAACAATCTTACCGACAATCAACTTGCCATAAGAGCCGACATATCCCACTCTAATTTCAGTAAGGCTCGGAATAAAGGCGTTCTCCCCAGGTGGGACATATGCCTAAAAATTGCCCGTGCTTTACGGATCGATCCGGTTGAGGTTTTTTGCGCAGCCGGTTTACTTCCGTTTCCCCCTGAATTAGACCAGGATTTCGAGCACTTGAAATTTTCTTATGGAAAGCTCTCTACACGTGACCGAAAGAGAGCGGTAAAGCTGGTTGGTGTCCTGGCAGAAAACGAGGAATAGTTATTATTGGTGCTTGCTCTTTTATATCCCAATCAAGTAAACAATCTAACCGAAACACTAATAACTCCCGAAGACCACTCCGATTTCATTAAGTTTGGTGAATTTTATCTCGGTTGCGTATTGCGGGAATCCGCAATCAACTGCCAAAATTTGCGGGAATCCGCAACGATTCTTGCGGAATATCCCAGTTATCGATCTCAAAGTGCGCGGATAAACTTGGCGAGTAATTCCAAATCCACTTTGAGAGGTATTGAAATGACACTCGCAACCGTTGCCTATCGGATTTCTACGGATGTTTCTTTCGCTACGCTGCTGCAGCAAAACGCGGAAGAAGCGCTTCAGCAAGCCGGCATCACTTTGGAAAAGACAGAGAAAAAAGCCCTGGAAACCCTTCTGGCTCTGCCCGGTCAAATTTCCCGCGCCGGCAATGTGATGCTCACGGCCGAACCCTGGGTTATTTGAGACCATGAACGTAGATGCGTTGATCATCGAACGCGTGGAGTTCGCGCTCGGTCGCCTGGACCTTACGCCCACTTACCGGCAACTGCTTCAAACGGTGGCAGAACGCCACTTGACGGCGCAATTCAAGCACTTTGAAGTCTGCAAACCGCCAGCCTATCTCCCCTTCTTGTGCTGTGAAGCCAACGGAGTAGATCCCAAACGTGCTGTTGGCGTCGCAAGTGCCTGGTACTTGCTTGAATTAGCGGCGCATCTGCTGGATAAGGTTGAAGATCAAGAGCTAGAGCTGATCGGCGTACCTCAGAGTGCACGTGGTATCTACACAAACCTTTCCACCGGTATGATTTTTGTGGCGGAGTGGATCCTTAACCACCTCGAACTGGATTGTGTGGATGCCGGCGCAGCCTGGGACATCCAGCGAGCGTTTCAAGAAACGGTGCTTGCAGTGTGTTCGGGCCAGCATCTGGATCTTTCGGTAGCCAGCCCCGATCTATCCACCTGCTGGCAGATCGCCGAAGCCAAGTCCGGTTCAGCTTTCGCCCTGGCCTGTTACGTTGGAACCCGCGCTGCCACTAACCAATCCGAACGTCTGCGTGCCATGGAGAATTTTGGGCGCTGTCTGGGAACGATTATCCAAATCTCCGATGATATAGAGGATCTTGGCCGGAACCCACATCATGATGATAGAAAACCGACCTTGAGCCCGTTGGCCAACGCCTATCTTGCTCATATCAGTGCATATCATGGGGCGTCTCGATCTCCTTCCTCATCCGATCAGCCAGAGACGCCTCCTCTGAATAACAGCCTGATTCTGTATCTGCGCCTGGAAGCCTTGAAGTACGCCGAATTGGCCCGAAATGAATTGAATGCCTTTCAGCTTGCATTGAGCCCTCGGGATCAGATCCTGGCGATCTTGAATCATCTTTCCTGGTTAGGAGCAAGTGTAAATTGAGAAAATCCCTGCTCGTGTTTCTGCACGTCTCCTCTCTGTTCACACTCGTATTAATTGGGTGGGCTGTTGCGCTGGCCGTGCAGAAACCGAGTATTGGGGCATACTGGGGATATCCGTCCGGCATCGTATATGCCATCGACGCCGGACATCCCTCTTCACAGGTTTTCCGGGTTGGCGATCGGATCCTTCGGATTGAAGAGATATCCCGTGCAGACTGGTACAAATTGCCGGGAACAACGCCTGGGCAAAATCTTTCGATCCAAGTAGAGCGCGATGGACAAACGCATGAACTGGATGTCCAAATCGCCCAATCGAACATAAAAGCCATCTTAGGACGCATCCCTCCATTTCTTGTTGCACTGGGCTTCTGGATTGCTGGCAGTTATGTGCTGGCATTCAGTCGGGCCAGACAGCAGGCCATCCTCTTCTTTCTACTTTGCCAGATCGCAGTGGTAACCCTGACGTCTGGCGCAATCAGCGCGTATGGCCCTGAGTGGACCAAGATCGGACTCCATTGCGGCCTATTATGGTTAGGAGTGGCGGCAGTCCAACTTCATCTGGTTTTTCCAAAACGAATTGACTTGTTGAAGAAGCGTCAAATCGGCTCCGCTTTGGTTCTTGTAACGGCATTGATCAGCTCTATCTACCTGATAGAGAAAATCTCGGGCATAGCTCTTGTGCCAGTCTCGTTCATGTGGGCTGCGACAATTACAGTTTTCGCCATCGATATCGTTGTGGTTATTTGGATGCTGGCGCAATCCTATCGAAAATCTTACAACGTGATCGAACGCAACCAGGTGGGGATCATCACCTTGAGCAGTTTGATTGGTATCCTGCCGGTCGTCACGATGATCCTGATCCCTCAGCTCATCCTGGGGCATCCCTGGGTATCCTTTGACCTGGCGTTTCTTGCCCTTTTGGCCATTCCCCTCGGGTATGGCTTCGCGATCTACCGGTATAAATTGATTGGCGTAAAAGAAACCATCAACCGGGGGTTAGCAATCGTTTTGGTTTTATTGCTGCTCACCGGTTTTTATTCCCTTTTCTTCTCTATATCATCAAGGTTCATCTCTGCATCGATAACCGAATCTCCGGCGTGGGGGCTGGTCACGACCGTCATTCTTGCCGGTTCCGCAGTCAAACTTTACGGCAGCCTGACTCGATTTGTCAACCAGATCCTGTATGGTGGATGGTACGATTTCCGCACTGTAGTCGAACAAACGAGGCACTCCTTGACCACAACTGAGCACAATCAAGAATCAATCGGGGCATCCCTGGCCCAGGTGATTGGGCAATCCATGCGTCTGGAAACGGTAAGTCTTATTTTGTCCGACAGGATAAGGTTCACGTATGAACATGGCCTTACCCTCCGGACAGAAATTCTACCTGATGATCAGATATGTAACCTTGCCGATGTAGAGGCACTTTTCACGAATGGACCAAGTGATTTTCAACCCTGGGATTCTGAATATGCCACTGCCTATCCATTGGCCATATTGAAGAATGGGGTCCACCCAACACACCTGGTTCCTCTGAAAGGAAAAGACGGCCATATGTTGGGCGTTCTCTTTCTTGGTGAAAAACGGGATGGAGAACCGCTGAGCGAGGCTGATTTTGAAATACTGAAGGTCGTCATCCACCAGGCCCAGGTGACTCTTGAGAACGTAAAGCTGTTGGAAGAAGCCCAGAAGCATTTAGAAAAGATAAGCCGGCTACACCGGCAAGTTTTGCGCGGTCGTGAAGAGGAGCGAAAGCGATTAGCCCGCGATTTACACGATCTGGTTATCCAATCGTTAGCCGGATTAAATTACCAGATGGCTGAGATTCGGACTCATTTGAATGGCGCTCAAACTGAAAACCTTGTTAAAGCGCAGACCGAAGTTAGAGAGCTGATCGGTGTGTTAAGGCAAATCTGTAATGACTTACGCCCCCCAACGCTAGATGTACTCGATTTCTTTGAAGCCATCCAGTCCAAAATCTCTGAGGTTGAAGAAAACGCCGATTTCAAGGTCCGCGCCTTAATTGAGGGAAATGAAAATCAGGAAATGGGCGAGGATGTAAAGCTATGCATCTACAGATTGGTTCAGGAAAGCCTGATCAACGTTCATAAACACGCCCATGCTGATCATGTAGAGGTGTGGGTCAAAGTCACATCGGAACAGGTTTCAGTGATGGTAACAGATAACGGAAAGGGTTTCACGGTGCCCGATCGTCTGGAGCTACTGGTTCCAGACAGACACTACGGTCTGATAGGCATCAAGGAAATGATCGAAGCTGTGAATGGTTGTTTGTCGATTTCATCGAGCCCGGGCCAGGGCTGTATCCTGTCAGCCCAGGTTCCAATTTAATAACCTTATTGGAGGCAGATTTGAGAACGCGTATTTTAATTGCGGACGATCATCCGATTTTCCGCTCCGGCCTAAAAGCCGAATTGTCCCGTCATACCGACTTTGAAATCGTGGGTGAGGCAGTCGATGGCGATGAGGTGATTGCAAAGGTGAATGAAGCGCCGCTTGATGTTGTGATCCTTGATATCAGTATGCCAGGGATCAAAGCCGTGGACGTTATCAGACGGCTAGGGAAAAGCCATCCTGCCATAAAAGTGTTGGTGCTGACAGCCCATGGAGATAAAGGAACGATCACGTCCATGCTGAAAGCCGGCGCACACGGCTACATTCTGAAAGAAGAAGATCCATTTGTAGTCCCAGAAGCGATTCGTTCTGTGACCAAAGGCAGGAATTGGGTAGGCCCTTCCGTAGCAACCCTGATGATGGGAAAGTTTCGCGATATTCCATCAGAAACGAATTCCGGTGTTCTGACAGAAAAAGAGTGTGAAGTAATCCGGTTGATTGCGGATGGCTTAAGTACAAGAGACATTGCTTCTCGCACTCATATGGCGGAGCGAACTGTCGAATTCCACATATCTAACATTTACGACAAATTAGGAGTCACCACCAGACCCAGCGCGGTGCGTTGGGCGCAAGAACACGGCATACTTTAGCTTACGCGAATTACTAACTCAGGCCCCGGCGCTTTTTTGCTGGGGCTTTTTTATTATCTGGCCCTTGCGGGTTTCCGCAATGAAAGCCGATTTTTTGCGGGAATCCGCAACCTTTTTTGCGGGTTTTGACAGCTAGCAAAATCGACCCTAGAACCTATAATCTCGTCCGGTTGAAACGAGAGAACTTCACGTCAAAACCGCTACTCTACTCATCGAGGTATCCATGAACGATCGTGATTACGATATCGACCAGGTGCTGAACACCAAGGTATTAGGTGTATCAGAGTCGCTGCATAAACTTGCAGATCAATTTGATCAAGACAATGCCAACCTTAATTCATCCCGCCTGACAGCAATGAGCGTAGAACTTCAGCGCATCGCTTGGAGCTCGCTGTTCGTCAGCACAACGATCGAAAATTTGGTTAGCGTAATGTTGACAAATGATATTGCTCCGAACGGCAACGACCATACCACGCTCCTTCGCCAAATCGATGGCTTACATGTAGCAGTGAAGTATTTGGCTCAAAGCGTGCGTTCTGTGCAAACCAAGCAGGCAGATCAATCGGATCAGAGGCGAACTATTAATGCGGCGTTGGGGCAATTAGCGGAAAAGCTCTTGGAGGTGGCCGATGAATGCCAATGCACCAGATGACAAACCGCAAGGCCCCAGGGCAGATCATGCCACGCAGGAGAAAATCCGTGAGTTTTGCTATGAACTGGCTTTGGCTCTCCGGAGGATTACAGGTAAGGTGGTTGAGAACGATCTGGACTTTTTGAGTGAAGAGAAAGATCAACCGACCGACACTCAAAATGAAACAACATCAGATAAGAGATCGGATGATTAGGATAGGCTGACAATGTTGGATTTTATCCCAAACAGCCTGGATGATCTGAACAGGAAAGTCCAGGGATACGTAAATGAATTGAACCGGCCTGATGGCGCGGAAATGGTAGGGATTTACACACGCGTGTCACGGATCGATCATCGCGCCCACGGTTACTCATTGGATATTCAGCCGGATCGCTCCGAGGAGTATGCCAAAACAAAGGGCTGGCAAATCTACCAGGTTTACGAAGACCCTGCCAGGACT
This sequence comes from Chloroflexota bacterium, assembly GCA_021848775.1. Taxonomy (GTDB): domain Bacteria; phylum Chloroflexota; class Anaerolineae; order Anaerolineales; family Anaerolineaceae; genus Bellilinea. The sequence continues at coordinate 5,394 of JAJZTR010000011.1, read as the reverse complement.
GGACGGAATAGCCGCAGGCCCGAGCTGCAGCACATGATCAATGATATCAAAGCCGGACGCATCACGATCGTGGTCGTCCATCGTTTGGACCGCCTGTATCGCAACCTCGAATCGCTTCTGCGCTTTCTGAGAATGATCAAGCGTTATCGCGTGCGCCTGGTTTCGGTGACTGAACAAATTGACACAGATAACTGGTGGGGGAGATTGGTGCTCTACGTTCTTGGCGCCCTGGCAGAAATGTACATCTGGCAATCCTCCGCCCGCACCCGGGAAGCGAAACTCGAACGGGTAATGCGTGGGCTGTCCAATGCATCCTTTCGCTTCGGTTACTGCAATGGCCTATGCTCAACTTGCACCGATCCGAATGGAAAGGGTTATTGCCCTCAATATGGCAAACTGGACCGCGTCGAAAGTCAACGTGGACGGATCGCAGTTCCTCACCCAGTCGAAGCGCATGGGGTTCGAATGGCGGTGAACCTGTATGCCCAGGGGAAGAGCGATCTGGAAGTTGCCGATGATTTGAACCGTCATCTGTTCCGCCTGCCAGATGGATCCATGATTCATTTCCGTACCAAGGGTCTGCCGAATCAGAAAATGCCAGGGACGTTTAGCCGCGACAGTGTCCGTGAAATCGTTCGAAGCCCTTTTTACGTAGGATTAGTTGCCCATTATCCAACTCGTCCGCTCGATATGGAAGATGATCCGGAGAATCCCAAGAAACTGTTGGCCTCGTCACCACTTACCAACAAGCGTAATCCTCAGGTATTGACTCAGGGCGTTCATGAACCGCTTTATCCAATGGATCTTTGGAAACGGAATATGCAAAAACGTGAAGCCAAGTCACATGCACCGATTGCTGCTGCAACCCAAAACAAACGTGAATATCTTCTCAGTGGAGTAGGTCGATGTTGGATATGTTACCAACATGGCAACCATCAAGTTGGTTTACGCGGGTCCCAAGGAGGAAGCGGAAATCGGTACTACCGGTGTGGATTAATGCACGAAAAACGGAAGGGGAATACAAAAAGGGAAATACTTGATAAAGTGCTACAGGAAGAGGGCATGGGGGTGATCGGCAATACAATGTGGCAGCAACTCGTGGAAGCTCATACAACGAATGTTAAGTCAGATCTAGCTGAAGCGAAGGTGAATCAGCTCTTATCGCAACTTGTTATTCCAAAAGCCTGGTACGAAATGATTGCTGCTTATTACATGAGCGACAATGGTATGGCTGACTTTGAACGGGAGAGCTTTAACCTGCGCCAGGAGCTGAACCGGGCCAAAGAGCTCTATTCCAACGGATATATCAACCTGGCGCAGTTCCATGAGAAAGCGTTGACGATTGGAAAAAGGCTGGAAACCTATCAACCTACCACACAACCCGAAGCGTGCGAGATCGTGGCTCTATTGGAAAACTTCCCGAAGATTTGGGCAAGCTGTAACATAACGGAACGGAGACGACTACTTAAAGTCATGTTCTTGTCCATTTACTTTGATGGTGCGTCAGCTATACACCTCGTTCTCGCGCACGAACCCTTTGACCGATTGCTGGCATTGCAGAAAGTGTAATCGTGTACCAGGGATATGTAAGAAAAGAGAGGATCTGTCACTGAGGCAGATCCTCTCTTAAATCCCGAGAGTGTTCGTCAATTAACGATTGATGGAAATAACATCACTGATAAGGAACGCCCCGATCACTCAAAATACTTTTCTACCAGTGTAAGGATAGCCTCTGCGACTTCTTTTCGTTTCCCTGGCGAAGGTATCTTCTGTATGGCCACTGCCACGTCAACCACTTCGGGAGAAAGACTTTCGTGCTCGAGCGAACGAACTTCAAAGGCATTTAAAATAGGCCAGCCAGCCATTTGTAGAAATTCATTGGGGTTGACTCCGAAGTGATCCGCTAACAAGATACAAATATGCATCTGGGGTTTCTGCCCAGCAAAGATGCGCCGGATTGCCTGGTGGTCTAATCCTGCACGGAGCGACGCTTCCCGGTAACTCTCATTATGTTTTTTGAGCAGATCTTTGACTCTCGAAATTAACGGTTCAGGATCATAGGGCGCTTGAACAGATTCACGTCTGGCTTTTGCGATTGGTTTTTCCATATTGGTCCCTTGTAGAACAAAAATGCGAACAATGGAGTACAATAAAAGCGCATCAATTCCATTATAGCACTAGGAGGGCGTGAATGGAAAAGGATAAGTTGAGGGCGGTGGGGTACCGCAGAGTGTCGATGAAAGAACAGGTGGATGGTCATAGTTTAGACGCACAAGAGAAGAACATTCGAGATTACGTAAAACATAATGATTGGGAACTGATTGAAATTTATACTGATGCAGGCATTTCGGCGAAGAAGGATAGTCACCGTCCAGCGCTGGCGCAATTGATGAAAGATGCAGAAGCGGGAAAATTTGATGTGGTAATCGTAGATAAGGTGGACCGCTTCTACCGTCACCTGGCTGGTTTGCTAACAGCGCTCGATGAGCTACGCGGGTACAACGTTTCGTTCGTTTCGGTTCAAGAACGCTTAGATTTTACTTCTCCCTGGGGCAAGTTGATGCTCACGGTATTGGGTATCTTGGCGGAAATTTATTTGGACAATTTACGTCAGGAAACGATCAAAGGCAAGCGACAACGGGCCAGAGAGGGGTTATGGAATGGCTTTTCACCCTTCGGATATTGCCGGGGCCTGTGCGCCGAATGCCAGGAGCCGAACGGGAAAGGGTATTGCCCCGAGTATAATTCGCCAAATAAGACCAATGGCAAGCGATTAATTCTACATCCTATCGACTCGGAAGTTGTCAAGCTGGTGTATGAATGGTATCTGCAGGGAGACCAATCCGATTCAAAAATCGCAGAGCGACTTAACGAGCTGGAGTTAACCCTCCCCAGCGGCTATTCCATCAAAGTCCGCCAGCGGGGCCACCCGGGTTATTCAGAACCAGGCCCATTTACGCGAGACTACGTCCGCGATATGCTCAAGCGGATTTTTTATACTGGGAAGCTGCCGTATAAAAGCACGAAAGAATTGGGTGGGCGCCGGACCAAGCGCAGCGAGATGCGGGAGATGGAAATCTTCGATGGTAAGCACCCGGTGCTGATCAGCGAGGAAGCGTTCAATAAGGTTCAGGAACTGCGCTCGCTTAACGGAACCAATTGCAAAGCAAGAGGCGGCGCGCCGGTGCAGTCATTCCCGCTGACAGGTTTGATCTTTTGTAGTCAATGTGGCAATACGTTCCGTGGGGTTTCTTCTTATGGCCGCCGGTATTATCGAGATGCCTCACGCATCGAACGCACCTGCGACTGTCCGCAAGAATCCGTTCGTGCCGATGACCTGGAGTTGCAGCTTGTGGCAATAATTCGTGACCTAAGCTACAACTGGCAACAATCGCAGCAAATCTATAATCAGGTGCAAAAAGAAGAGGATGCCGAGCGCCGACTTGAGCGTGCGAAGGAACTGTACATTGCCGGCGAGATCAGTCGCGAAGTCTTCCAGACGGAGAAAAACAGGCACGAAAACACCCGAAAAAGCTTGCAAAACACGAATTTGGGTGCTACAATGGCATTAGCCCAGGAGTTGCAGGGCAATTTAGACGCCTGGGACCGCACTTTACCAACCGAAAGAAAAAAGCTGCTCCGGAGGGCAGTCCGGTCAGCTTTTGTCCGAGGCGACACGTTTGTGGCTTTGCAACCAACTGAAGCGTTCTCACCTCTTGTCGAACTAAAAAGTGGTATCTGCGGGGAGGGCGGGATTCGAACCCGCGGTCGAGATTTATAGTCCCGACAACCGCTTAGCAGGCGGCCCCAATCGGCCACTCTGGCACCTCCCCATTTTCGGTTGTTAACCCAGCGGAAGGAGAGGGATTCGAACCCACGGTGGGTTTCCCCACACCTGTTTTCAAGACAGGCGCCTTAAACCACTCGGCCATCCTTCCAGTCACCTCCGGGGTCCCGGCGCGTTCATTCTACCATACCTGCACGTGCCGGACAAGGAAAAGAGATCCGTGCAAGACAGGCTGGCGGCTAGTAAGAATTGGGCAGGCTGGCCAGCGGCGTGGGCGTCTGCGTCATGCGGTGCTCGCTCAAGCGCGCCAGCTCGATAATGTGGTGCATGACCGTCTCGGCAACCGTGCGCACGTAGGGGCGGTTTTCCACGTCACCGCTGAAGCATACCGGGCAGCCGACGGTGATGTTGTACGGTCCGTGCAGGTACCAGCGCCCGTACTCGTCTTTGCCCTTGACCTTCGACCTGACAACTTTGCAGCGTTCGCGCTGCAGATGGATCCCCACCGGGATGACCGGCGCTCCGCTGAGCAGTGCCAGGCGGGCAACGCCGGTGCGCGGCTGTTGGAAACCGCCGTTTTCAGGGCTCAGGTCGCCCTCGGGAAAGATCATGATGGTGTGGCCATTGGCCAGATACGCCAGGGCGCGGTCAATGGCAGCCTGACCGCTGCCGGCGATCACCGGAATGTGCCCCGAACGCCGCAAGTACTCCCCCAGAATCGGCACCTGAAACAGCAGGTTATTGATAAGAATGAATGATTGCATGCGCAGCATGGATGCCACGAAGAAGGGGTCGGCGGTGCTGGGGTGGTTGGCGGCGATGATTTTGGCCCCGGTCGGGAGCTTTTCCTGGCGCTGGACGTCCATTTTGAGGGCAGTGCCGGTGTAAGAAAGAACGATCGGTTTTGAAATCCAATAAAGTAATTTTTGGAACATTATTCAACCTTAACCAGGATTGGGCTGTGGGAGGATTGCAAAGAGAAATACGGTACAAATTTAGCGGAGAACCGCTCAATTTGCAGGTGCTGTGAGGTACATCGCGGTGTTAACTGGGGCATATCTTTTAACGCAGGTCATGTGACCCCGCCAATGACTCTGCAGTTATTAATACCCCGCTGCCGGGATATGGATGCGAGGGAATCAACACCCCACCTCACCATTCGATACGCTCCTGAAAGTAGGCCAGCCGCTCCGTAGAAAAAAGGTTGGCTGACGCGTTATAATCTTAACCATGAACGGTTATTCGCTGCTGCTGGGTGTCGGGGCGGCGCTGGGACTGATGCAGATCGTTCAGCGCGTGCCCGAAATGCAGAGCCTGCGCTGGGTGATCGCCGGGCTGGGGCTGCTGGCCGCCGGGCTGGCAGGCGCGCGCGCGTCCTACGTCTGGCTGTTCCCGACCTATTACCAGGCCACCCCGCAGGCTGCCTGGCAAATTACCCAGGGTGGTCTGGCCTGGCCCGGCGCGCTGATCGGCGGGATGGCGGCTATGTTCATCGCAGCGTTACTGCTGCGCGCGCCTCTCGGCCTGGCCGCGGATGTCTTCGCGCCGCTGTTCATCTATGTGGCTATCACCGCCTGGTTAGGCGCGGCTTTCAGCGGCATAGCCTA
>JAJZTR010000010.1 GCA_021848775.1 Chloroflexota bacterium | reverse complement strand
TAGAGGAAAACATTTCCTGGTCATGGGAAATTCTCCCCTGGCGCAGGGGTGAAAGTCGGCCGCGGGTTAGGACTTGTGGGTGCAAGCAGCCTGCCGGCATACTGAGCAGTGGCAGTGCGGCTGTTGACCGGTAGCGAGGTAACCGTCGGGATCGAGGTAAGGGTTGGGACCCGGGTTGGTTGGTGGACCAACTCCTGCGGGTATAACTCGAGCATAGCCGTTTCCCAATCCAATCCGCGGGTGTGGGCAAAATGATTAAAACGGGCGCCAGGATAGTAGGTACGCCAGTTGCTCACGGCCGGCAGGCGCTGCCAGCCGAATCGGTTTGCCAGTTCTGTCATATCGACCCAATAGCCTTCGGGTATGAAATTCGCTGCACCTCCGGCTTCATAAGCTTGTGGACTGCCGCTTGACCGTGAATCTAAATCCCAGGCCAGGACCCCAAGGGGCACACCCTGAGAGCCATCCTGATACCTGGCCCGGATATACAGACGCCAGTATACCTCTCCGCTAAAATCCTCTTTTTGAACCACCATCCACCCAGCCTGCATTGGCAGAGGGTTGATGGCAAAACCAAGGCCGGTCACCAGCCAATCATCAACCAGGCTGGCGTTGGCGGGATCAGTGTAAGGTAAATAGGCGTTTTCCAGATTGGCAAGCACATCCCAGCCCGTTAGACGGGCTACTTCGGTGCGCAGGGCACTGAAGGATTCATCAACGCTGTCACTCAAAAGAGCATGGGGAGCGTTGACACTTGCCAGGGCTACCAAACCGGTGCGGCCGGTAACCGGATCAGTGGCGCGGCTCGCAGGGTCATTGGCTTGCAGTGAAACCCGCGCGCCTGAATCTGTCAATAAATATGCTGAAATGAGCCGTCCAAGACCACCAGATTTCCAGTCCATTCCGAAGATTTCAGATTCCATGGGAATCGCTGGAATTGTAAGCTGGTGAGTGCTGGTATCTAACCCTGCAATTTCGGATGAATTAGGCATCGCTAATTGTAGGATGATGGTCCCTCCGTCAGGACTCCACAAGGGAGCACTGCCAGATGCGATGTTTTCCGGGAAGGCTCCCGCCTGCTGGATAGAATGCAACGCAATTTTACGGCTGCCATCAATATTGGAGGTCCAACTCAACTGGCTGCCATCCGGTGACCAGGCCGGGTCACTGTCGTAAGTATCAGGACTGCGGCTGACATTATGGAAACGATTTTCAAGTTGATCGACTGCTGCGGTCCATATTTCAGGTTCACCGCTGCGAAGCGATGAAAAGGCAATTTCATTCCCCAGAGGTGACCAGGCCGGGCTGAAATCTGGCGACAGGTCGTCGGTCAACTGCAGTGGTGGGATTGAAAGGTCTGCCAGAGACTGCAAAAATATATCTAAATTTCCGGTTTGATAGGATTCGTACGCCAGCCATTGTCCGTCTGGTGACCAGGTTGGATTACCATCGTATGTCAAACTGTCTGTCACTCTGATCGAGCTGCCGTCGTTGAGATTGAAAATATAGATATCCCAAAATCCGCTACGGCGTGAAGCGTAAGCCAGGCGGGAGCCGTCGGGGCTGATGGCAGGATGGATGTCATCCCAGGGATGATTGGTCAGACGTGTTAGTTGTAAGTCGGTTGGGTGGTAAACAAACAGGTGTTTGTAATAGCCGTCCGCCAGCGAAAGCACAAGCAATCCGTCGGAAAATTGTTCAGTCTCAGCAGGAGAAAGATTTGAAGACGAAGTCTCAGGGACCAAAGTTGGCGAAGGTGATGGGGTGGGTGCCGGCGGCGCAACGGTTTCAGTCGATGGTGGGGCTAGGCTTGGAATTCGCAGTGTGGCCGTCTCGATAAGATTTTTAGTGTTTTTACTTGTGCCGCCTAGCCAAATACCTAAAAGGAGTACACCAATCCATGTCGCTACGATAATCGAAAAGCGAACCTTAGAATTGGAGGTTAAATCGTCAAAGATTAGTGGCCAGCGGCGCTTCAAGGATTATTTGGTCCTACGAAATAAGGGGATAACCTCAATAACCATTATTTTAGCAGTTTGATTAAACTCCGGTTATTCGGCTTAGATTTTATTACGCCTACATTACAAGATTGTAAAGAATATTTTCATTCCCGAGCTGACCCCATGGAATCGCTGGTGGTGTGATTGATCTGTTCGCCATCCATTTTTCTTCACCTTATTATATATATTAAGGTTTATTAACATTCTTGGAATTTATTAGGAATTATCCCCGGGCATTTATATTTAGAATGAAAAATTACATGACCGAATTAGAATCCGTCAGGAAACACCTAGGGAGCTGAACTTGTCATTCGACCGGTAGTTTAAACCGGATGGATTTTTGATCGACCACGCCGAGGTCTTCGTACTCAACCTGAGAAGTCAATCGAAAGGGGCCAGGCGCGTCGGGCGGGCGGATATGCAGGGTGAAAACGAGGTCAAAATCGATGTTTTCAATGACAGTGGCGCTGGCGATAACCCGTTCCATAACATCGACCAGACTGGTCTCCAGGTTAGGGGGCTTCTGGAAGGGGGTCAGGCGAATATGAACCCGGATCCGGCGGTTATCTTCCCAGGGTTCGACATGCAGGTCAAGAAATCGAACTTCAGCGGGTGAAACGGCACCTTCGGTTGGATGGAGGGGACTGAATCTGCGCATTATGAAATTCGTCAAACGATCCGGCGCGCTTCCATATAAAAGCGTTTTTCAACCGCCTCCCCCATGGAGAATGTCTTGCGCGGGAGGGCGCCATCCACAATTACCGTTTTGAATAATTCCTCTTTTTGCATGGCAGGCAAATAAAACCCACAATTTCCGGGCTGGCTGGCTAAATGGATGGTAGCCTCGGCGCCATGCACGTAATCGATTTTGTCAGCGGATCCCCGCTTGAGCCAATCATCGAGGAAAGGCTGAAGCGTACCGACTGAAAGGTTAGTAGACGGGCGGCTTACATAAACCAGTTCAGCACCCGTTGGGCTGACGAACCCCATAATTTGTTCCGGTCCGGTGTGTTTTTCGACCTTTTCGGTCATTTCGTCAGCTGAAGAGCATGATTCAAACCGCAGCTTTTCCCCAAAATACTCGATCAAAGCTGCTTTTGGGTCATGTTTGACGCCAAAAAGTACCCGATGAATGGGCGTGAATTGGAGACCCTGGTCATGTACATTTTCAATCTCAACCAGAGCATAGCGGGCAGGATGATTCATGCCAACCACCGGCTTGATTTTCTCCCAAATAGCCTTGGCTGTCGCCAACGAATGGTTCCCGTCGCCCATCGCGAACAGGAGGGGACTTTGGTCTTCGCTCACTCCATACTTCGGATAAAAGACTTCGGGTGACATTAATCGTTCCAACGCAGCGACTGCCTGAGCCTCCAGGGAGGGATCGTTCACCAGCCAGCCGGTCAGGTGCCCGCTGCCCAGCATCAGGTCAAAATCATAAAGCAAAGGAAGGTTAGAACTGGCTGCTGCGATTGGATCGATGACACTGCAATCGGCATCATCAATCAGTACCAGAATATGCGGTAGTTCGAGGATGGCTCCTTCACGGATTCGCATACGCGGCGGTAGCCGGTCAACAATGGTGCCTTCTGTTGCACGGATGGGCGTCTGTGAACCTTTGTTATAGTCATAGTTTTCCAGATCAAGAGCCATCATCAACCCGGCACGCGTTCTGCCACATGAAGTCCGTTCCACGTAGATCAAACCTGTATGCGTATCAAACAAATCCTGCAGCACATATTCACGCATCGCATTCTGGGTATATTGAACCCGCTCGGCTTCGTCCTGCTTTCCCAGGAATACTTCTGGCAGCACCAGGTTGTATGTAGAAGGCGAAGCGCCGACGATTTCAGCAACTTTTTCCCAATACTCAGGTTGAGAGGTGAATTGATCGACAGCGATAGTAGCCCATTTATAGGGATCAAGTCCTTTTTTGGGCAGCATGATATCTGCTATTTGAATGCCGACAGAAGGGTAATTGCGCATGAAAAATTTCTCCGGAGGCGAAGGATGAATGCATATCTAACCAATGATTGTAGCAAAATACTGGATTTCTTGCGAGGTTCAAAGGAAGACCTAAAGGATGGATCATGAACGATGATTGGCATCTGTTAAAAAAACACCCCCCTCCTGGTTCTGAGAGGGGGGTGAAATACTCCACAGGAATATATTTTGTCTAAAACCCGGTCAAATATGTAATGCCTACGGTTCCCGGTCCGGTGTGGGTGCCGATTACCGGACTGACATGTGTAACCAATGATTCCTTGATGACACCATCATCAAATCTGTCCATCACACTTTGCAATAAATTTTCGGCTTCGACGGGAGCATTCGCATGGATAGCCGCAATCCGCAGCGTGGATTGGTTTCCCACCCTCTCAACCAGGATTTCAGTTACCCGGTTGAGCGCTTTCTTCATGGTGCGGATTTTTTCCTGAGCATCGACCTTCCCATCACGAACTGTGAGGATCGGTTTCAGGCCAATCGCTGTCCCGAGGAAAGCAGACGCTCCACCGATACGACCCCCGCGGTGGAGAAACTCCAACGTGCTTACGACGAAAATAACACCGGTATTGGCAGCGGAATTTTCGGCCAATTTGTGGCATTCTTCGAAAGAAGCGCCATCCATGGCTGCCCGGGCTGTAACCAGTGTGCTGTAGCCAAGGGCCATGGATGTTGTCTGGGAATCAACCAGAGCGATTCGGTCCGTTCCAATGGTGTTCTTGGCTTGAATGGCAGAATCCATGGTTCCGGAAAGTTTCGCTGAAATATGGATACTGACGATGTCAAATCCCTGAGCGAGTAAATCTCTGTAAACTCGTTCGAAGTCTGCAGGAGACGGCTGTGAGCTGGTGGGCATGACTTTGGCGGTTTTCAGCCGGGTATAGAATTCCAAGGCGTTGATATCGATCCCATCCCGGTAGGTGTCTTCACCCCAGATGAGTTGCAATGGAATTTGGGTGATGGAATGACTTGCTAAAAGATCTTCCGGAATATTTGAGGTGCTATCGGTAACAATGGCAACCTTGGACATTAAATCCTCCTGTGGCAGATGTGGTAAATAAAAATACAATGATCTCGTCTTTTTAACACTAATCCAGTGCAAAAGTTGCGTATGCTCCATTCCCCGTAAAATTCCGATTATTCCACCCAAGTTTGCGGCATTCCCTTGACCAACCCATCAATCCCGACTAAAATTTGCCGTGGTCACGCCCCCATCCGGGGTGTTCGTTTCTTATTGCATTTAGGTGAATTGTGTTTGAATCGCTAACTCAACGATTAGAGCAGGTTTTCCAACAACTGCGGCGGCGCGGAAAACTGTCGGAGCAGGATGTGGATTTAGCCATGCGCGAGGTGCGCCTGGCGTTGCTCGAAGCGGATGTCCATTACAGTGTTGTTAAGGATTTTATCGCACGGGTTCGCGAACGGGCGGTTGGTCACGAGGTGTCGCGTGCACTCAATCCTGCGCAGCAGGTAATCAAAATCGTCCATGAAGAATTGATTCAAACCCTGGGCGAACCATCCAGATTGAACCTGAGTGGGCAGAAACCGCGCGTGATCATGATGGTAGGTTTGCAAGGGTCAGGCAAGACCACTGCCGCAGCCAAAATCGCCTCCCAACTGCGCGCTCAAGGTGAGCGTGTGGAACTGGTAGCCGCGGATATTTACCGGCCGGCTGCCATCAAACAACTGCAAACTCTGGGGGATCGGGTTGGCGTGCCGGTGTTCACCGAACCCGGAATTAAACCCCCGGAATTGACTGCCAGAGCTTTCGACCAGGCGCAAAAGGGCGGTGTCACCGCGCTTATCATCGACACCGCGGGTCGTTCGCAGCTGGATGAGGTATTGATGGAGGAACTGCGGGCAATTACCCGAAAAATCCCTGCCAATGAAATCCTGCTGGTAGTCGATTCAATGATTGGTCAGGAAGCGCTGCACATTGCTGAAGGTTTCCGCGATTCGGTCACGTTGACAGGGCTGGTATTGACCAAAATGGATGGTGATTCCCGGGGTGGTGCAGCGATCTCCATCCGCAGCGTGACCGGGGTGCCTATAAAGTTTCTGAGCACGGGCGAGGGAATTGACGCTATCGAAGCCTACGACCCGGGGCGAATGGCTTCGCGCATTCTCGGCATGGGCGATGTGCTTGGCTTGATTGAAAAAGCCGAAGCAGCTTTTGATGAAAAAGATGCACGCGACCAGGCTGAGAGGATGATGGCCGGGCAGTTCAGCCTGGAAGATTATGCCAGCCAGTTAAAACAGCTGCGCAAAATGGGATCATTTTCAAAAATATTGGAAATGCTGCCAGGAAATATGGGGCAAATGGCCCGCAATGTCTCACCTGTTGAAGCCGATAAATCGCTGCGGGTGACCGAAGCCATATTGTCCTCAATGACCGCCAAGGAACGGCGGAATCCTGATATACTCAATGCCAGCCGCCGGCGCCGTATTGCCCGCGGATCAGGCACCGAGGTCCAAGATGTCAACCGGGTACTCAAACAGTTCAGAGATGCCCAGCGGCTGTTCAAGACAATGCAGAAAACGGGCGGGCGTGGAATGCCACGCCTGTTTGGGTAGTCCTTCGGGGAAAAAGCGCTCCTTCAGCGCCCCTCAAAAGTTTTTCCGCCGAATTGACCGCCCTATGGTAAGATTCATCAACGTTCAATCTAGAATTAGGAGATAGGTCTTAAAATGGTTCGAATTCGTTTACGCCGCGTTGGTTTGAAAGGTCAACCCAGCTACCGTGTTGTTGCCGCGGAAAAAGAAAGTCCTCGTGATGGCAAATTTCTGGAGATTTTGGGTGACTACAATCCGCGCACTGAACCCTTTACATTTAAGGTAAATGAGGAGCGCGTGTACCATTGGCTGAAGAATGGCGCTCAACCCTCTGACTCAGTTGCTCAATTATTTAACAGCGTTGGGCTGACAAAGCGCTTCGAGCGCGTCAAAGGCGGAGAGGCCGCAGAGGTTGTGCTCAAAGAAGCTGAAGAATACTACGCCAATCGGAAAGTCAACCCCCAGACGAAGTAGCCTCTCTTTATACCTGCTGGATTAAGGCTGGCCAGAATGCCGGCCAGGTTGAAAGGAGTAATCGTGAAGGAGTTGATCGAATACATAGCCCGATCTTTGGTAGACGATCCTACTCAGGTAGACGTTCAACAGGAACGCGTGGGTGGGAAAATCCGTTTGGAATTATCGGTGGCCAAAGAAGATATGGGCCGGGTAATTGGCAAAAGCGGATGGGTGGCTAATGCTATGCGTGTGTTGCTGCGGGTCGCGGCAGCCCGCGAGGGAAAGCAGGCCAGCCTGGATGTGTTGGAGCCCAGGTGAAGAAGCGTCGGGCACAACCTGAAACTCCCGAGCAAGATCACACAGGCTCGCCGCCCTTGGGCGAGCCTGTGTTCTTGGTTATTGGTTTACTGGGTCGGTCTCATGGTCTCAAGGGTGATGTCATCATGGATGTCTATACCGATTTTCCAGAGCGCCTAACACCAGGCAAAACCGTCTATCTTGGTGATACATACCGACCTGTAATTATCCAGCGACTTCGTCCGGCGAACAAAAAAATCCTGATTGGATTCGAAGGGTATTCCAACCCTGAATCAACAGCCGACCTGCGAAACCAGCTGGTTTATGTGCCCACATCTGAAATGCCATTGCTGCCGGAAGGGGAATATTATCATCACCAGTTGATAGGATTGCGTGTAGTCGATTCCTCGACTCAGGTTTTAGGCGTGCTGGATGATATCCTCGAAACCGGGGCAAATGACGTGTATGTCGTTAAATCAGCGGATGGCAATGAACTCCTGATCCCGGCGGTGGAAAATTTTATCCTGGAAATCAGCCTGGAGCGGGGGGAGATTAAGGTCGTCCCACCCGAATGGGATTAGCGGGGTCTGGTAAGATGGATCCGAAAGCGTATTGGGTAGGATTTAACTATGTTAAAGGGATTGGGTCAGTCCGCATGCGTGCGCTGTTGGAAGCCTTCGACGGCGATCTGCAAGCCGCGTGGAACGCACCAACCGCCCATTTCCTAAATCTTGGATTAAACAACCGGATTATCGAAAATCTGACAAAGGTTCGCAGTCAGGTCAACCTGGAACAAATTTGGCAGAGGATGGTTTCGGCCGGAATCACAGCGTTGACCTGGGATGACGAAAATTACCCAAGGATGCTTAAAGAGATCGACCAACCTCCGCCGATCATTTACCAGAAGGGCGAAATTCTGCCAGAAGATGAAACCGCGGTGGCCATTGTAGGAACCCGGCGGGTGACCGCCTATGGCCGCGGGGTTACCGAAGACCTCGCCGCTTTCCTGGCGCGAAACCGGATCACAGTCATCAGCGGGTTGGCACGCGGAGTCGATGCCGTTGCTCACAAGTCCGCGTTACGCGCAGGCGGGCGGACGATTGCTGTTTTGGGGAGTGGTGTTGACCGTATTTATCCGCCAGAGAATCAGCAACTCGCCGCAGAAATTGCTGAATCGGGAGCGGTTATCAGCGATTATCCACCTGGAACTGCGCCAGAAAGTAACAATTTCCCGCCCCGCAACCGGATTATTTCCGGCCTGTCGCTGGCGGTCGTGATAGTCGAAGCGGGTGAAACCAGCGGCGCGTTGATTACCGCCTCTTTTGCGGCCAACCAAAACCGCGATGTATTGGCTGTGCCCGGAAATATCACTTCTCCGAACAGCAAAGGTACCAACATGCTGATACTGAACGGCGCCCGCCCTCTGCTGAACCCCGAGGATGTGCTGGAAGTCCTCAATCTGGAGCAGGTAAATACCCGGCGCATGGCTCGTAAAACGCTGCCAGCGGATGCAACCGAACAGCAAATTCTCGATGTTATTGGTGAAGGCACCCTTTCGGTGGATGAGATCAGTTTTTTGTCAGCCTTGCCGATTGAAATAGTTTCGGCTACACTCGCGATGATGGAATTAAAAGGGCTGGTACGAAATTCTGGCACCATGACCTTCATGGCAATCCATGAAGACTCTAGCAATTATCTGGCAGGGGAATATGGACAATAATTTTTATGCAGTGATCATGGCAGGCGGCGGCGGCACCCGCCTTTGGCCGTTGTCGCGGTCAACCCGGCCGAAGCAAACGCTTAAATTGGGATCGGAACGGACTTTATTTCAATTAGCCTGTGACCGCCTGGACGGGTTGTTTCCACCTGACCGAATCCTGGTTGTCACTGTTGCCGAACAGGCAGTCGAATTGCAGCAGCAGGTACCTGAAATTCCAACCGAGAATTATCTGCTGGAGCCAATGCCGCGTGGAACTGCGTCGGTGGTTGGATTAGGGGCCACAGTTTTATATAAACGTGATCCACAAGCCGTCATGGCGGTATTGACCGCGGATCATTTTATCGAAGATGTTCCTTATTTTCAAAAGCTGCTGCGAGTCGCGTATAAAGTATCACAATCGAACATGCTGGTGACCCTGGGGATTACACCGACTGTGCCCGCGACAGGCTATGGGTATATTCACCGCGGTGACCTGTTGGACACCGTCGACGGACAGCCTGTGAACAAGGCGCTCGCGTTTAAAGAAAAACCAACGGTTGAAGCAGCACAGAAAATGCTAAATGAACGAGATCATGACTGGAACTCAGGCATGTTTATCTGGCAGGCCAAAGATATCCTGGCCGAAATTTCGATTCAGATGCCTGATCTGGCAGCGACCCTGGAGTCCATTGGGAATGCGTGGGGTACAACATCACAGGAAATGGTGATCCATGAGCTTTGGCCAAAGATCATCCCGCAGACAATCGATTATGGTATTATGGAGCACGCTCAACGGGTGGCGGTTTTACCCGCGGCTGGATTGGGTTGGAGTGATGTCGGAAGTTGGGACTCATTGTTCGAAGTCCTGGCGCCAAACAAAGAAGGCAATATTCTGCTCAATTCGCAAAATCTTAGCATCGGTACGCAAAATAACCTGGTCCTTTCGGACGGATCGGACCGGCTAATCGCCACCATTGGTGTGGAAGATCTGGTCATTATTGACACGGCAGACGTGCTGCTTGTTTGTAAGCGTGAAGATGCGCAAAAAATCCGCGAAGCAGTTCAAATATTGAAAGAACAAGGTCAAACTCGTTATTTGTAAGGCAGGTATTTTTGGAAGCTTATTGTGTAAAGTGTAAAACAAAACGTGAAATATTAAATGCTCAATCATCCTTCAACGCTGCCGGCGCGCCGGTAACGCACGGGGTATGTCCGGTATGCGGTACAAAAATGTACCGCATGGGACGAACGGATGCTCATCAAGGTATTGAACCACCGGTTAAAGTGAAACGTGAGCCAAAAAGAAACGGCAAACTGGTTATTGTCGAATCGCCGGCAAAAGCGAAAACCGTCGGTCGTTTCCTTGGCAAAGGCTACACTGTCAAGGCTTCGGTAGGTCATGTGCGTGATTTATTACGCTCGGAACTTTCGGTGGATGTTAACAACCATTTCCAACCGAAATATCGCGTTCCTAATGAGAAACGACCGGTAGTCAAGGAATTGAAGGCGCTAGCCAAGACAGCAGAAGAGGTTTATCTGGCAACTGACCCCGATCGCGAAGGTGAGGCGATTGCCTGGCACCTGCTCGAGGCGGCGGAGATCGACCCGGCTATCACTAAAAGAGTGGTTTTCCATGAAATTACCCAGCCTGCAATCGCAGAGGCCTTCGCCAATCCGAGAACCATCAATATGGATCTGGTGAACGCCCAGCAAGGGCGGCGTATTCTTGACCGTCTTGTGGGATACAGCTTGAGCCCGTTGTTGTGGGAGAAGGTGCGCAGCCGGCTTTCTGCGGGTAGGGTGCAGTCGGTGGCGCTGCGATTGATTGTCGAGCGGGAACGGGAAATTGAAGATTTTAACCCCGTGGAATACTGGACCATCAGCGCCGAGTTCAAACCTGATCATGTTCGCCAAACTTTCATTGCCCGCCTGCAAAAAATTAATAATGAAGACTTCACCCTTTCGCAGAAGGCGGATGCTGATACTTTTCTTCCGGATTTGGAAAAAGCTGATTACCAAATCAGCCGAATCAAGCGTGGAGAGCGGAAACGCAAACCATCCGCACCCTTTATTACATCTTCCCTGCAACAGGAAGCTTCCCGGCGGTTGGGTTTTACAACCCGGCGAACGATGGCAATCGCGCAGCAGCTGTATGAAGGTTTGGATGTTGGCAACGGTGGCGCAACCGGGTTAATCACTTATATGCGCACCGACTCGACCAACGTTTCGCCGGTGGCACAGAAAGAAGCCCGCGAGTATGTTCAGCAAACTTACGGGAAGGATTACCTCCCGCCAACATCTCCCCATTACCGCACCAAAGCTGTAGGAGCTCAGGAGGCCCATGAGGCGATCCGGCCTACTTCGGTGATGAGGCTGCCGGAAAAAATTAAATCTTACCTGACATCCGAACAATTCAAACTTTATCAAATGATCTGGCAGCGTTTTGTCGCCTCTCAAATGGAAGCAGCAATTATGGACACTGTCACAGTCGAAGTGACGGGTGAGCGGGACAGAACCTACCTCTTCAAAGCCTCAGGATCAACCGTGCGATTCCCCGGTTTTATGGTGGTGTTTGAGGACACCCGCGATGAGGATGTTAAAAGTGAGGATGAAGAAAACGTCCGAATACCAGCGGGGCTCCAGGAGAACCAAAAACAGCATCTGGTTCGGTTGATTCCGGAACAGCACTTCACACAGCCGCCTCCGCGTTTCACGGAAGCTTCGTTAATCCAAACCATGGAAGAAAACGGCATTGGGCGGCCCAGCACGTATGCTCCAATCCTCTCGACAATTCAAGAGCGCGGTTATGTTGTGCGTGAAAACAAGCGCTTGTCACCTACCGAAACTGGTTTCACCGTCAATGATTTACTTGTCCACCATTTTTCCGATATCGTAAACCTTAATTTCACCGCGAAGATGGAAAAATCGTTGGATGATGTGGCTGAAGGAGACCGCGAGTGGGTGGACGTGATTGGGACTTTCTATAAAAAGTTTGAACCGCAGGTAAAGAAAGCTCAAACTGAAATTCCGGTCACCAAAGCCGAACTGGAAAAAGTTGGACGTGCCTGCCCGCGCTGCGGAAACGATCTTGTAGTCCGGTTGGGCCGTTTTGGCAAGTTCATAAGCTGCAGCACCTTCCCTGAATGCCGGCATACCGAACCACTGCTGCAAAAAATCGGCGTCACATGCCCCGAGGATGGCGGCGACCTGGTTGAACGCAAGACTCGCAAAGGCCGGGTATTCTACGGCTGTGCGAATTACCCCATCTGCAATTTTACCTCGTGGAAAAAACCAATCGCCAATCCGTGTCCGAAATGTGGTGGATTATTGGTGATTTTGAATAAACGCGAAACTCAATGCATCAAATGCGAATCCACCTTCCTGATTGAACGAATACAGGAATCTTCTACTGAAACGGCATAAAACTTGCAACAATGCTGATACAACACCCGCATTTGCTGTTGCCTTTATCTGAAATTTGTTCTACAATACCAACTGATAAACAGGTAATCGTGGCGGGAAAGACTCAACCTGTAGGAGCAGAGACATGGATAAGATCCGAGAACAACTGCGAAATCCAATCGTAACAGCGGTGGTCGGCTTTGTAATCGGTTTGATCATAGGGCTACCCCTTTTAGGCTGGACAGTCTGGCCAGTAAAATGGGTGGACGCTGACCCGAGATTCTTGCGCGCAGACTTAAAGCAGGATTACGTTTGCACAATGATTGATTCCTTCATTGTCAGGCAGGATGTGGCTGCGGCCAAAACCCGGTTCAATTCTTTGGGTGAAGATGCGGCGACCTTGCTGAACGAGTTCAAACCAGGAACCTGCAACCTGAATGAAGCAGAAATCAACGCCTTCCGTGCCGCAGTCTTAGGTCCATCTGTTCCACTCCCCGTCGCGACATTAACCCCGGCGACCCCCATCCCATCAGCAGGTGGTGGTAGTAACGTTGGGTTAATTGTAGGACTGTGTTTGGTGACCTTGCTGGTTGGAGGTCTTCTGGTCTACTTGTTGGTTTTCCGCCGCCGCGGTCTTGGCCAAACTCAGTCGCCAGTGGGTGCTGCGAAAGAGTTTACACGTGAGGCTGTGCGTACCGACTATTCTGCTCAAGGGCAGGAACCTCCGATCGCTCAATTTATGACCACCTACGTGCTGGGAGATGACTTGTATGACGACTCGTTCAGCATCGACTCGCCGTCAGGAGAGTTCCTGGGCGAATGTGGTGTTGGTATATCCGATACTATTGGAGTTGGCGATCCCAAAAAGGTGACTGCTTTCGAAGTCTGGTTGTTCGATAAGAACGATATTCAGACGATCACGAAGGTTTTGATGAGCCCGCACGCAATCCAGGATGCTGCCATCCGCGCGCGTTTGGAGTCGAAGGGTGAACCCATTGAAGTGGATTCAGACAGGCGGGTTGTGCTGGAAACCGCTACCCTGGTGCTCGAGGCGCGTGTTGTGGATCTCAATCTGGGGGGCGGGGCGCTGCCACAAGACAGTTTCTTTGAAAGATTAACGCTTGAACTGGCTGTATGGCCTAAAACCAGCGCATAAAAACAGCATACATAAATAAAAGGCAGTGGTTTTTTACCACTGCCTTTTTTCATTTTCGCTTATGAATTATTTTCACTCGATCCTAAGAATCTTGAACCGTACGCTGCCGCCTGGAGTGTCAGCCATGACCTCTTCACCGACCTTGCGGCCAAGCAAGGCTTTGCCAATGGGTGATTCGAGGGAAATGCGACCGTTCCCAGGATCGGCTTCTTTTGGCCCGACCAGATGGTATTTTTCGGGAGGATAGGCACCTTCCTGTATGGTGATATGATCACCGATTCCGACCTCTTCCAGGTTGCGCGTCACGTTGTCGATAATAATCACGTTCGACAGAATTGCCTCGACTTCTTGAATCCGACCCTCCAGGAATGCCTGATCCTCTTTGGCAGAAGTGTAGTCGGCATTTTCAGAAAGATCTCCCTGGTCGATGGCAGCCCGAAGGCGCTTGGCAATTGCATCACGTTCAGGACCTTTCATGTGTTCTAATTCTTTTTTGAGACGATTTAACCCTTCCTGGGTTAAGTACGATGCTTCAGCCATAATCCCGAGAGACTCCAAATTCTAAAATTAATGTTTTACCGTTATTTGTGATGGTTTTGGTGATGTACCTGAAAAGAAGATTACCATCTCCGGTTTGGAAAAACAATGATCCCAATCATAACATCAAAAAATGATGTTTGGGTGGATTTTGGATTGATTGACTGTTGAATAAATGTTACCACCAGCTTATGGCAGTGTGGAAGGATCAAACATTTTTTGCGCTTCTTCGATGGCATAACGATCGGTCATGCCAGCAATATAGTCGCAAATGGTCCGCTCCAAACCTATGCCCTGAATCCGGTTTTGAATGTGACCTGGCAAAACAGTGGGTTCCTTCTTATAAGCTTCGAATAGCTGGTTAAGCAGGTTTTCAGCTTTGACGGCCATGCGCACGACGCGGAAATGCCGGTAAAGATTGGTAAAGAGGAAGTCTTTCAACTGGCGGTTACGCCGGTGCATTTGTTCTGAAAAAGTTACCACATTGTACGGTAGGCGCTGCAGATCTTCAACAGATGTGATTTTGGTCTCCCGTAAGCGCTGTTCAGTGGTGTCCACCAGGTCGTCGACCTCAGTACCAATCAAGCGGCGGATGATACGATGCCGGGTCAGGTCATCCAGGCTGCCTGAACGCCAGCCAATGCTTTCACGCATGACCTGCCAGAGCTCGATGCTTGCGAGCATTTCTTCTGTGATCATCCCGGAACGCACCCCATCATCGAGGTCGTGGGCTGTATAAGCTAGTTCATCGGCTACATTTGCAATCTGCGCTTCCATATGACCGCGTAAGTCAGGATTAAAGTCGCGGGCATCCGACCTGTCGTATTCAGTTTCGTGTTTGACGATCCCTTCCAGCACCTCCCAACTCAGGTTCAGACCAGGAAAGTCGGGGTATCGCCGTTCAAGTTCAGTAACGATGCGGAAGGACTGTTTATTATGTTCAAATCCTCCGAAATCCTTCATCAAACGGCTCAGAGCGGTCTCGCCAGAGTGACCAAATGGCGGGTGTCCGAGATCATGTGCCAGACAGATCGTCTCCGTCAAATCTTCACTGGCACCCAGTGCTCTCGCCAGGGTGCGGCCTATTTGAGCCACCTCGAGGGTGTGGGTCAAACGGGTTCGGTAGTAGTCTCCTTCATAATTTATAAAAACTTGAGTCTTATATTCCAACCGGCGAAAGGCAGTGGTGTGTAAAATGCGGTCACGGTCGCGCTGGTAAATGGTGCGATAAGCCGCTTCATCTTCGTGATGAAGTCGCCCTCGAGAATATTTGCTGTGGCATCCATAAGGTGCCAGATATTTATCTTCAATATTTTCAAGTTGTTCGCGGGAGAAAATCATAATGCAATCTCCTTAATCCTTTGAAATCACTGTTCCATGAATATTACCCATTAAAACTTCGAAGAGGTTACCAGGTAACAGCCCGGAAAAAATTACCGCCTGGCTCGCAGGGTACTTCTCGACCAGATTTAACATGATTTCGACTTTTTCACGCATTCCACCGGTAACATCGACACTCGACGAGCCGTTGACTGTGCTGTGTACCTGGTGGTAGGTCGCAGGTGCAATTTTAGGCAGAATTTGTTGGCAATCCGGATAATCTTGGCAGACGCCTTCATCTTTGCCGCATAAGAGAATTCGGTCGGGGACGATCTCGCCCGCCAGGGCCATGAAGACATCTTCGGTGGAAAATATCGTGCCGCCTGAGATGGTATCAAAAATGACGTCTCCAGCCACAACCGGTGTCAGGCCAGCCAGTAAAGCTGATTTAATCGGTTCTGCCTGGACAATGGCAGGTTTTCCACCTGCCGATTGAATAATCGCGGATGGCGGGAAGGCGATCGCTGGAATGCCAGCCTGATCGAACGCATCCAGCACGATTTGATTCAAGTCGCGAGCCTGTTTCCAGACCTCGACAAATCCCTCCCACTCTGCCTGGGTACGCACTCCCTGGCGGGTGCCATGCCGTTTAGCCGGTATATGACCAAAGGATCCGGAGCCGTGACCGATGATCAGTCGAACATTGGGCAAGGCTATTTGGGCTTCTCTGATTTCTTCCGCCAGGCGGTGTATTGTTTCCATGCGAGCAGTATGCGGATTGTCTTTGTCCGTGATAAGCGAGCCGCCAAGTTTGAGAAAATAAATCAACGGAATGGCTCCTGTGGGGGTAATACTTTTGCCGTCCATACCTGGTGCGCCCCAGCGGCAAGCAAAGCGTTCTGAATATTTTCCATCCGATCCTCAGGGGCAAGGGCGATGATATTACCACCCCCTCCACCACCGGTCAATTTGGCGCCTAAGGCTCCGGCTGTCATAGCCGCCTCAACCAGAATATCCAATTCGGGGGTTGAAACACCGATTCCTTTTAACAATGCGTGATTTTCGATCAATAATGGACCTAAATCCACAGCCGAACCATGTTCGATACAATCTCTGGCAAGAAGGACGATGCTGGAAATTTTATCGAACAAAGCATTGTAACGGGCTGGATCCGCATTGAACCGCTCCCGAACGCCGCTTACCATTGGCCCCGTCGCGGCAGAAATTCCGGAATCTGCAATGATTAAATCGAATGGTTGGCGCACATGGAGGAATTCCAACGGCTGGGAGCGAACGAAATACACCGGGCGGGCATACGTTATAACCGTGTTATCCACCCCGGATGGTGTGAAGTGCAGTTGTTGCTCGACCTTGAATGCGATGTCGTTGATATCCGCATCAGGCAGCGGGTGACCGAGAAAAGTCGAAAGGGCTCGGGCAAGAGCGACTGAGACCGCTGCGCTGGAACCCATACCGGCTGCTATTGGAATGGTCGAAGTGAGGCGGATATGCATCGCTGGCAGACTGGAGATGCCGAATTTGTCCATCACACCATGGATGGTGATAGCAATCGGATCATCCGGATCCAGTTGATCCAGTGTTTTGTCCATTTGGACGGCTTGAGCGTCGATCTGCACCTGGCCTGATGGCGCAACCGGCATGGCAAAAATGGCTGCCCTGGCATGGACACCGGTAAATGGAATGGCTATGGCCGGACGATCATAGACCACAGAATGTTCGCCAAATAATATCAGCTTTGCAGGTGCGAAAGATGTGATAGCAGGCATGATCGACCCTAAAAGAGGTAAAAGATGATCAGAACTGCGATCCCCCACAAGATAATCGTAGCCTGCAGCGGCCGGTCCGTGAGCAGCAATTCTTCAGGAGCACCTCCCGCCTGCTTTACCTGAATCAGGTAAAGGTAACGGAACACTCCATAAAGGACGAACGGGATGGTCAGCATCATGCTGTGATTGCTGGGTAAATTTGGTGCCGAGAACGTGTAAAGACTATACGCCATAATGGTTGTACTGGACACGACCAGAATCAACTGATCGAGTAATTGGATGGTGTATCCATCCAACACTCTCCGGTGCTGGTTGGCCTCTTTAGCCAGGAGGGCCAGCTCGGAGCGGCGTTTACCAAACCCGATATAGAGGGCACCCAGGGTTGTGACCACATACAGCCAGGGTGAGAACCGTTCCACGATGACAAGAAAAACCCCTGCTGCCACCCGCAAAACAAAACCGGCAGCGATGACCATGACATCCAGCAGCGGAATGTGTTTCAACCAGGTGGAGTAAGCAAAATTGATCAGCAAATAGGCAAGAGCCACCCAGCCGAAACCATTCGAAAGAACAAAAGCGGTTGGAATGGTTATTAGAATTAAAATTACTGCAGCGATAATAGCAATTGATGCTGGCAGTTGGCCGGAAGCAATCGGCCGGTCGCGTTTTTCAGGATGCTGGCGGTCAGCCTCCGCATCCATGACATCATTGATCAAATAAACGCTGCTGGAAAGCAAACAAAAAATAAAGAAGCCAGCCAGCGATTTAATCAGGGCAAGCGGATTGCCAAGTTGGCGATCGAACACGATCGCTGCCAGCACAAAGACATTTTTGGTCCACTGGCGGATACGCATGGATTTGATGAGGGCTCGAAGCATGTACCAATATTATCATAAGTAATTCCAAAGGAAGAACGATTCGACGTCTGAAAACCGATTACAATCAGCACATGGCAAAAAACCGATTGGATATTTTGCTGGTTGAAAAAGGCCTTGTGGACAGCCGCAGCCTTGCTCAGCGTCTTGTGATGGCCGGGCAGGTACGGGTAGACGGTCAGGTAATTTTCAAGCCGGCAGACAAAGTGGATGAAAAAGCTGAATTTACCATCGATCACGGTCCCAGGTACGTCTCTCGTGGTGGAGAAAAACTGGAAGCTGCCTTGCTGGCTTTTGGAATCACCGGTTTGGAGGGAGGAATCTGCGCGGATGTCGGGGCGTCAACGGGAGGGTTCACAGACTGTTTGTTGCAGCATGGGGCTGGGCATGTTTATGCCATCGATGTGGGCTACGGGATATTACATTGGAAAATACGGCAGGACCGGCGGGTGACGGTAATGGAGCGTACCAATGCCCGCACCATTGCGCACTTGCCTGAACCAGTCGATTGGGTGACGATGGACGCCTCATTTATTTCCTTAAAAATCCTGCTGCCCGTGATCAAGAATTGGGTTGCGAACACCGGGCAGATCATCGCATTGATCAAACCCCAGTTCGAGGCTGGCAGAAGGGAAGCAGCCCGCGGCGAAGGCGTGATCCGTGACCCCCAGGTGCACCGAAGTGTCCTGCAGGATGTACTTTCGGCTGCCGTCGCCGAAGGTTATCGAGTGCGCGGATTGATCCGATCTCCGTTGCTCGGACCTAAAGGAAATACCGAGTTCCTGGTCTGGATGGACATCCTGCCAACTCACACCATCAATCTAAATTCTGTAATTGATCCATTATTTCAACAGGAATAATTTTTAAATTAATAATTCAGTTAACCTGCAGTTTAATAATCATCCTTACAAATGTTCGAGGTCGCCTTCTAAAACAAATGCCCAGCCGGTACCTTTGCAAACAGGGCAGCGGTCATAGACGTATCCATCCCGCGCCTGTCCTCCACCGTTTCCGGAACAAAAGGCGCATTTTTTAGCTGCCTGCGCGACCAATAGCGTTCCAATTCCGTTGCATACCGGGCAAAGATCGTACACGGTAGAATCTTTACAGCGACCACTTCCGTTTCCTGAACAGAAGGCGCAGGTTTCTGGGGCGTAATGAATTACCGGTTGGACTTTTACCATTTCACATTACCTTATTCAGCCAGGAATGCAGTGTCATCAGGGGGATTCTCATCCTCTGATTTTTCCGAAATCATCTCAGTAAATGCTTCGACCATATCAGGGTCGAATTGCTTCCCGGCATCTCCTTTGATTAGATCCAACGCCTCTGCTGAATTGACTGCCTGGTGGTAGGGTAACTCAGAAGTCATAACTGTATAGGCTTCTGTGATTCCGATAATCGAAGCTGCTTGAGGAATCTCCTGTTTACTCAATTGTTCCGGATAACCGGTGCCATCCCAATGTTCCTGGTGGTGATAAATCCACGGGACAATCCGGTTGAAGAGATTGATTTGCTTTACAATTTGAGCCCCATAATAAGGATGCATTTGAATGGTTTTCCATTCATCTTCGGTAAGCGGTTTAACCTTGGTTAAGACATTCTCGGGGATGGAAATTTTCCCGATGTCATGGAGCAAAGCTGCGATTTCCAAAAATTCCAGATCGGTTACCGACCAATTCAATTTTCTTCCGGTGGCAAGAGCCAGGTTCGCTACTTTTTCTGAATGACCCACCATGAACCTGTCGCGTTGGTCAATGGCAGCAACGAGCACGCGAGCCAATGCGATCAGGGGTGACAGACCGGCGGCACCCGGCATAATCGGTTGCGCCAGGTTTTGCGTGAAACCCGAACGGTGCCTCTCGCCTACAGCCACTTCGAGTTCCACTGTGTTTTCGTAGAAATTCAGGAAATTTTCGACACGTTCAAGGATAATCTTAAGCTCTTGAAAATTTCCGGTTGTCCATTGCTCAGGAACATGTTCATACATCATAACGGATGCCCGGGCTATTTCAGGCTGAGGAATAACCCGTTTACCAGTTGAAACCAATAAATCATGATACGAAATTATTCGGGAAAACCGTTCACCGATGCGTTGTACATGTTTGGCCAGCGATGGGAAATCACGGATGGTTTCTTCAAGGGTGCGCATACGGCTGATGATGGATTCAGTGGTTGCTGAACGATTTTGCCGTTGTTTGAGCAAATTCTCGATGGTAACATTCCAGACATTTCTGGCGTCATCGAGTGTGAGGATTTCACTGCCGAAGTAGATCGCACTATCTTCTTTGGTCTGGCGTTCTACAAAATTCAAGGCTTTCTTGATCGATTCATAAGCCGCATTGATGCGTGATTCATTTTGACGGTGTTGAATTGCCACCTGTCTTTTCTCATCACGGTAGATGAACATACGGTTGTAAAATTCTAATTTCCGCGGACCTCGTTCCAACATTCTGGACAGCGCATCCTGCAGGGATGAGAGGTTATCCCATACCTGTGACAAATCTCTCAACCCGGCATTGGTGTGCAAAAAGAGAGGGCGTTTTCGTGTCCGCTGCTCAAGCCGTGGAATATTATCGAGGATATTGTTGTACACGCCCCAAATGTCCTCTTCCACCTTTACCGCTTTATAACGAATATGGGTGTAGGCAAGGCGATAAATCGCGAACTGCTGTTCTATTTCCTTCATGCGGCTTTTTACGCGGGCTGGATAAGCCCGGATATTCTTTTGCATATCCGACCAGTCGTTCAATGATTGGACCGCAAATTGAATCCGCTTTTTAATCCAGTTTCCATCCTTCGCTACAACTAAAATATTTCCTGAGTCCTCGTTCATATGATCGAGCGTCAATTCTGATAAAGGGGTTAGTATTGGATTCGCGGTATTTTGTTCAGGTTGATCGTTTTCTTGCAAGGTACCGCCGGTTTTCTTTAATAATCTCTTCTTTGCCAGATTAATTGTAGCCATGTTGGGTACGCCTCTAAAACTGTTATCTCAATGACCGGTAAGAATACCAAGGGTGGAGGCTACACCTTTCTCCTTTTACCGTATGAATATTTCACGCGTGTGAAAGGGTGCAACTTTTATACCCAATTTATAATATCATAAACTTAGTTCATGTGGAATTGAGAACATCGCCTGTTGAGTTGATTCCACCCTATGGTAAGATTATTATATCAACCAAAGCCGGCATAAGAATTAATAGAATTGTATGGAAGTTCTCATTGCCTCTTGTCCTTCAGATAAGTATAATAACCTGGATTATGGGGGAGATCGATGGGGTTCCGAACCATTTTTTATATTTGTAATTATTCGCGGGAGGTTCAGTGATGAGCAATGATCGAGATATCGTTTCAGTAATATTGGTCGAGAACAATGCCCAATTATTAAAACACCTTCAAAAAACGATAGGTTTGATCGATCAAGTGGAGATTGTTGGCAACGCATTAATCGCCCAGGAAGCACTCGAGATGGCAAGGGATTTAAAACCTCTGGTAGCACTGGTGGATTACAACCTGCCTGACATGAATGGGATCAACCTGACTGAAATGCTGCGGCGCGAATATCCTAATACACAGGTAATCCTCATTTCCCAGGACAATTACACCGATATTGTTCTGCAAGCTATTCGTGCCGGTGCATGTGACTTCATCACACATGATGTATCGGTAAAAGAATTAACCGATGTCCTTAAACGAGCCGCTGCATTAGCCGTTCAAGATCGTGTGAAGCCACAATATCCATTTGGCCCAGCCATTACCGAAAAAGGACCTGTCGTCCATGGCGCTGCAAATGGGAAAATCATAACGGTATATGGTGCGAAAGGGGGAATCGGTACAACAACGGTAGCAGCGAACCTGGCATTGGCAATGATGGAGGTGAACAAGGATTCACGGGTTGTGCTGGTAGACGGCAGCATGCAATTTGGAGATGCCCATTTGATGTTCAACGAGCTTGGCCAATTATCTGTTATGGATCTGGTACCTCGCGTATTGGATCTTGATCGGGAAATGGTTGAAAGCGTATTGCTGCTGAACCGGCTGTCCGGAGTATATATCATGCCAGCTCCACCTCGACCAGAATTTGCGGAGAAAATTACCGGAGAATCCTTTGCACGGATCCTGGAATACCTCCGCCGAATTTTCGATTTTGTCATCGTCAACACCAATTCTTATATATCCGATACCGTTTTATCAGCCCTGGATGCAGGAGAGGTAGTGGTTGTGGTTACCGCCCAATCCATCAACGCAATCCGCAATACCCGCCTGTTCTTTGACCTTTGGAATGCGGTAGGAATGACAAAAGAGCGTATTCACCTGGTTCTCAACCGGCATGATGTCGAAAGTCCAATTACGACGGAACGTGTTAGTGAACGCTTGAAATTCCAGTTGAATACCATCCTGCCAGATGATGAAGCTGCAGCTCGAAAAGCAGATGCCCTGGGTCAACCCATCCTGAAATCTTCACGCGATTCAGATTATTCAAAAGCGGTCGTTTCGCTTGCCGAACAGATTCTAAAAAGGATCGACACCGTAGAAAAAAGTGAAGCACAGCGTTTGCGCTTATTTGTGACAGCTTAATCTTTCTCAACTTAACGAAATAGTTTTCCATCCGGGGCAGCCATACGTTTGCCCCGGTTGTTTTGATGTACCGTCAAGTTGTGAGAATTATTTGTTAATTAATATTCTATAAGCGGATTCCAGGTTTAGCGCTTTGAGCGTATGAGTGCCTAATTATCGGTTATACTATCCGCGGAATGGGCACAGAATTAATCCGCAACTTTTGCATTATTGCACATATCGATCACGGCAAATCGACGCTTGCTGACCGTATGCTCCAGATCACCGGCACCATCTCAGACCGGGAAATGATGGACCAGGTGCTCGACACCATGGATTTGGAGCGGGAAAAAGGCGTCACCATCAAGGCTTCGGCTGTACGCATGAAATATACCGCCGGGGACGGGATCGAATATGAGCTTAATTTGATTGACACCCCGGGGCACGTCGATTTTGGCTATGAGGTTAGCCGAGCTTTGCTGGCGTGCGAGGGTGCTATTTTGGTGGTGGATGCCAGCCAGGGAATCGAAGCCCAGACCCTGGCAAACCTGTATCTGGCGCTGGAAGCTGATCTTACCGTGATTCCGGTCATCAATAAAATTGATCTGCCATCAGCCCGCACAGATGAGGTCGCCAATGATCTCCATAATTTGCTGGGCGTGGATATGGACGACATCCTTCGAATTTCAGCCAAAGAAGGACTCAACATTGAACAGGTGTTGGAAGCGGTCATCCAGAAAGTTCCACCTCCCACTGGTGACAAAGACCTGCCTTTACGAGCCTTGATCTTCGACTCACACTATGATTCGTATAAAGGAGTTGTTGCTTACATTCGTGTGGTAGAGGGTCAGATTTTAGCCGGGGATTCCCTGCGAATGATGTCAACCTTCGCAGATGTGCGTCCCGTGGAAATTGGTATCTTTTCCCCGGTAATGCGTCCTGTTAAGGAGTTGTTATCGGGGGATGTCGGGTATGTGGCAACAGGGCTGAAAACTGTGGCAGAATGCCGCGTTGGCGATACAATTACCAACCCGTCAAAGATAGCAAGCGAGCCGCTGCCCGGATTCCGGCACCCAAAACCAATGGTATTCGCGGGAATCTACCCGGTCGACGGTGACGCTTACGGCGATTTGCGGGATGCCCTGGAAAAATTACAACTCAACGATGCTTCCTTGATTTATGAGCCCGAAAAATCGCAGGCGCTCAATTTTGGCTTCCGCTGCGGTTTTCTGGGGCTGTTTCATATGGAGATCATCCAGGAGCGGCTGGAACGGGAATACGATCTGGATATTGTGGTTACCGCCCCTTCGGTAGAGTATGAAATTGAGCTTATCGACAACACCACCATTCGCATTGATTCACCGGCGTTGCTGCCAGACCCCGGATCGATTCTCGAAATCAGGGAACCATGGATGGTGCTGCAAATCATCACCCCAACCGAATTTTACGGTACCGTGATGGAATTATCCAAGAAACGCCGTGCAGTTTTCAAGGAGCAGGAATATCCGGCTCCGAACCGAGTCCAACTTTCATTTGAAATTCCATTGTCAGAGTTAATCGTGGACTTCTTCGATGATCTGAAATCCCGCACCCGGGGATATGCTTCGATGGATTATCACCTGGCAGATTACCGGCCCGGCAATCTCACCAAGCTGGAAGTGCTGGTCGGGGGCGAACCAGTGGACGCGCTGGTTTCCATTGTCCACAAAGAAGACTCCTATCATAAAGGCCAGGCATTGGTCACCAAGCTGAAAGAACTGATCCCACGCCAGTTGTACGACGTGGCGATCCAGGCTTCAGCCGATGGTCGTATCATTTCACGGGCAAATGTCAAAGCGCTGCGTAAAGACGTGCTGGCGAAGTGTTACGGCGGCGACATCTCACGCAAAAAAAAGCTGCTGGAAAAGCAAAAACGCGGGAAAAAGCGCATGAAAATGGTTGGGAATGTTGAGATTCCCCAGGAAGCATTCATGGCGATCTTGCGTCTGGAGGAAGATTGACGGATCCGAAGGTATCATTTTGGCGGAAAAACCTGCGTTGGCTGCCAGGAGCGATCATCAGTCTGGTAGCCATATTCTTTGTCGCGAGGTTGGTGAAATGGGAGGATTTAGGGCCAGCAATTAAGCTGTTTTTGCCCTGGTATGCCCTGGCAACCATTGGCTTAACCCTGGTTTTCCTTTATATCCGAGCAGCAGCCTGGCGGGTGCTGTTGAATAATCAGCCAAAACTTTCTGAAACCTTTTGGGCGATCAATCAGGGGTACCTCCTCAATAACATTCTTCCCTTCCGGTTGGGTGAGGTTGGACGCGCAGCTCTATTAAGTCAGCAAACCGGATTGCCCACCGCGCAAATTTTCTCCAGCGTCATCATCGAACGTTCGTTGGATCTGGCGATTGCAGCTGGAATGTTACTGGCGACATTGCCTCTGGCACTCGATATGGTGTGGGCCAAACCAGTGACCATAATCATGCTAATTATAGTGGTGGCTCTGCTGGTGGGCCTTTATTTTATGGCGCGCTTCCATGAACAGGTAGGCGGGTGGATCGAGAAAACCGGCAGCAGGTGGAAATTCTTTACCAGGTGGATTGCACCTCAGGTGCGGTCCCTGTTATCCGGGCTTTCTGCATTGACGGACCCCAGGCGGTTAATCTACTCTATCGGATTGATTTTGCTTTCATGGTTTGTTGCCATATTTGTCTATTGGATTACCCTGTTTGCCATTGCCCCGAATATCCCATACTGGTGGGGCGTCTTTGTGGATGCGGTTCTAGCTTTGGGAATTGCCATCCCGTCAGCCCCTGCCGCGCTTGGCACCTATGAGGCGGCTATGGTGGGGGCATTGAGCATCCTCGGAATTAACCAAACTTCCGGATTGGCGTACGCGATAACCTTGCATTTTCTGCAGATACTTGTTACTGGAGTCTTGGGTATAACCGGGTTGATGCGACAAGGCCGCTCGCTTGGTAACCTATTTCACGACTTGCAAAACCGGAAAAATATCGCCTAACTTGCGGCATCCCCCTATCCATTGAGGAATAATGCGTATCCTTATTGTTCTGACATACTATCGCCCGCATGCCTCTGGTTTGACCATCTATGCTGAACGATTGGCGAAGGCTCTCGTACGGAGCGGGCACCAGGTCACGGTAATGACCTCTCAATATGCCAGAGATTTACCTCTGGAAGAGATGGATGAGGGAGTGCGGGTTGTGCGTGTTCCGGTCGCTTTCCGGGTGAGTAAAGGAGTGATCATGCCCCTTTTTGGCATCACCGCGACTCGTCTGGTGGCTGAACACGATTGGATCCAACTACATCTGCCGCAGTTCGATGCAGCTGGTGTAGCATTGCGCGGGAGGTTGTGGAAAAAGCCAACCATCATCACCTACCATTGCGACTTGCGAATGCCCCCGGGTGTTTTGAGTTGGGTTGCCAACCAGGCTATCCATTTGATGAACGAGCTGGCAGCCAAATTTGCTCATCGTATCGTGACCAATACCCTGGATTACGCAGAGCATTCGCCTTATTTGCGGCGTTATCTGGAAAAAGTGCGGATCATTTCACCGCCCATTGTGCAACCGCCCGTAAATTCTGCTGATTTAGCCAGGTTTTCTCGAAACTCTAACCCGGATGATCGGCATCCAGTCATTGGGTTGGCTTCCCGTTTCGCCACTGAAAAAGGAATCGAGGTCTTGTTGGACGCCTTGCCGGCAATTCTGACCGAATATCCACTTTCGATGGTTCTATTTGTTGGAGCCCACAGGAAGGTGGTTGGGGAGGAAGGTTACTTTGATCGACTTTACCCGAGAATCCAGGAATTTGAAAAGTCTGGTAATTGGAAGTTTCTGGGTTTAATACCTGATGGCGAAATGCCCGCTTTCTATGCCAGCCTGGATGTGCTGGTATTGCCCTCACTGAATTCAACCGAGTCATTTGGCTTTGTGCAAATCGAGGCGATGATCAACGGAACACCCGTAGTGGCGTCTGACCTCCCAGGTGTGCGGCAGCCGGTGCTTATGCACGAAATGGGCAGGATTTTTCCGGTCGGTGACCCAACGGCGCTGGCTGAGGGAGTCATTCAAATCCTGCGAAATCGGGCTGAGTATGTGCGCGATCCACAACCCATAAAAAATATTTACCTGCCGGATTCTGCCGCAGAGGCATATGAGGAAGTTTTTAAGGAAATATCAGCCGAATTACATACCAGGCGAAATCGTTAATCGATCAAAGACTGGAATTCATTTCCCTCCCCCGGGTTTTTTGCTTACAATTAAACATTCAGCGCAGATAAAGATTTCATCTCAGAATAAATATTGGAAGAACTGAATGGCTGACGATTCCACATCATCAACACAGCATAATGATAACCAACCTCGAGTTCACCCAAAGGAATCTAGGTTTTGGATTGCTTTATTGATCCTGGTCCTGGCAGCCGGAGCATATTTTCGCTTTACCGGCCTTTTTTGGGGAGAATACAGCTACCTGCATCCTGATGAAAGATTCCTGATTCAAGTTACTTCTCATATTTCTCCCGTAGATTCTTTTGGTGAGTACTTTGATACAGGCAGCTCGACCCTTAACCCACACAACGTTGGGGATACTTTTTTTGTCTACGGTACTTTTCCCATCATCACCACCCGTTATTTGGCTGAGTCAATTTTCAATCAAGTTTTCTGGGAAGAGATATTAAAAACCGGCAGGGCATTATCAGCTGTGATGGATTTGACAACGGTCCTGCTGGTGTATCTGTTAGGCACCCGCCTGTTCAACCGTAAGGTGGGAGTTATCGGTGCCGCTTTTTCCTCCTTTGCGGTGATGCAAATCCAACAGTCGCATTTCTTCACATCTGATTCCTTTTCGGCGACATTTACCACCCTGACACTATACTTTGCAGCCCGCCTGGCGACCCAGCCGCTGATCGAGGCTGAACCGATTGCCAGGGAAAAATGGTACCGTGCTGAATCATTTCGTAACAGCCTTTGGTTTGGGGCTGCAATCGGGCTGGCGATGGCATGTAAAATCAATACCGCCTTGATGGCGGTGCTGCTGCCGGGAGCCTGGTTCATTTTTATCATGCGGCATCCGCGTGCACGGCGGTTTGAACTGACAACCATCGCTTTGCGCAATCTGGTCATTGGCGGCTTTAGCGCTTTGTTGTTCTTCAGAATTTTTCAACCTTATGCCTTCCAGGGACCGGGTTTCTTCGGAATCATGCCGAATGAGCGGTGGATTGCCAACCTGCGCGAACTCTCAGCCCAGATGGGGGGCGATGTCGATTTCCCACCCGCGTTACAATGGGCGCGGCGCCCGGTCACGTATTCATTTACCAATATGGTCAGCTGGGGAATGGGTTTGCCGATGGGCATATTGGCCTGGGCCGGCTTTGTTTGGATGGGATTTCGTCAGGCGAGGGGCAGCTGGAAACGCTCGCTGCTGGTGTGGGGTTGGACCGCGATCTATTTCGTCTGGCAGTCGCTGCAGGGCAACCCGACCATGCGCTACCAACTGCCGATCTACCCCACCCTGGCGTTGATCGCTGGATGGACTCTGGTCAATTTGTGGGATGAAGGTAAGAGGGCAATCAGTTTGGGGTCTCCCAAAACTGGTCAATGGTTGAAAATTGGGTCTGTGGTGCTGGGGGTGGTCACACTTTCAGCCACCTTCGCCTGGGCTTACGCCTTCAGCCGCATTTATACGCGACCTGTGACTAGGGTCGAGGCTAGCCGCTGGATTTTGGAGAATGTTCCGGCTCCGGTAAATTTGGAGTTGAGCACCGATAGCGGCATGCAGACTCAACTGCTCCCGTACAACCCCACCTTAATCCTTAGCAGTGGTGAAACTATTCCGATGGCTTTCGAGGCGGCGGCGGATGGGGTGTTGACCGAATTCCAGTTCACAAGCATACAGGATATGAACCAGACCCAAGATCTGAAGACGCTTTACGTCACCGTGTATGGGTTGGATTCTGAATCCAGAACTGTCGGATATGGATTTCTGACGGATACCTTCCAGTACAATGATGGGTCGTTGCTGCGCTGGAAAATTCCTTTGGAACTACCGGTCCCGGTTCAGGCGGGTGAGATATACAACGTGGAGTTATCCCTTGAAAGCGTTCATACGGGGCTGGGTTTCTCGGGTGCGGCTGGTGCTATTATCCAAACGCAATCCGCGACGCTGCAGCAAGAATTACCCATGAGCATTGAAACTATCCGCAGTGATTCCCCCCGCGAGATCCGTTTTAAGGCCAATTTCAGCGGGGTGTTGGATCAAGTTGTTCTACCCCATGTATTGGACACTGCCAGCACACCAGAGGCGAAAAGTTTGAAATTGTCTTTATATGACGATTTCGGGTCGCTCGATCCTTTGGCAAACACAACGATCGTGAGTGATTTTTCTGCCACCGACGATCCCCGGGGGAAGGAAGTTGTGTGGCAACTCGACTCGCTTGCACCTTTGGTCGAAGGTGACTTCTATTCACTTCGTATGGAACTGATCGATGGAGAGGGGGCACTGGGAGTCTATGGAAGCAGTCTGGCAGTCGAAACCACCTGGGATGACGGCATCCCGATCCGCATCGAGAATTACGATCCGTATGGCGGTATTTATGAAGGCGACCTCAATTTTGAGATGTACTGGGATGACAACGCGGATAAACTGGCCCGGTTCAAGGCTGTATTAGACCGCTCAGATTACATTACGATCAGTTCCAACCGGCAGTGGGGGACCACCACCCGGGTACCGGAACGGTATCCGCTCACCACCGAGTATTACCGCGCGCTCATTGGCTGCCCGGAAGCAGGGGATATCCTTTATTGCTACCGTACCGCTGAGGTTGGCAGTTATAGCGGTGAATTGGGATTCGAACTGGTCCAGGTTTTTCATTCTTATCCAAACCTGGGAACCTGGGAAATAAATGACCAGTCTGCCGATGAAGCATTCACGGTTTACGATCATCCAAAAGTTTTTATCTTCAAGAAAACCGCAGAATACTCGCCGGACATTGTTGCCGCTATTTTAGACAGGGTAGATCTGTCTGAGGTGGTACACGTCACCCCCGGTAAAACGCCTGGTTATCCGGCGAACCTGATGCTGCCAAAAGATGATTTCTCCCGGCAGAGCAGCGGAGGAACCTGGGCAGAAATCTTCGATACTCAATCCATGGTTAACCGTTACCCAGGAGTGGGAGCGGTGGTCTGGTACCTTCTGTTCCTGGTTTTAGGCTGGCTGATCTACCCATATTTGCGTATAGCCATGAAAGGATTGCCTGATCAAGGGTATCCGCTGGCAAAAATCACTGGGCTCCTGCTGATAACCTGGCTGGTGTGGCTGGCGGGATCAAACGGATTGGCGTTTACAAGGGGAACAATTTGGGCAAGCACCGGCTTGCTGGCAGTGATCGGTACTGGATTGGCGCTTTGGCAGCGTAAAGCATTCCAAATGGAGATTAAACAGCGGTGGCGTTATTACCTATCGATTGAGGTGATCGGCCTGGCATTTTTCCTGCTCTTTTTACTGATCAGGTTGGGGAACCCGGATCTGTGGCACCCCAATTTTGGCGGCGAAAAACCCATGGATTTCGCATATTTTAATGCGGTGCTCAAGAGCACGACATTCCCGCCATATAATCCATGGTACTCAGGAAGCTGGATCAATTACTATTATTATGGGTTTGTCATGGCGGCTGTGCCCACCAAA
>JAJZTR010000156.1:5854-6289 GCA_021848775.1 Chloroflexota bacterium | reverse complement strand
ATTGCTAAATATGTTTCAGAGCGCATCGCCCTGGGTGCTGAATCCTCGTTGTCGTCCATCTCCAATCCCAGCGCGGAGGATGTGAGTCAGGCGGCATTGGCTGGCGATGCTCTTGCCATGCAAGCCCTGCATCAGGCTGGAACCTATATCGGCCATACACTGGCAGATTATCTGAATATTTTTAACCCTTCCATCGTGATCCTTGGCGGCGGGGTAATCGCAGCCGGATCCCTGATCCTGGATCCGATCAAAAGCGCGCTGCGAGATCATGTTCTCGGCTTGCCCTACCTGGAACATGTGCAAATCGTTACCGCCTCGCTGGGAGATAATGTCGGATTAATCGGTGGATTGGCGCTGGCAGAAACTTTTCTGCCTGGCTGAAAGTTCCAGGCTGATAAGCCTCATCATCTCATCAGGGACAGGCGCATCCTTTCC
>JAJZTR010000156.1:0-5844 GCA_021848775.1 Chloroflexota bacterium | reverse complement strand
TATAATTGTTTCACACTGAATCGTCTCAAACCTGCTGAGGCGATCGTCTCAATTTAATCAATCTAAATTCATAACGGAGGCATGTATGTTGAAACCCACCTTGCCCGGGCCAAAGGCAGCAGAACTGATCCAACGAGATCAAGCGGTCATTTCGCCATCCTACCCACGCGGCTATCCATTTGTGATGGACCACGGGCGGGGAGTAGAGGTCTGGGACGTAGATGGAAACCGATTCCTTGATTTTTCAGCCGGCATCGCTGTGGTTTCCACGGGCCACAGCCACCCGCAGGTTGTCAAAGCCATTCAGGAACAGGCCGAAAAATTTATTCACATTTCATCTGATTTTTATCATACAAAATGGATTGAACTCGCCGAAAAGATCGATCAAATTGCGCCTTTCGAGGAAGACGCCGTCAGTTTTATGACGAACTCCGGCACAGAGGCTATTGAATCCGCCATCAAGCTTGCCCGTTATCATACCAAACGCACCGAGTTCATCGGGTTCCTGGGTGGGTTTCACGGCCGAACCATGGGAGCCGTGACCTTTACCGCGAGTAAAGCCTCTTATCATCGTGGATTCTTCCCCTTGATGAACGGTGTAGTGCACGCCCCCTTCCCCGATCCGTACCATCCCATCCTGGCATCGAGCGCGGGAGAAGATTACGGTGAAACGGTCGTCAGGTATATCGAAAATGAAATTCTTGGTCGGATCCTGCCGGCAGATGCGGTCGCAGGAATCCTAGTCGAACCTATTCAGGGCGAAGGTGGGTATATTATCCCGCCCGCTGGTTTTTTCCCAGCCCTGCGCGAATTATGCGACCGCCACGGCATTCTTTTAATCGCCGACGAAGTCCAGGCGGGGGTTGGCCGGACCGGTAAATGGTGGTCCATCGAACAATTCGGGGTCGAACCGGATATTTTTTGCACTGCCAAAGGAATTGCCTCTGGAATGCCATTGGGTATGATGGTGGCCCGCAAAAGTGTTGTCACCTGGCCGCGCGGTTCACACGGCAATACTTACGGCGGTAATCCCATTTCCTGCGCTGCGTCTCTAGCAACGCTGGATTTGATCGAGCGTGAGTATATGCAAAATGCGGTCGCCGTTGGAGAATTCACCCTTAACAAACTGCGCGAGATGCAAGAGAGTCACCCTTCGATCGGAGATGTTCGCGGTATCGGTTTAATGATCGGGGTCGAGTTTGTTTCTGATCTTATGTCTCGCGAACCGGCAGCCAAATTGCGCGACCGCGTCGTCGACCTGGCTTTCGAAGAAGGTCTGCTGACCCTGGGCTGCGGTCGGAGTGTCATCCGAGTCTCACCGCCTTTGTGCACAACCCAGGCTGAAATGGAAGAAGCACTCGAAATCTTCGATCGAGCGATTACGCGCGCTGAAGAAGAACTCCTGCCGGTCAGCCTGAAAGCCCTTTAAACTTTAGATCCGAGAATATCTATGCTGCTCCCTGATTTTCGAGTTCGACAGCGTGATTATTTGCTTGAAATCTCACGTGCCATTACACAAGAGTTAGACCTCGAAAAGTTATTGGGGCGCATACTGGCAATATCCATAGAAATGCTTGCCGGTCAAGCCGGTCTCATTGCATTACGCGATGAGGAGGAGAACTGGAGTATCCCGGTTTCCCATGGCTTGACCGACGCATTTCTTAAATATTTGGTACCTTACCTGTCTGAAATTTCAAAAGCTGAAGATCCAGATCAATTCGAATTGCTTGAAATTCACCGCAGGCTGCGGGATCTGGCTCGGCAGGCTTCACGCGGGTTGTTAAACGGTACAGTAATTCCTCTCATCACCCATCAATCGGTCGTCGGCGTAATTTTCCTCTTCCGCTCCTATTCAGACACCTTTTCAGCGAATGACCGCGCATTACTGCGCAGTTTTGCCGACCAGGCAGCAATTGCCGTCCAGAACGCGCAGTTGTATTCGCAATCGGTGCAATCCCGTCAGCGATTGGATGCGCTGTTGGATTCTGTCGCGGATGGGATATTAATTCTTTCACCCAGCCAGGTTATCGAACGCTGCAATCCGGCGCTCGAAAGATTGCTGTCGCTGTCGACCGAAAAGATCCAGGGAAAACCACACGATCAGGTAATCCGCTGGGTGAAACGGTCCACCAACTTAACCCTCGAGCAGGCGATCGCAGGCGGCTGGCCGCTTACCCCGCATGCGCACCTATATGTCGAGGGGGATCTGAGTATCGGCGATTCTCTGCCACCCTTGCCGGTAGGGATCACGTACGCTCCGTTGATGTCTGACGAAAATGTGCTTCTGAATATCATCGCCACGGTCCGGGATATTTCCCATTTCCGGCAGGCAGAAGAACTAAAAAGCACTTTTGTCTCTGTGGTCAGTCACGAACTCAAAACCCCGCTGGCGTTAATCAAGGGTTATGTCAGCACCCTGCGGCGCGAAGATGCCAAATGGGACCGGGCTGTCGTCAAAGATAGCCTGGAGATTATCGAGGAAGAAGCAGATCGTCTGGCCAATCTGGTTGAAGATTTGTTGGACGCCTCTCGATTGCAGGCGAACAACCTCGCCATCAAACGCTCCGATGTGCTTTTATCTGACCTGGCCAGGCACACAGCGGAACGCATGCAAACCCAGACCAGCTTGCATACCATCCTCGTCGATTTCCCCGAAGATTTCCCGGTCATTCTGGCAGATGAACACCGAATGAATCAGGTATTGACCAACCTGATCGGCAATGCCATCAAGTACTCGCCGGGCGGTGAAATCAAAGTGACAGGGCAAGTGCGGCCGGATATCGTTATTGTTTGTGTTACCGACCAGGGCCCGGGAATCGCTCAATCGGACATCCCGCATATTTTCGACCGCTTCTACCGGTCTACTGGCGCTGCCCGGAATACCAAAGGGGTCGGCCTGGGGTTATATCTCACCAAGGCAATCGTTGAAGCGCATGGGGGAAAAATATGGGCGGATCCGGAAACTGGAAAAGGTGCCCGCATTTGCTTCCTGCTGCCGCGGCAGGAAGAAATCGACTGAAGCCAAACCAAACGATGGTATAATTTTCGCCTGATTTGGTAAATTTTTCGTAATTAACAGATCGCCGGAAGATTCCGGCAATTTGAAAATTAAAAATCACTTAGAAGTGCGAGTAAATTTCATGGCAAAAGTGCAAACCAGTTGTCCCCGCTGTAAAACTCCGGTCGCGGTCGATGTTGAGCAGGTCTTTGACCTGAATGCAGACCCCCAGGCCAAACAGCGGCTGTTATCCGGTCAGGTTAATGTCATTCACTGCCCCAACTGTGGGTATGACGGCATGCTCGGTACTCCCATCATCTACCACGACCCGGAAAAGGAATTCCTATTCACCTTTGTTCCCTCTGAAATGGGGCTGGCTGTTAATGAACAGGAGCGTTTGATCGGTCCACTGATCAATCAGGTGGTGAACCGGCTGCCCCTCGAAAAACGCAAGGCGTATATCCTTCGCCCGCAGACCATGCTCACCTTCCAGACCATGGTGGAAAAAATATTGGAAGGCGATGGTATCAGCCGCCAGATGATCGACGATCAGCAAAAGCGACTGGCGCTGCTGCAACGCCTGCTCTCCATACCCGCGGCAGAATCCCGCCTGGAAGTCATCAAACAAGAGGAATCGCTGATCAATGAGGACTTCTTCAACATGTTTGCCCGGTTGATGGAAGCTACACTGGCGCAGGGGGATGAACACTCGGCTCAAGCTCTGACAAGTTTGCAGCAGGAACTGGTCGAAAACACCACTGTCGGGCACAAGATCCAGGAGCAATCCCGTGAAGCCCAGGATGTCATCAAGGTCTTGCAGGATGCCAGTAAGGATGGTCTCACCCGTGAAAAACTGGTGGACATTTTTGTTGACGCCGCCGACAGCGATATCAAGTTGAGCACAATAACCAGCCTGGTACGCGCCGGCATGGACTACACATTCTTCCAATTGCTCACTGAGCGCATCGACGCTTCCCCGGACGACAAAAAGCCTGGGCTTGAAGCGATGCGCGAAAAATTATTGGGCTATATTCAGGAACTCGACAACCAGCGCCAGCTTCAAATGGGTCAGACCCGCAAATTACTGGATGCCATTCTGGCATCCCCAAACCCACAGGAAGCCTTGAAAGAGAATTTTGCTCATGTCGATGAGTATTTTGTGGAACTGGTTGAACAGGAACTGGCAAACGCCCGCGCTGCGGCTGACTTGAACCGCAGTGCTAATCTGCAGAAAATCAAAACCGTCCTCGAAGAAGCCTCTG
Organism: Chloroflexota bacterium; assembly: GCA_021848775.1. Lineage (GTDB taxonomy): Bacteria > Chloroflexota > Anaerolineae > Anaerolineales > Anaerolineaceae > Bellilinea. Next base: position 1,584 of record JAJZTR010000156.1, on the reverse strand, counting down.
CTCCCCCGCCGGAATTGGCGTTTATCGAGCAGCTGCTGGAGCTGGAAAATTACGATCAACGGTTGGAACTCATGCAATCCAAAGTTGAATTGATCACACCCGAGTTCACGCAGATGCTTGGAGGTCTGGTCGCTCAAACAGAGGCTCAACATCAGCCTGATGATCTGGTCGCCAGACTAAAGGAAATCAACCGCATTGCAATCCGAATCATGATGACGGAAGCGATGAAGAAGTAAGCGGCAGCATGCGATTCTGCAATTCCCACAGGCGGGCATAATGCCCGCCTGTTCTTATTAATGCATCGTGGGTCCCGCGTTCTATGATTTTTCCATCGTCCAGGACAATAATTTCATCCATGCGCTCCAGACCAACCAGCCGGTGGGTAATCCACAATACGCCTTTGCCACTGAACGCTGCATGGAGCCGGTCAATGAGTCCAGCCTCTGTTATTGCATCAAGATTGGCGGTCGGTTCATCGAGAATTATGAACGGGGTATCGCGCAGCAGAACCCGGGCAACTCCCAGCCTTTGACGTTCTCCCCCGGATAATCGTAAACCATGCTCACCGACCCAGGTGTTCAAACCATCCGGCAGGGTTCGAAACCACTCTCCCAGACCGGCTTGCTGCAATCCATCAATCAGTTCTTCGTCTTCGGCATTTGGCCGGGCTAATCGCAGGTTTTGCCTTAAACTCGCGTTGAAAATATATGCAAACTGCGGGATGACGGTAAACTGGTTTCTTACCTCTTCTGGATTAAATAACCTGATGTCCCTGTCGTCCAGTAAGATTTCACCATGGTCAAATTCCCATAAACGCATCATCAGGTTGATAATGGTAGATTTTCCCGCGCCGCTTGAGCCAACCACGGCAATTTTCTTGCCCGCAGGAAGGTTCAAATTAATTCCCTGCAGCGCAGAAGGTTCGTTCGCGAGATATTGGAAGGATAAATCGCGAATTTCGATCTTATGCATTCCGCCGCGGAACGAAAGCGGTTTTTGCGGATCGGTCACAGCCGGGGCAATATTTTCCAATTCGAACAACCGTTTCCCCGCCTGCCGGGTGACGGAATGAACATGCGCAGCCTGAGCAAGCGGTGTGACGGCTTCGAAACTGGCCAGAACCAGCATGGTCACTACCGGCAGAAGAAACCCCTCAAGGTAACCATTCGAAACCAGAGGAATTGCCAGCCACAACACTGCCGCCATGGTTAGATTGGTGATCAAATTATTGGAGGCATTAACCCAGGCGCCTCCTCCAACCTGACGAATCTGGGCTTTTCGTAATTCACCATTCAGCGATTCCAATTTTCGCGCGGCAGAAGCGGTCTGACCAAATGCGGTCAAATCGCCAATACCTTGAACGCTCTCGATGAAGCGGGCACTCCAGCGGGATTGAACGGCGACAATGGCCTGGCCCGGTTTTTGCCCAAGCCATAATGCCGCCAGCGGAACGAGCAATCCGCAGACCAGCATACCTGCGACCAAAACGAGTCCCAAGGCAGGATGGATTTGTCCCACGAACAAGCCCATCCCGATCACCGTAATACCGGCTGCGACATAGGGTGAAACTACCCGGACATAAAA
>JAJZTR010000155.1:973-6309 GCA_021848775.1 Chloroflexota bacterium | reverse complement strand
GAAGAAAATCATAACAACCCACTGACAATTGACCCCATAGAATACGACATGAATATTCCATTGGGGGATCATTGGTTAACAGGATCGTCTAATTCTCACAATAACCCTATATAATAAAAGGTGAAGTGTGACTCTTTGCGTAAAATTAACCCGGAAACTACGACGCAAGCACGCAGTCACCCCGGTTGGCTCTGGTAGTTATGTTAAAAATAAATAGGCAATTTTATTTAATACCACTCATTGCCGCCCTTTTGATAGGGCTGCTTTGGTTATTAACACCACACCACCCGGTATCCGCCCAGACCCCCAGTCCGACACCTGTGAGTTCCAACAACGAAAGCCAGGTTATCAGAGTCGGGGGCAGTTCGACTAACCCGCCGTTTGAATATTTGGATAATGGACAGCCGGCAGGATTCAATATCGATCTGATTCAGGCGGTATCGCGTGAAATGGGGTTCGACATTGAAGTAACTCTTACGACCCCGGAACAGGCGCGGCAGGATCTGCTTGACGGCAGGCTGGATATGCTGGCCGGAATGGCTTATTCAACCAACCGGGATTCTCAGTTTGATTTTTCAATTCCGATCACGTATACCTCCTTCACACTTTTTGTTCGCAGCGATTCTGGCGCAAATTCGCTTGAAGATGTGCGGGGCAAAGAAATTATTATTCAAAGCGGTACCGCAGCGCATGATTACCTGGTCGAAGAACGTTTCACATCAAAAATAGTCCTGGTCAATGACCATGCGGATGCGATTCGTTTGCTTTCAAAGAACAAATTTGATGGGGCGATTCTCAACAGAACCCAGGCTGAGTATTTGATCGGTCAAATGGGGGTGACCAATATTCGGCGGGTGAGCCCCGACCTGTTCGAACTCAAATTCGCCTTCGCGGTAGCAGAAGGGAACCGCGAACTGCTCGCCAAACTTAATGAAGGCCTTTATTCTGTCAACTCAACCGGCGAACTGCAGGACATTCAAGAAAAATGGTTTGGTGTATATCAGAAAAAATCCACCTGGGAAACTTTACGTCCGTTAATCATCGGACTGGGTGCCGTTCTGGCTTTACTCATTATCTCTCTGATCTTTACATGGTCGATGCACCGGCGAGTCCAGGTCCGCACCAGCGAATTACGCAAAAGCGAAAACCATTATCGTCTGTTGGTGGACAATCTTTCTGAAGGTATCATGGTTACCTCCAGTGGAAATATCATATTTTCCAATTCCAGGGCTGCCGATATCTTTGGTTACCAGCTTGAAGAAATCATCGGAAAACCTATAAACTTTCTGATCCATCCCGAAGATGCCCCGGCTATCCTCGACCGCAATCAACGCCGCGAAAAAGGCGAGGATGTCCTTTCGGATGATTCTATCCGGGTTGTAACTCGTTCGCGCGAGATACGCTGGGTAAATGTGCATGTGGTTTTAATCGAATGGGAAGGAATACCAGCCACCCTGATGATGATCACGGACACAACAGAGAGCCGCAGAGCGGAAGACCAAATCCAGCAGCAGCTCAAACAAATGGCTGCGCTGCGTGCAGTGGATATGGCAATCACCGCAAGCATGGATCTGCCGCTGACATTGCGCGTCCTCCTCGAGCAAGTTACCTCCCAGTTGAATGTGGATGCAGCCAGTGTTCTGCTTCTGGAAGAGGACTCGCAGCTCCTGGCATACGCCGCCGGTCAAGGGTTCACTACCAATGCCATCCGGGAGGTTCGTTTGCAAATGGGGCATGGCTTTGCCGGTCAGGCCGCATTGCACCGCAAGCTTTTACGCGTGGATAACTTAACAGACCGCAGCGATGGCGTTTTTCCGCCACACTGGGTAACTTCGGAAGGTTTTGTGGCTTACATCGGGGTTCCATTAATCACCAAGGGGGTGGTGACCGGAGTACTCGAAATATTTCAGCGCTCCTCTTTAAGTGCTGACTCGGTCTGGATGAATTTTCTTGAAGCCATTGCCAACCAGGCTGCCATCGCTATCGACAACGCCAGGCTGCTGAAGGATCTGCAGACCGCCAACCTGGATTTGACCCTGGCCTATGACGCAACAATCGAAGGTTGGGCGCATGCACTCGAGTTGCGCGACGGAGAAACAGAGGGTCACTCTCACCGTGTGGCAGCCCTGACTGTGGCGCTGGCGAGTGAGATGGGGCTTAATGGAGAGGTTCTGCTTCACATCCGGCGGGGAGCGCTGCTGCATGACATTGGGAAAATGGCCATCCCGGATGATATTTTAAAAAAGCAAGATCGGTTAACCGATGAGGAATGGGAAATCATGCGCAAACACCCCATCTACTCGGTCCAAATGCTGGAACCGATCGATTTTCTCCGCCCCGCCCTCAGTATCCCGCAGGCCCATCACGAATGGTGGGATGGAAGCGGTTACCCTCGCAAGTTAATGGGGGAGGAAATACCTTTGGCAGCCCGCATCTTCGCGGTGATCGATGTATGGGATGCCTTAATTTACAGCCGCAGATACCGTGAAAAGTGGGAGAAAGACAGGGTCAAGGAGTATCTGCTTTCTCTTAGCGGCAAGCAGTTTGATCCGTCCATTGTCACCAAATTTCTTACCTTCATAGAAAACAATGGTAACGGGCTGGCGGACGGTGAACCCGAAAAATCGATGGTTTAACAATTGGCACCCGCTTGGTCCGTCGGGCGGGCTTATTCCGTTTTACCAATTCGCCAGCAGGCTGGGCAGTTCGCTTAATCGTGTAAGCACCTCATCCGGATAAACTCTGGTGCGGTACTTGTCATTTTCTTTGGGATCTGCCCGGCGGGTAAGCCAGATGCTGGCCATCCCGACATTATTTGCCCCCAGGATGTCCGCATTAAGGGAATCCCCCACCATCGCGGCTTCCTTCGGCTTTACATTGAATGAATCCAAAGCGATTTCGAAGATCCTTGGATGTGGTTTTCGAACCCCTACGCTTGCAGAAATCCAGATTCGATCGAAATAGGGTTTTAGACCGGCCCGGTCGACCAGTGTGTGAACATCCGAAGCATCAGCCGCATTCGTGATCAATCCCAGCCTGCATCCCATTGCCTTCAGACCGGTCAATGCAGAAACCGCATCCGGTTCCACCCTCCAGTGGGTCTGAAATGTCGAGTACCATGCGCCTAACCCTGAGCGGATGAGGTCATCCTGAACATTAGGGAAACCAACTGCATCCAGCAAATCCTTTAACACAAATTCCGTGGTGTGTTCGATGAGATCGATATCCCTTTTTTCATAATAGATCTTTATCCGCCGGTCGAATTCAGCTGCCAATACGGTCGGCTCAACATCCACACCCAGAAAATTCAGATTCTGCCCGAGAGCCAGGTTGGCGTGCTCGAACGTTTCATCCCAATCGCCATCAAAATAGATCAAGGTGCTGCCAAGGTCAAAGAAAATAACCCTGAACAATTCATGAAAACCTTTAGATGCGTTGGCCATCAGTGGTTAATACCCCCATTCCGATTCATAAAGATTGAATAATTCTTCCCCGATAAGGTACCGCTCGAGGTTTTCGCTAAAAAGGTCAACCGCGCGTTTTGCATAATGCGGACTGATTCCGGAAATGTGCGGCGAGATCAAAACATTCGGTAATTTCCACAATGGGCTGGATGAGGGCAGCGGCTCTTCGGCAAAGACATCCAGAGCAGCCCCGGCGATTTTCTTTTCGCGCAAGGCTTCAACCAGCGCCTGAGTTTGGATAATACCACCCCTGCTCACATCCACCAGATATCCACGGGGTGACATGGCAGCCAGTTCAGCTTCACCCACCAGGTTGCGCGTACTATCGGTCAATGGCACACACACCACCACAAAATCGCACTTTTTGACCATTGATTTCAGTGCGGTGATGGGATAAAGGCGTGTAAATAGATCCCCGCCTGGATCCCCCAGCCCGGGAGGCATATATCCAATGTCTTCAGGATGCATTAAGTCTCGTTTTGCCGCCAGGACTTTTACATCAAACGGCTGCAACAGGCGCGCGATCTCTCGACCGATGCTGCCATATCCGATAATTCCCACCGTGCTTCCGCGCAGTTCCACAGGCTTGAAACGCTCCCAACGGTCCTTCGGCCAATCAGCTTTGTACTGGTTGGAATGAAGTTCGGGCATTTTGTGGCCGAGCGCCAGCATCATCATTACTGCATACTCGGCGACCTGTGGGGCTGCTGCCCCGCTCAACGTTGTGATCGCCAGATCGCGGTTGTCAAGCAGCGGGTTCCCGGCTACATGGTCGATTCCAGCATAGTGAAACTGCACCCAGCGTAGTTTTGGCGCGGCGGCTGGTGTTGGCAGGATTCGGTCCGTGTAAAGCACCTCGACGCGATTCCAAAGGTCGGCCGGGATATCCTCTGCGGACCGGGCCGGTTGCAATGTGATGCGCAGCCGCGGAGAGAGCTGCCGCAGCGGAGCCACCAATTCTTCTGAAAATGCTACTGTGATCAAGACTTCGATTGGGGTTGTATCCATGCAGTAATTATACTCTTTCAATCAACAGCTTCTGTCAATTTTATGCATTCCTGCGGTCTTTTGGGCATTCAAAACCTTATCGGTTAGCCGTTAAATGATACACAGGGCGGGCAAATGCCGACCCTGTGTTCCTCATCTCCCGTGGGGAAACCCATATCCAATTAAATACCGCGGCGCGATTATAAATCCTGCGTCATGGCTTCTTTTTCATGGTTGAACCCGCCACGGATGTAAAATTCCTCACGTCCTTTGGCAGGCCATAAAATGATCATCTCCAGTTTTTGGCTTCGTGACCAGGCCAGCGCGTGGTGCAGTAATTCGGCGCCAATTCCCTTACCGCGGTATGCCGGGTAGGTGAACATATTGGTCAGGTATCCCATTTCAGCAATGAAACTGGAAGGACGCGGCACCTTGCGAATACGCTGGATGTAAACGTGCGAGACAATGAGGCCATTCAATTCTGCCGCCCAGATCCCCCACCTTCCACTGGCATGCGCTTCAGCCAGAAAATCCAGCATGGCTGGAATAAATGATTCCTTCAATTCCTGAGGAACCGGTTCGTGAGCAAGTTCAGTGCGAAAATCCCAGCGCATTTCCGCCAGGCGGGAAAAATCAGCAGGGGCAGCCATCCTGTAATCCATAGAACCCTCTTATTGGATAAATATATCTGACCCGGGTCGCAGAACTCTATATACTTTACCTTTGAATATCTTCGTTCTCTGAAAATTATCACAATTTTGTCGTTCCCAGGCTACACTGTTATAATACCTGAATTACGGAGGTGCGTATGGTTCAGGAAGTTCAGGAAAATTATCACGAGAGTGAGTTATACCGCGTTCGCCACTCGCTGGCGCATATTATGGC
>JAJZTR010000155.1:0-963 GCA_021848775.1 Chloroflexota bacterium | reverse complement strand
GTGGAAAACGGGTTCTACTACGATTTCGACCTGCCCCGCACATTGACCCCCGAGGATTTGGAAAAGCTCGAGAAACGCATGCGCCAGATCATTGCCGGACGTCACGATTTTGTGCGCAAAGTCGTCACGGCAGATGAAGCGCGCCAGATCTTCAAGGATCAGCCGTACAAGCTCGAACTGATTCGTGATCTGGAGCTGGGTGAAACCGACGAACACGGCAACCCGTTAACCGAAAAACCTGAAATTTCGATCTATTCCAGCGACACCTTTGTAGACCTGTGCCGCGGCCCGCACGTCGATAACACTGCCAAGATTAATCCCTCCGCCTTTAAACTGATGAGCGTCGCTGGAGCATACTGGCGCGGCGACGAGCACAACCCGCAGCTGCAGCGCATCTACGGCACTGCCTGGAAAACCAAGGACGAACTGAACCAGTACCTGCAAATGCTGGAAGAGGCTAAACGCCGCGACCATCGCAAACTGGGCAAGGAATTGGAAATTTTCATCTTCGAGGACGAAGTCGGTCCGGGGCTGCCATTGTGGCTGCCGCGCGGCGGCGTAATGATCGAAGAGTTGGAGAAACTTGCCAAGGAAATGGAAGATAAGGCCGGCTATGACCGCGTGCGCACCCCGCACCTGACCAAGGAAGACCTGTTCATTCGCAGCGGTCACCTGCCCTATTATGCCGAAAGCATGTATCCGCCCATGGAATTGGAAGGCGTCAAGTATTACGTCAAGCCGATGAACTGCCCGTTCCATCACAAAATCTTTGGCAGCAAACAGCGCAGCTACCGCGACATGCCGGTCCGCCTGGCGGAGTACGGCACCTGTTATCGCTACGAGAAAAGCGGCGAGTTGTTCGGCCTGATGCGCGTGCGCTCCATGCAGATGAACGATGCCCATATTTACTGCTCCGAGGAGCAGTTCGAGTCGGAGTTCATCGCCGTGGTAGCCATGTACCAG
>JAJZTR010000009.1 GCA_021848775.1 Chloroflexota bacterium | reverse complement strand
ACCATTCTCAATTATGAGGAGGATGGCGACAATACGCACCGGCACTGGTTTTTTCTCGGGGCAGGCCTGGCTTTATGGACCTTCTGGCAAATCAGCACAGCCGCCGGGATCTTTTTAGGCACTGTCATCCCCACCAGTTGGTCGTTGGATTTTGCCGCCGCGTTGACCTTTATTGCCATGACCATACCTCTGCTGCGCGACCGGGCGGCGGTCTTGGCGGCACTGGCAGCCGGGGTGGTGGCAGTGGTTGCTTATCCGCTGCCCTATAAATTAGGGTTGATCCTGGCTGCCTTTACCGGAATTGTAGTTGGCATAATTGCAGAAGGAAAACGCCAATGAACCTGTGGGCAGCGATGCTGATTGGCGGCGGCTTGACCTACCTGACCAGGTTGTCGTTTATTTTTGTGTTCGGCATTTTTGATGCTCCACCGCTGCTCAAGCGGGCGCTGCGATTCGTACCTTCAGCAGTGCTCTCCGCGATCGTATTTCAAGAGCTGTTCATTCGGGAAGGCGCGGTCAACCTGACGCTTGAAAATCACCGCCTGTTGGCCGGAATACTGGCAATTGTGATCGGTATCCGTACCCGCAAATCGCTGCTGGTGATTGGCATTGGCATGGCTGTGTTGTGGATTTTAAATTTGGTATTACCCGGCTAGAAAACGGCATGAACCTCCAGTTTCAGATAGACTTGAGCTGGCATCCCAGGTTATTTTTGATCGCAGTTATCCAGCGCCGCAGGTTTCCTATATAATAAAAGCATGAGAAGATATACGCTGTTCATCACGCTCGCTGCTGTCCTTTCGGTGCTGGCAGCCGTATCACCACAGCAGCCTGTACTGGCAAGTTCATATTCCGCATCGGTCCCGCCTGATTTCGTCCTGATCGACAGCGCTCCGGGGGTGGATCTTTACCGCAAAGATTATAGCGGCGGCACGCCGGATTTCGTGCTGGTCATTGATCTGGCGAAAGGTGCCGGTGTGCAGTTTTTGCACGGGGCGGCTGACGGAACCGGCGCCGGGTCTGGAGCCTTCGGCGGCAGCAACCCGGGTTTTACCCGCCAATCGCTTCAGCAAATGTGGGATGGCTTTTCCACATCCCATTCGGATGCTGTCTGTGTGGCTAATGGCACCTTCTTTGATACCGGCGCCGATCCTTCTCGCCTGGCTCTCCCGCTCAAGGTGGATGGCCAAATCCGCAGCGAGGGTTTCTGGCGCGATGAATATTCGGACCAGAAGCGTATGCTCGAAATCTGGCCGAATCATGCGCGCATAACGGATTTAACCTCCGAAGCATTGACCGCTTCGTCTGCCCCCAATATCCTGGGTGGTCTGTCGGAGGATGCCAGCCAGGACTCCTCCGCTTTGATCGGCCGCACTTTTGCCGGAATCGATGATGGGGATGGAGACGGCATCGGCGAAACGATTTTGATTTTCACATCCAAAACCACGCGCACAGCCGATGCAGCCGGTGTTCTGCATTCGTTTGGCGCCGATGATGTCATCATGCTCGACGGCGGCGATTCTGCCCAGCTGCTGTGCAATGACCAGCCGCAGGTCTACTCCGACCGCCCCATTCCGCAGGCGATTGGTGTTACCGCGGGAGAACAGGCAGCCTATGCCATGCGGGTCAAGAAACAGTCCGATTGGGAAATCGTGGTGGAGGGCAAAACCCTCGATATCGAATTAATCTTAACCAATACCGGCACCGAAACCTGGCGGGCAGGCGAGGTCAGCCTGGTCAACCAGCGCAATCCCTGGGGAGCAGGCGACACGTTAAGTCTGCCGGCTGATGTTCCACCGGATGGCACCGTCAATTTGGGGTGGACCACCCCGATTTTTGAAAAAACCGGCGTATTCTTATCACAATGGAATATTGTCCGCGGTACGCAAAAATTCAACGATCAGCCGATCACGATCAATGTCATTGTCATTCCGCCTGAATTGGAAGATAAGAAGGTTGAACTCGAAGAGCAAATCCGCGAATGGGCGCGCCAACAGGTCGATGACATGGAGCAGCGGATCATGGACTGGATTCAGGCTCAGGTAAGGAAAGGCCTTGAACAGATCTGTCCGTTTAGTGCAGCGCTGCCAGGCGCGGTTATTATCGGTGAGGTGTGGAAAGCACGCCGCAGGAAGCGAAAATGATCAAAGACGAACCTATCCAGGATCTACCCTCCGGGGTAGCGGAAGCGCTGCTGCTCGGGCTGCAGCAGGATACTTTAGTGTCGACGCGGATGCCGGCAGTTCAGGCATCCGCAGGCGGATTTATTGGGGATAAACACTTCGGGGTAACCCACCCATCTGATTCCCGAACGCCCTATTACCAGCGCGGTTCGATGATATTCAACGACCGCCAGCTAAGCATTGTCTCGGTCGAAGACTTGAATGAAGTTGCTTCTCTGATGGCGCTGCCGAAAATTGAGGCGGAATGGCTTGGGGCGAATGTGCTCACCAGCGGCATCGCTCAGTTGTCTCGGCTCTCCCCGGGCACCCGTCTTTTTTTCTCCGGAGGTGTGGTTTTGTATGTGACTCATTCCAACAATCCATGTTCCGGCCCGGGCAAAATAATCCAGGAGCATTTTCCGGAGCGTGAAGGTTTAACCGCCCTCTTCATAAAACTGGCCATGCACCACCGCGGGGTGGTTGCGGTCGTTGACATGCCCGGCGAAATCAAGCAGGGTGAGACGATCCGGGTACGGCACGAAGAACGGTATACGTATCGGGAAGAAGTCTGAAGGAAGTTATCCATGGATAATCCACTCGCAAAGAAATTATTGATTCGACCGGCAGACCATGTGTTGGTGCGCAACCCTCCACCAGATTTCCTCATAAAACTTCAGCCGCTGCCGGAAGGCGCGAAGGTTTCAACGGACGGAGAAGGGCTTTTCGATGTGGTGCTGCAATTTGTGTACAATAAAACTGAAGTCGATGCTCAAGCACTGGATGCCTTGAGAAGAGCTCGAAACCAGGGTGTGGTCTGGATGATCTACCCCAAGCGTTCCAAAACCGTGCAAACGGACATCAACCGCGATAGCGGCTGGGACGTGCTCTGGGATGCCGGTTGGGTTGGGATTGGGATCGTTGCCATCGACAAAGCCTGGGCTGGATTACGGTTTCGCCTCGCCAGCCAGGTCAAGCGCAAACCTGACAGCATTTTCCTCAAGTGAACCTTCCACTCAGTGGAAGCGTGGAAGGTTCCCACCGCGGCAGTTGGATAGAAATTAATTTCCTTTGATCAAGACAGGAGAATTTCTCATGGAGCCAGTTTCATACCGATTAACCTTGCTGCCCTCCCCTATGTCACTTTGCCGCCTGGCCCCAGATGCTGGCATCCCTGACTGGGTGGAAAATGCTTCGCTGCTTTCTATAACCCGCACCAACGATGAACTTTCCATCATTTGCGATGCCCATCTGGTGCCGGAGAATGTTCAAGCAGAGGGCGGCTGGCGGGCATTTAAGATGATTGGACCGCTGGAATTCACCATGGTAGGTGTGCTGGCTGCCATCCTCAATCCCCTGGCTGAAGCCCAAGTATCCATTCTGGCCATTTCGACCTACGATACCGATTATGTTCTCGTTACCGATCCGGATTTACCTGCAGCGCTGGCTGCGCTGCATCAAGCCGGACATCAGGTGAGTGTCTAAAGGGATTGATTGTATTGGGGGGAGGGTCACCATGCGCACCTTCCTTTGGATCGTGACAGGATTGTTCATTCTGACGGCTTGCCGTCCGGAATTAAAGCCGGGTGACATTCCGCCCGGGATGGTGGCTGTGCCGGCAGGTTGGTTTTGGATGGGTCAGGGTGACGGCCCTGTTTCCAGCCGTCCGCAGCGCAAGGTCTATTTGGATGGGTACTATATCGACCGGACTGAAGTCACCTTGGCTGAGTTCACCAGGTTTATCGAAGCCGGCGGGCTGCCCGGCTCTTCCTGGGATGCCGCGCAACTGCAAGCTGATCCTGATTTACCGGTGACCGGCGTCTTATGGGATGAGGCAGCCGCATTCTGCCAATGGGCAGGCAAGCGCCTGCCAACCGAAGCTGAATGGGAGAAAGCTGCACGCGGCACCAGCCGCAGAATTTATCCTTGGGGTAGTCGGTGGGCGAAGAGCCGCGCAAATACCTTTGAGAGCGGAATTGGCGGTGTCGTGAAGGTTGGCAGCTATCCGAATGGTGCCAGCCCTTACGACGCCCTGGACATGGTTGGCAATGCCGCCGAGTGGGTAGCCGACTCCTTCGACTCGCGTTACTACACTTATGCACCTGATCATAATCCCTCGGGGCCGTCCATCGTCACTGACCATGGTTTGCGCGGCGGGTCGTACGCCTCCGCCATAGAATATGCGACAGTGTACTTCCGCGATTCTTCCCACTCTGCCCGCCCTAATCCACGGGTGGGCATGCGCTGCGCCCAAACTATGCCCTTGGACTGAGGTCGCTGTGGTAAGATTGGGCTATTCTCAAGTCGGAGACAAAATTTGAGTCAGCCCACCCAAAGCAGTCACAAACCGGCTGTGGGCCGGGGGTATGCCATTGCCATCTTTGGCATTGCGGTATGGTCAGCGACAGCCACCTTTATCGGATATCTGACCACCAATTATGATCTTCCGCCGTTTCTACTGGCTGCCTGGCGTGATGCCATCGCCGGTGTCACGGTATGGCTGGTGCTGCGTACTTTCCGCCCGGATCTTTTGCATTTACCGCGCAGTCAATGGCGTTTCGTGATTGGGTACGGGGTACTGCTGTCGGGTTTCAATGCGCTGTGGACGGTATCGGTGGTGTTGAATGGCGCGGCAGTTTCCACTGTGCTCGTCTACAGCTCTGCCGCCTTTACCGCAATAATCGCCTGGAGATTGTTCGGCGAGTCCATGAGCCTGGCTAAAATGACAGCAGTGTTACTGGGCATCGGCGGGTTGGTACTGGTTTCAGGCGCGCATAATCCAGCCGCCTGGAAGAGCAACGCCATTGGCGTGATTACCGGTCTGATTTCTGGTTTGATTTTTACAGCCTATTCTTTGACGGGCAAAGTATCAGCCCGGCGGGGAATTTCTTCCTGGACAGCACTCACCTACACTTTCATGCTGGCATCCCTTTTGCTGGCGGTCTATAACTTTGTCCTGCCGGAATTGGGTTCTGTCACACTTGGCAGTCCGTCGCTGCTGCCGGCATTGGATACCCGCGGCTGGGTGGCGCTGGTGCTATTGGGTCTTGGCCCGACCATCGGCGGCTACGGGCTGTACAACTACAGTCTGAGTTACCTGCCAGCCTCCGTGGTCAATCTGCTGGCGACGATGGAACCCGCCATGACCGCCGTGCAGTCCTATTTCTTGCTGGGGGAACGCTTTACCCTGGTGCAGGTGATTGGCAGTTTATTAATCATTGGCGGGGTGGTCATCATTCGGCTCATGGAAGAAAAAAGTCCGCGAGAAATCGTCAATATCTCTCCAGTTTGAACCAGCATTACTCTCTCTTTCAATAAAGCGAACACGGGCAAGATCAATTCGGGGTTGTAATGCTTGACCCCTTTATTAATCTACTGCGGGCTTGCTGCAGCCTGATCCTTGCGCTGCACCCGTAAAACAGCGATTTTGGTGGGGTGATTGAACGGTGCCGGGTCCAGCGGGAATGTTGGGTCATGGATGGTTTCGGGATAACCGGTCACATCCAGCGGTACCGGTATGATCTCTTCGAGCTGCAGATACCCGCTGCTGCACAAAGCTTTCAACGACCCCAAATAATCTTCGCCGCTGACGTAAAGCGCATTGTTGACCGCCACCAGGCAGCCGTTGTGCGCGATCAAGGGGCGAACCTTATTGATTAATCGTTCATGCTCTGCAGCCAGGTCCACCCGCCCGCTCTGAGTGACCGAGAAAAACGGCGGATCCAGGATGACACAGTCGAACAACGCACCCTGCCCTTTAAGCCTCCCGACCTGCCGAAAGAAATCGCCGGTCAGGAAATCCTGGTCGTGCGCAGAAAAGCCGTTCAATGCGTAGGTCTGGCGTGCAAGCGATAGAAACCTGGCGTTGAGATCGAGCTGCACCACCCGGGCTGCCCCGCCTGCCAGGGCGGCTGCACCCAGGCTGCCGGTGTAGGCGAAAGTATTCAGGATTCGCTTACCGTGCATGGAACGTTTAAGCCAGCCGCGCAGGTTCCGCGTATCGAGGTAAAAACTGGCATCCTGGTTCATCGTCAGGTCGACAGCATATTGCACACCGGATTCACTTATTACCCGGTCTGCCTGTTCTCCATGAGCAAGAACACCGCGCCGGCGCTGCTCCTCCGCGGCCTGGCGGGTTTTGCTGATCGCAACACGAATCCACGGATATTGTGCAAGCAGCCATCGTTGAATCAGGGAGATCAGTGGCTCCAACTCTTCCGGTTTGTCCAATTGATTGAAGATCACCAGCGTCTGTGCGTACAAATCGATCACCAAGCCGGGGCAGCCTTCGCTAAATCCATTGAAAAGGCGCAGCGCAGCGGAATGCTGCACATCGAACAAGGCGGAGCGGGCGGTCACCGCAAATTGGATGCGAGGAATGGTTTCAGGTAATTTGACCGTCACAGGATTTCCTTAATTACCTTGATGTCTGAATGGCTAGCGGCTGGGTACAATTGTTCACTCCGCTCAGGCGTTTACTGAAAGTTTTCCAGGGAAAACGATACCGGAGGTTGAATTCAATAGCTGTTAGCGGTATGCTTAAGTGTAATCGGTTTCACACATCCATAGACACTACACCGTCAAGGAAATGTTTCATGACGATCACCAATGCAGGTCCCGCTTACCGGATCGTAACCCCTCGCCTGATAATCCGCTGTTGGAATCCAACCGACGCTCCGCTGCTAAAGAAAGCCACTGAAGCCAACGTTGATCATTTGCTGCCCTGGCTGCCCTTTGCCCGCAATGAACCGGAGGACCTCCAAATCAAAATCGAGCGCATCCGCCTGTGGCGTGCCAAATTTGACCGGGACGAGGATTACGTTTTCGGAGTTTTCGACCCGCAGGAAATCCGGGTGATCGGTGGCACCGGTTTGCATAAACGGGTTGGCGGCCGGGCATTTGAAATTGGTTACTGGGTCGATCGCGAAATGATCAATAAAGGACTGGCTACAGAGATTAGCGCGGCATTGGTTAAAGTTGCCTTCGAAATGCTGGATGCCCGGCGCGTTGAAATCCACTGCGACCCGCTTAACCAGCGCAGCGCAGCCGTCCCTAGAAAATTAGGGTTTACCCATGAAGCCACGTTGCGCGAGCGTCATCCAGATGATGATGATGTGTGGAGCGATTTAATGATCTGGTCGATCTTTCGATCAGAATATCCAGCTAGTCCGTGCAAGGAAATTGAAATCCAGGCATTTGATTCGGCTGAACGTCGAATAATATAGGAGAACAGATCATGAGCGAAGAAAAAGTTAAATACGAAGAATTCCGTGTCGATGGTGATGTACTGGTGGCGAAAATCAAAGAGATTCTCCATGCGGGCAATGTCCGGCGGATCATCATCAAAAACGACAAAGGTGAAACCCTGGTAGAAGTGCCATTGACGGTCGGGGTGGTGGGCGCTGTGCTGCTGCCGGTTTGGGCAGCCCTTGGCGCTATCGCCGCTCTGGCGGCAAAACTGACGATCGTCGTCGAAAAAGTCGACAAGGAAGGGTAGAAGCGTTCAATAATAACGCGGGGCGGACCTTTGCGCCCACCCCCCGCGACTGTGCCACGATTATCGGATTTCGCAGCTAATCCCGGTACCAATCGGCTCGGGTTGGCGGCAGACCGCTGGATCCATTTTCGTCAGGGCGCACCAGTAAACTCTGGTAGACATTCAGGCGGCCGCTGCGAAACCCATGCGACGAGCCAGCCATGTACAACCGCCAAACGCGGTAGGTGACCTCGTCAACGAATTGGCGCACCTGCTCATATTGCGCTTCCAGCCGCGCAACCCAGTGGCGCAGTGTCAGCTCATAATGCTCGCGCAGCGACTCGACGTCGCGCACTTCGAATTTCTCCATCTCGGCTGCATGCAGCGATTCGGAAATTGGTTCCAATTCGCCATCAGGAAATACGTAAGCATTACTGAATGAGCCGCGGCTCTCAGGCGGATCGGTTGCGCGGCGGGCGATACCATGATTGAGGAACACGCCTCCCGGACGAAGCAGCGTGTAGGCTTTCTTGAAATATGCCGGCAGCAAGGCGGCGCCAACATGCTCGAACATCCCCACACTGACCAGCGCATCATAGGGTTGAGATTCGTCCAACTGACGGTAATCGCGCACCTCGACCCGGCAGCGGTCGCTGAGGCCTGCCGCCTTAATCCGCTGGTTTGCCAGGTCAGCCTGGGGCTGGCTTAAGGTAATCCCCAACGCGTTCACACCGTAATGTTCGGCAGCGTACATGACCAACCCACCCCAGCCGCAGCCAACATCCAATAATCGCTGACCTGGCTGCAGGCGTAATTTACGGCAAATGTGCTCCAGTTTGGCGGTTTGCGCGTCATCCAGGCTCATTTCCGGGGACTTGAAGTAAGCGCAGGAATAAATCATGCGTGAATCCAGCCACAACCGATAAAAGTCATTCGATACATCGTAATGGTATGTAACCGCTTTGCGGTCGCGTCTGATGGAATGGATTTTTCCATCCAAATTGGCAGGACCGCGGCCATTTTTCCGGTCCGCTTTCCTGGCGGGCAGCTTAAGCAGCTTGTGCGCGGCGTTCAATTTGGAGCCCCAACCTTTGGTGGCGTTGGACAAACCGTCTGCCAGCTCAAAAACCGAGATGATGTCGCATTCGATATCAAAATCATCGTAAAGGTAGGCTTCCGCTAATGCCAACTCGGTTCCGGCTTGAAACATCGCTCGCAGAGCTCCCGGGTGGCGCAGTACCAGCGTCACCGGCCGGGGTGCAGCATCCGGCCATAATGTACCATCCCACAACCTGACACCAACGGTTTGGACGTTAATGGGCTTGAAAATATCATCCAGGAATTCCAGGGATATTTTTTTGGCATCAAGATTGACATCCGTTGTTTCCCGCAGCATTTTTACCTCCAATAATCAGACGAAACGTCGTTGGTTGAAGCTCTAAGAGTGAACTTGAAGAAATCACCTGACAAACGCTGGCCTTACTTCTCTCCAGAGTTCAAAACCAAAACAAATGTTTACTAATATGATACAAGATTTTTGAAGGAGTTACAAATCTACTCCGTCATTTTTAAGACTATAATCATCGGCAGGAACCGATAGGAGCGAAGAGAGTCATGGGTTATTTTGAAATCGGGGTGTATCACCCGCGCAGTTCCGACAATATTGGCACACTGTGGCGCACAGCGTATCAGCTGGGGGCAGCGGGGATATTCACCATTGGCAGGCCGTACCGCCAACAAACCAGTGATACCCAGCACGCGGCGTATGAGATCCCCTTGCGCAACTACCCTTCGCTGGATATATTTCTTGCCAACCGCCCCACTGGAGCCGTTCTGGTGGGGGTCGAAATGGACGGCGAGCAGCTTTCCACCTTTAACCACCCCGAGAGGGCAATCTATTTACTGGGTTCCGAAGCGATGGGACTGCCTGCCCAGGTGTTGCAGCAGTGTAACGCGGTTATCGCGCTGGAACATATCCGCTATCCTTCGTACAACCTGGCAGTAGCCGGCAGCATCGTGCTCTACCATCGCCTGTTCATGGCATCCCAATCGCTGCAGACAAAACCTTAACCGGGAGGCTGTTTTTTGGTGTGCAGGTTGTAGAAATTTTGCAGTTGTTCGCGCTGACCGGCAGTCGGGCGAATAAACTGGCGATTTGAGCGGATACGGTCGTACGCCTGCTGCGGTGTATCCCCCAGGGTAATCAGGTAAGCAGCCGCCATGGTAGGAGCGCGTCCCACCCCTGCCCCGCAATGGATGTAAACCTTTCCACCCCCTTCGATCATCTCCCGGATGAAATCGACCCCGCGCGCCAGATCTTCGAGCGTTGGCGGAGCATCGTCGGTGGTTGGCAGGTGCAGGTAATGCGGGATGTTTACTCCCAGCGATAGATCGTCAAACTCACGGCGTAGATTGACCACGCCGGAAATACCCCATTTCCGCAATTGGCGCCAGCCGTTTCGCTTGAACTGCGGGCCTACGAACAACTGCGGTGTCACCTCGCACTGGCGGCGAATTGGACGGTCGAGCACCAGGCGGTTGAAAACATTGAACATCCACAGCAGGGTTGCTTTAAACCCCTGGGTGTGCAAGCGCAGGCGCAGCAGGCGGAAGAATTTCCTCAAGCCCATGCTGGCTTCGCGTTCAGTAGCCCGTTCCAGGGCCGCGATATCTGTTTTCGAAAGGTCTGTCACGGGGCAATTGTAGCCAGAAGCACGCCTTGGGTCAAGGCAGTACAACAGGGAACTTCAGCTCACAGGCCTGGATCAGCAGCAGCCGGCTATTATAAATGCAGGCAGCTGATTTTGACAGCGGTGATTTAAAACTTCTCACCGTATATTTGGCAGCACCAGTGTTTCAATTCTGAATCGGTCAGGAAACCGTCCGCAGCCGATACTGCCCCAGTTTTATACGAAGCAAACACAACGGCTGCGCGAATCGCGCGGTAAGGATCGGAATGAGCGGCATATTCATGCAGGAAGGCTGAAAAGAGTGCATCTCCGGCACCAATGGTGTTGATCACCGGGCGGGTATATACCGCTGGAAAACGTCCAATAAACCCGTCCTGTCGTACGGCAAGCAGGCAGCCCTCGCTGCCCAACCCAATGACCACCATGTCGTTGTTGAACCGCTGCATAACCGCCTGTGCCCAGGCTTCAGGCGGCATGGGCAGGCTTTCGTGAGACATAAACAGGATATTGGCAGCCCGCAAGAAATCCTGGTTATACGAATCATCGAGCGAGCCGATGTCATGCACATCGGTGGCGATCAACCTGCCTGATTCACGTGCGGGCGCCAGCATGGCACGTGAAAAATTGATGTTGCATAACACCACCAAGTCGCTGGAATGCAGCACTTCCTGAAACAATGGCTGAGGATAAACCTGATCCTGAATGTCTTTCAGGTCAACGTGGATCTGGCGCTTACCCTGCGAATCATAAATGATGATCGACTGGGCTGTTTGCTCACCCTGCGAAAGAATGGTGCGCTCCGTGATATGATCGCGCATCAAACTGGCTCGCACCAGCTCGGCTGCGTAATCCCTGGAACCGATCAGGGACAAGAAGTTCACCTGGTCTCCCAGGATTGTGAGCGCCTTAGCGATGTTGTATCCCACCCCCGATACGCTCGAATTAATCCCAAAGAAAGGGAAGTTCACAGGATTATACGCCAGGGGAAAATCGGCTATGTGCAGCGTGGTTTCGATATTAATCAAGCCGGAAACGAGGATGTTCGACATACGAACCCTAATTTTTAGTAGAAATAATTCCGCTCCCTATTCGACCAACACAAGGTGTGCAGTGATTGATTTTTAGGATATCAATTTCCCGGCACGATGCTGAGCAGTAAAACAAGTCCAATCGGCAGCACGATGCACAATCCGGTTATCAGCAGTGCAATTCCGATAACTAAAGTGGCGGTGGTTGATGCTTTTTGCTCGAGAATCGAGTCAGCCGGGTTATCCGGATTGACATACACCAATACCGCGCTGCCCTTGGAAAACCGGGATAGAAGCTCATTCGCTTTCTTCGTCCCGCTGGTCGAAATCACCATGCCAACATCGACCTTGTCATTCGTGTAAGTGATTCCACCCATTTCATATTCATACCGAATGTAGGGACGATAGGTGGTGCTGGAATCTCCATCACTATCTGTGCTGGTGCTTTCGATGAGCCGTGATTCGAGAACTTTTCCGGTCACTGACGGCCAATTCATTGCTTGCTGGACCTTTAGCTTGTCTTTTCGGCTGCGCAGGATTAAATAGACGCCTGCACCAAGAAAAATAACCACGAATAAGCCCAGGCATAAGAAACCAATTAACTGACCGAAAACATCTTGAGTTGCCATCCGTTTATTCTCCCTCTCCTATAAAAAAAACCGTTGCGGGGAAATAGAGGTATATACCCTCAATCCCATCCATTGTCCCAATATTGATAGTACCCAATCCACCGAAAAATACAAGCCGTTGAGAGACTGTGTTATCCCCTTATCGCACAAGGCTGTGTCAAAAGTCTACCGTAATGCGTTGATATTGAAAATTTTCCTGATCTTTACCGTTCCAGCTCAACGCTGACTACCTCACCGGAGCGATTAACCTCCAATGCCCATTGACTGCCAATGTATGCCTGTTGGTAAAGACTCAAATCATCGGTTTGATATCGGAGTACGCCCTGGTCGGTATCGAACAAAATGGTGTAAACCGCGCTTGAATCCCCCGCCCGCTCTCCGCTGCCGAGCGAGGTTAGCGGCAGCTGCGGGTACAGATCATTTCCCTGCAGCTGTAATTGGTCGATTACGACCCAGGTGTCAACGGTGTACTCGCAATATTCAGCATAGGTTTCATAGACGCAATCCTGCACCACTTCGCCGAATCCGGTACCCTGGTCGACGGTATAGGGAGTACCGCACACCTCGGTCGAAACTGGCTGCGGGTCGGAAGAAGTATAAGCAAAGCGGTACTCGCATGCTCCAACCTGCGCGCCTGACGGAATGTCGCTAAACCATCCCTGACGGGTAACAGAT
This sequence comes from Chloroflexota bacterium, assembly GCA_021848775.1. Lineage (GTDB taxonomy): Bacteria > Chloroflexota > Anaerolineae > Anaerolineales > Anaerolineaceae > Bellilinea. The sequence continues at coordinate 18,193 of JAJZTR010000009.1, read as the reverse complement.
TGGAACTGTTCGATGGCGAGCTGCGTCGTCCAGGAAGTATTCTGTACTGAGCCGTAAACTGCTTCGGTCCGGCCGCCGGAGGTTGCCAGAACCACACACAGGATCACCAACGCGATAATTCCAATGATCCCGATTACCTTGACCAAAGGGCTCAATTTAAAGGATTTACCAGCCACTTCAGGCTGCATGGTCAGAGGAGGAGTTGACGCCGCCGGTTCAGCCAGGGACGCGCCGCAGTTTGAGCAGCGCAGAGCACCGGCAGGGTTCGTTTGACCGCAAGACGGGCAGGGTTTGCCGGGTTGTGGGACGCTGCTGAATGCCCCCACCACTTCTCCCGATTCGCGTTTTTCTGCACCTTTCAGGTCCGCGCCGCATTGAATACAGACCACCGCATCGGCTTTGTTTCGCGTCCCACAAAAGGCACAATGTACATCCGGTTTAGCCTGCGAAATCTTCTCAGCTTCTTCGCCCTTGATCAGTTCCTGACCTTCACGCTGCTGGAACTTAACTTCAGTGGGCTGCGGACCGCCGCACGTAGTGCAGGTTTTCTGTGGGCCAGGATTTTTATTGCCGCAGCGCGGGCAGACCCATTCCATTTCCACATAGCCCAAAGTTTTCTTCGCCATTAATTACTCCTTCGCCAGATACCATTGGTGTACGATAAAAATTATAGTGGATTAAGATTGGAAATTGAACAAGTTGCAGGACCAATGTCGCTTCGACCGTTTATAATGATGATCGGAACCAGTCAGCCAATCGGGTAGAAACACTGAGAGGAAATGAATGGGTGTCATCGATGGTTTGATAGCCGGCTTGCCAAAGGAACCAATTCCAGTTCGCGCGGTTGTCGCGGGTATTCGCTGGACTGTTGTCACCAGTCTGGGGTGCGGCCTGGCTGCCAGCTGCCTGGTAAGCACTGACGGTCCGGTTCAGACCCTGCCTGAGGCAGGGCAATACCACCTTAAATCCGTCCAAGAATTGGTGCAGGGGCTGAATAACAACAATGGGTTGGAAGCCAGCATCGGGCTGGCCGCTTACAGTTCCACATTGATACCTCAAATTGATCAGGCGATCGAACTGAATGCATTTGACTTGCTGGCACAACTTGGTACAGGGAAAAATGTGGTCATGGTCGGTCATTTTCCCCAGGTAGAATGGCTGCAGGGGAGGGTCGGCAGCTTGAAGGTACTGGAAAAGCGTCCGCGGCCTGGCGATTACCCCGCCGAAGCAGCTCCCGACCTCATCCCATCTGCCGACGTAATCGCGATCACGGCTATGACGATCCTGAACCACACCATAGATGGGCTGCTGGCGTTATGCCCGCCAACTGCAGTGGTCATCGTGCTTGGACCGAGCGCACCACTGACACCGGTATTGTTCGATTACGGGGTTGACTTCATCTCAGGCACCTACGTAACCGAAGAAGAAAGCGTGTTGTTAACCATCATGCAGGGCGGTAGTGCTTTGAAGGCTCGCGGCACGAAGAAAATCACGCTTTGCAAAAAACCGTATAAGTTTAATCTGCCTGAAACTAATTCTCCTCACGGGCGTATATAACTTCGAGGAGTATTAACATCATGGAAACAAAACGTTTATACCGCAGTCGTACCAATACCATGATTGGCGGCGTTTGCGCCGGTCTGGCCGATTATTTCAATTTAGACCCGACCATAATGCGCCTGATCTTCGTCCTGCTGGCGCTTTTAGGCGGGCATGGGGTGCTGGTGTACTTGATCCTGTGGCTGGTTGTTCCGCTCCAGCCCGAGGCATAACCAGGCCAATTTATCGCCAATACGGCAGCCTGCCCGCGGTTTAAACACCATTAAGTCCAACTACAACCCGGCGGGCAGCCGTCTGCGAGGTTCGAGGTGAAGGGAAGCCAATATGGGACCTAAATCTAATCGTTCATTATTCTGGCCCATCGTCTTGATCGGCGTGGGGGTGATCTGGCTGCTTGGCGCCATGGGGGTGATCCCCAATGCAAACTTCGCGGTCCTGCTTTCCTTGTGGCCGATCGTTCTCATCATCATTGGGTTGGATATCCTCATAGGCCGCAAATCAGCTTTTGGCGGAGCTATTGTGGGTCTGCTGGCAGTCGCGCTGGTTGCCTTCGCGCTGATCGCCGGCCCGTCGCTCGGACTTGCGACCAGCGGCACCTTGAAAACTGAAGCCCTGGCTTCGGAAATTGGCGAGGCTGTCACCGCGGACATCAATATTAATTTTTCCTCACAACCTGTGTCGATGGTTGCGCTTGATGACAAAACCAGCCTGCTCAAAGGCGAAATCGATTACTACGGTACCCTCAGGTATGTTGAATCAGGCAGTACCAGCCGCCGCATTACCCTGGAGCAGGTCAGCAGCGGAACCTGGTCCATCCCCTGGGATCCAAACGCCAGCTGGGATATTAGCCTGACACCTTATTTGCCCATCGGGCTAACCCTGGATGGCGGTTCCGGATCTGCGGACCTCGATTTGAGCCAATTACGCCTTACCGCCTTTGCCATCGACCAGGGCTCAGGGTCCTTGAGGCTGCGATTGCCGTCCTCCACTCAGGCCTATACTGCCAATATCGAAGGCGGTTCAGGCAGCCTCAATCTATCCCTGCCAGCTGACGGCGACCTCACCGTATATCTTGACGGCGGCAGCGGAGGTATCAATATCGACATTCCCGATGGAACCGCCGTTAAATTGGAGATCCGCGATGCCAGATCAGGAAGTGTAAATGTGCCGCAGCGGCTTAAGACAGTGCGTGTTAATGACACCGGCAAAGAAGGTAAATGGGAAACAGACGGCTTTGGTCAAGCGGCTCATAAACTCGTCATTATCTGCGGCGATTTAGGTTCGGGTAGTTTCAACATCCATTAATCTATTTTCAATATGGATTAATTTTCGCTGGGGTGCAGTTTGATTGCACCTCTTTTTCGCGGGTTCTTAGCGAAGATTTTTTCCATCCATTGCCGAACACACCCTGCCTATGGCATAATCAATCATACTCCCTCAAAGGGACACACCGAATGCGCCTGTTCGAGAATTTAGCCCTGTTCACCATGCTGCTCGTTCTGGCATGGAGTTTTGTTCCTGCAAAACGCCGCGCCAGGGTAGTTTTGTACGCGCCTTTGTTGACCTGGGTGCTGTTGATCGTTCACTTTATCGTCGAAGGGGCGCGCTGGCAGATGGTGCCCGCTTATCTGCTGGCAGTGGGGCTTACCCTCAACAACTTCCATCTGCTCACACGCAAAAAGCCAGCACCCACGCTCCGCCCATTGCTTCGAATGCTGATCGTGATGGCTTTCCTGGTCCTCTTCATTCTTATCTACCAATTACCGCAATCTTTCCCCGTATTCACCCTGCCCCAGCCGGGCGGGCAGTATCCTGTCGGGTCCACCAGCCTCACCTTGATCGATTCAAGCCGGGGGGAGACTTTTACCGAAAATCCAGATGATTACCGCGAAGTCCCAGTCAGAATCTGGTACCCCTCCAAGGAGATCGAGAACACCCAACCTGAAGGATACTGGTCCGATCATCCAGAGTATTCGCGCTACCTGACACTGGAGCTCGGGCTGCCTGTATATTCCCTTGACCATTTACGGCTGGTGAAGACACACACCTATAAATGCACTCCGCTGCCTGATGGGCAGGAACAATACCCGGTTATCCTCTTCCAGCATGGTTACCGTCTGGGATATTTGGAACAAAACACCAGCCTGATGGAAACCCTTGCCAGCAACGGGTATGTGGTTATCAGCCTGGTGCATCCCTACGAGGCCATCGCGGTCCCGCTCGCCGATGGCAGCACCGCCCATTATTCCAATTCCGACACGGATGGATTTATGGATTCCACGGCTGTCCAGGAAGAAAGCCTGTTGATCTGGGCGGCGGACACAACTTTTGTTATGGATTCGCTTGAAGATATCCAATCCGATGGACCCTTTGGTTTTCTCGCCGGGAGGCTGGATCTGGATCAAATTGGGCTGGCAGGCATGTCTTTTGGCGGGTCAACAGCCAGCCAGGTGTGCCTGACCGATTCCCGCTGCAAAGCCGGTCTCACCCTGGACAGCCCGCAGTACTCGGCAGTCAAATCCGGACAATTGAATCAGCCTTTCCTGTTCATGATTAGCGACAATGGCAGCTACCTCGAACGAGCCGTGTTCGAAAGTGCTGCCGCTGCCGCATATCTAATCACCATCAAGGGCACGGAGCACTACAATTTTTCCGACCTGACCCTGGTTTCTCCACTGGCGCAAGCCTTCGACTTTTCCGGGCCAATTTCCGGGCAGCAGATGGTGCGCATCATAAACACCTATTCGCTGGCGTTCTTCGACAAGCACCTGAAAGATTTGCCGGCTCCGCTGTTGAATGGCGTTTCGGCTGAATATCCCGAAGTGATGATCGAATCGAGGAACAACCGCTAGAACATTAGCGGGAAAAGCGTATTCCGGCATGGTTCACGGTTTTAGTATGCTCATCAGGGCATGCGGCTGCTTACGGTCCGCACTCCCCCCACAGGCATTCGGGATTGATGGTCTGGAAGACTCCACTGACACGCCAGGTGCAGTAGGCTGCCATTTCCCCATAATCGGCAGATGGATCATAGTGGGCCATGGAAGCGAAGGTCTGCCCGGCCGGTCCCACCCGCGCCTCGATATGCAAATGAGGGTTGAGGGCATTTCCGCTGTCGCCAATGGCGCCAATTTCCTGACCGCAGGCAATATCATCCCCAGGCGTAAAAATTGGCGGATTTTGCATGTGCGCGTAAAGAATATACAGGGAGCGCGGTTCATTTGCAGCAGCAGGCGAGGCATCCAGCTCAGGGCAAGTTAATGCGCCTCGCGGAAGGCGCTCAGGCAGCGGGGTAGGCAGAACCAGGGTGGGCAGCTGGCCTAGGTAATTTTCATCAAGTAATGTTTCTACGATCAGCATATTGCCATACGGGAAGCGGTCTTGAGTTACCCCGGCGACTTTCCCAGCCATCACCCCCTGCACAGTCATCCCGCTCAGCGCGATTCCGCCGGGGCCGCTTAAATTTGCCAGGTCCAACCCCTGGTGTGGATCGTCGCTGCCAGGCTTTGGGGGATGGTAGGGATTGACGATCATTTCAGCCAATTGATCGAGATTTACGCCCGCCAGCGGCGAACAAACTTTCGGCGGGACTTGTGTTGGTACTCTTGCTGGCGCCGGCGTTTCTGTAAGAACTATCGTCGGCGTGTGAGTCGGCGGATTGATCGTGGGAGTAAGGGTTGGCGCAGCATCAGTTACCATTCTGGCGGGGGAACAGCCATTCAAGGCCAGGGCAAACAAAACAAATAAGCTCAGTGATTTAAGCATGAATGTTATTTTACTAAAAGTATTCCTTATTAATGATTTTTGGACAATCTGCATGGAGATGTCATTTACACTTGGGAAGGTCCTTTGGATTTATCCCCATAATTTAGCAATGTTATAATCGATTTAAGGTTTTCCCTTATTTTATACCAAATCCCACCGCATTGAATTTAAGGGTACACAAATACGGGTTTGGAAGTGAACGGCTTTGGAATCGAACGCTGACTCAACCGTAAATGGGGTAAGGCTGAATGCCGGGAATTCAGACATAAACGAATGGATGCACCATACCCTGTGGTTACCATAACGGTGCGAACGCGAAGAGCAAAAAAATTTCACTATGGTCGCAGACCATTAGCCGGGTATAATTTTTTGGTTCAAGCAAGATTGAGATGAACCAGCCTGTCAAAAAAGACATCACATACCAACAAGCCGTGTACAATATTGTCCGCCAGATTCCTCGGGGCACAGTGGCCAGTTACGGACAGGTGGCGCGTATCGCTGGTGGTGGAATCAGCGCACGTATGGTAGGATATGCTCTGGCAGCTTTACCGCCGGGCACAAATGTTCCCTGGCAGCGCGTTATCAATTCGCAGGGTAAAATAAGCCTGCCAGGATTTGGACGAGTGATGCAAGAAAAACTACTCCGCGAAGAAGGGATTGTATTTGGTCCTGATGGCAGAATCGATTTCGATGAGTTCGGTTGGGTCGGGTCAGGAAGCGGATGAATTTAATTATGTTTTTTTTGTTTCTGAACATTAAAGGCTAGACTAAACACTTGAGAAGCATTGAAATGCCGAATTTAAAAGAAAGGCTGCTGCCACACTATCTCAATGCCAATCGCATGAGCCGAGGGTCGCTCGACGTGGTGCGGATTGCAATCAAGAATTTTGGTCTAGCGCGTGGTGCTGAAGCGGCCGCCAGCCTGGCGTATTATGCTCTTTTCTCGTTATTTCCGCTGCTTTTGGTCTTGATATCCGTTCTCGGTTTTGTACTTAAGAGCGGTGACGCCTATTTGGTTACCCTGGATTTTATTTCAGAGGTCCTCCCCAATGCGCGGGACCTGATCGAAAGAAATTTTCAAGAAATCCTAAACCGCCGTGGAACCATCGGTCTGATCGGTCTGGTTGGCGCACTCTGGTCAGCGTCAGGGTTTTTCAACACGCTGGTGCGCAATATTAACCGCGCATGGCTGGGTATCAAACCACGGGATGTCATAAGAACCCGGCTGCTGGCCTTGTCCATGATCGTAATGCTGGTTTTTCTATTAGTCCTGTCATTGATATCCTCCATGCTGCTTGACATTATCAAGTTAATCGATTCGCCGCTGCTTGATCCCACCCTCTTGGAATCATCCGCCTGGACTTTCTTGCGCGTTATTTTGCCTATCCTTATCACCTATTTTATGTTCACCGGCGCCTACCGCTGGATACCAAATACTGCCGTGCGATGGCGCGCATCCTTAGCCGGGGCCTTGTGGACCACGGTCGCCTGGGAAGTGGCGAAACGATTGTTCACTTGGTATTTGAGTTCAGGCATTATTCGATACGAAATTTTATACGGGTCTTTGGGCACAGTCCTGGCGTTGATGTTTTGGATTTATCTAAGCTGCCTTATCATCCTTCTCGGTGCCCACCTGACTGCCAGTATCGACCAGCAATATATTAAACAAAAAGAAACCGGCCAGACGTAGACGGATAAGGCATAACCTGGCTGCCAATATTGGGATTTAAGAATTCGTGTCTCAGATTGATGCTGCGTGTGAGAGCTGCAGATCCATCGATTGAGCCATTAAACGATTGGGGGCTGCCAGTTGTACTGGCAGCCCCGGCAATCACCCAATCCTTTTCCCCTAAAGCTATTTGCTGTTCAGATACAGACCTTCAACCACGTCCCAGTTAACCACCGACCAGAAGGCCTTGACATAATCGGCGCGGCGGTTCTGATAGTTCAAATAATAAGCGTGTTCCCAGACATCCAGGCCCAATAAAGGCGCATGTCCGTCTGTAACTGGGCTATCCTGGTTGGCGGTTGAATAGACAGACAGATTTTTTTGGTTGTCCAAGACCAGCCAGGCCCAGCCAGAGCCGAAGCGGCCCATGGCGGCTGCGCTGAATTTTTCTACAAAGGAATCAAAACTCCCGAAGGTCGCATCCATCGCTTTAGCCACCGACCCCACCGGCATCTTTGCTTCTCCTGGCATCATCCAATCCCAGAACAAGGTGTGGTTGAAGTGACCGCCGCCATTATTGCGAACAGCGGTACGAATCCCCTCAGGGAGTTCATTGAGCCGGCGTAAGACCTCGTCAATCGGCCGCTCATACCATTCGGGAGCGGCTTCCAACGCCTTATTCAAATTGGTCACATAAGCTGCATGATGCTTGTCGTGATGAATCTCCATAGTGCGGGCATCGATAGCAGGTTCCAGTGCATTGAAGGCATATTTCAAAGCAGGAAGTTCAAAAACTTTAGCCATATCTGTTCCTTTCTGTAACTTTTTTTCCACATCCCTGATCTCAGGGGTTAATATTTAGACTATTAAGGTAATATTACACTCTTTAGAATCGCAAGTCAATGATAGTTGAACCAATTCATGTTTTATTAGCCAAAGCGGGGGATGTTACAGGTCACCCTCCCCCCAGGTGACATCACCCTTTAAGCATATTTGTGGCAAGTTTTGCTTTCAAGGCAAACCTTACATTGTCATATATTTCGAACAGATGAATCGGATATTTTCCGGTCTGTTTCGGCAGTCACGGGTAGAGGATCCCAAATACAGGACGCAAATGAGATCGTCGTTGTCTGCTGAACCGGTATAGTATGCGTGGTTCTCGAACCGGCAGTTGAGGAGCAGCTAATTTTGAGAACGGCGAACCCGAATTCCCGCCAATGTGCCCAGCAGGATGATAATGACCAGCATCACGGTGCCAACCACAACGCCGTTGGTATCATCATAGTTTTCCAACATGTAGGCTGGCAGCGGGGTTTTCGTTGGGGTTGGCAGCACAATTTCAGTTGCTGTGGGGCTGGGTGTGGGGGTAGGCCGAATTTGCCCGGCAGTTTCTGTAGGCGCAACCACCAGGACAGCCCATACCTGTGGCGGCAACGGGTCACTGACCGCACTCGCCATTAGAAATATGACCAATGCCACAAATATCCACAATACTGCTTTGTTTCGTTCCGATAGCGGCTGCCGCAGTGCCGGATCAAACCAATTAACCATCCGCATCATGGCGCTCCCAGTTTTTCAGCTGCGGTCTGCGCAGCCTGTTCGGGACTTGCCAATCCACTAAATAACGATAATACCGATTCCCGCAGGACCGGACCAAGACTGGCGAGCAATTCATTCGCTGGTCGCACCTCTGATGCCAGCAGCACCTGGTTGAGTGCCGGTTGCAGAGATTGGTTCTCCCAGCTGTTCAACACCGCTGGTTTGGTCGGCAGGTAACCGACTGCTGCTGTCCATTCAGCCAGGAATTTACTATCGGATAAAAATTCCATAAGTTTGACACTTTTTTCCCTCGTTAGCGGGTTGTTATCCGCCAGCGCCCAGGACCAGCCAGTTGCCAGGGTATAGGAACTATTGCCAAGGGTGGGAAGCGCAGACGCTTTCGCATCTGGGGGTAAATCAGCCAGAAAATTAGAACTCCAACTGACAACCATGCCGCCCCTGTCCTCATTGAATGCCTGCCAGGCTTGCCCACCGGTTTGAAGTTGTGTCAACCATGTCGGGAAGGTACCCCGACCGATGCCATTCGAATAGATTTCCAGCACTTTCGTTAATATTTCAGGATCCAATGTGGGGCGGCCTTCCGAATTTGTAATCGAACCACCCGCTGAGCGGTAGAGCGCCAGAGTGAATAAAGCCTGACTGTCATCCATCGGGGCAATGACCAGCTCTTTGCTCGCAAAGACGTCGTCCCAATTTGCCGGTGGGGGAGACTCAGTACCATCTGCGCGATAAACCAGGAGTAGTGCGTCTCCTGCAAATGGGATGCCGAAAGTGCTGTTCTGAACCCTTCCCAATTGACGCGCATAGGGGTACCAATCCGGGTCTTCTGCGGCTGGGGTTAATCCATCCAGCGGCAAAATCAAGCTTTTAAGAGCTGCCTGTTCCAGGTCTGAGCGATTAAGGGTGACTATTGCCGGCATTGCATCTGGAGCTGCAGCAGCGCTGGCGCTCAAAGTTTCCAGGAGCCCTCCAGGGCCGCTGGCTCCTTTGACACGCGTTACCACAAGAACGCTGGGGTTGGCATCCATATAAGCATCCAACCGTTCGCGCAGTAAATTACCGGCCTTTGTCCCGCTTTCTGGACTGAACTGGGGTGGAAGCCAAAGGGTAATGGTCATCACCCCAGGGATGGGATCGACCGGTTCAGCGGTAATCGTCGGTTCGGCGACCACCGTCTGGCTGGGGGTCATGGTCGTGGGTGTGGCAACATTTCCGATCAAAGGCGCCAATAATGAATCGCACCCTGCGATAAGGAGGGATACCATTGTCATGAGTGCTGCCATACGGACCAAACGAGATTTCAACCGACGACCTTTCCTAAAATTAGGTTGCATTCATTGTTTTAATCTAATTTAACTGGCTTGCTTAATAATTTTACCAGCAGCGCCACCGCATTCTGCACATCCTTAAAGTCCACCATTTCTGATGGGCTGTGAATATAGCGGCAAGGAATGGAAACACAGCCAACTGGAACACCTGCCCGCGTAAGCTGAATCGCCCTGGCATCCGTGCTGCCACCTTCAAGAATTTCCAGTTGATAAGGAATTTTTGACTCCTCTGCCGTCCCAGTCATCCAGCGTACCACCCGCGGGTCTGAAAGCATTCCCGCGTCCTTAACTTTTACCGCCGGACCGCGACCTAGCTGCACTGCCATACGCAGGCCTTTAGGAGTATCGCCGGTGCCGGTGACATCGACTGCAACACCCAGGTCAGGATCGACCCCATAAGCGGCGGTTGTCGCGCCGCGAACCCCGACCTCCTCCTGGGTGGAAAATACGAAATAAAGCTCATGAGGAGTTTTCTTGAGTTTCCGCAGCACCTCAATGAGGATAGCCACTGATACACGGTTATCCATTGATTTTGCCACCAGACGGTGGCCAAGTTCGAGCATGGGACGGTCAAAAATGGCCATGTCGCCCACTTTTACCGGGCATTCGTCCTTGCTTGCCGCACCAGCATCAATAAACAATTTTTCAAGACCATGAACTGCTGAGGTATTTTCGAGCCGCTCTCCGCCAATCACACCGGATACGCCATTTAGAAAGCGTACCCGACCGCCTAATAAGGTGTGCGGCCGCAATCCGCCGATTGATGTAAAGCGAATGAAGCCGTTGTCGTCAATATGCGTGGCGATCAGCCCGATTTCATCCATGTGCGCCGAGAGCATGATCCGCATTCCATCGGGTTGCTTCACGCCCTTGCGCACGATAAGGTTGCCCAGAGCATCCACGCGCATTTCATCCGCCAATTTGGCGACTTCAGCTTTCACCAGATCGCGCACCGCAGTCTCGTGCCCGGAAGGACCCACTGCCTCGACCAATGTTTTTATCAGTGTTTTCATAAAGATCTCCGAAGATAGGATAGGCTAGCGTTCTACATCAAGGATAGCGGGTGATATACGCTCAAGGGCATAATAAAGCAGGGACAGCGTATATTGCCAATCGTCCAGCCGGGTCACCAGCGCAGCGGTGTGAGCATAGCGCCCAGGGATTGAAACGGACACCACCGGAATACCGGCCCTCTGCTTATGAATGGCACCTGCATCCGTGCCGCCGCCCCCGGGTTGGCGGATCTGATATGGGATGTTGTGGGCTTCAGCAGTCTGATATAAGTGTCGAAGCATGCGCGGGTCAGAAAGGGTTCCTTTGTCGGCAACATAAATGGCGGGTCCGCCGTCAAGCCGGGTATTGTATTGAGAGCTTACTTCGCCATCCCAGCGGGGTAAATCTCCTGCCGGCGTTGAGTCGATGGCGATCGCCACCTGCGGATCGAGGGCAAAGGCGGCCACGCGCGCACCGCGCAGTCCAACCTCTTCCTGTACGGTGAAGGCAGCCTGAAGTTCGATATGAGCCGGAACATGCCGCAGCAATTCGATCAATGTGGCCACCCCCAGGCGGTCATCCAGAGCTTTGCCAATCAGGCTTGGGCCAATCTGCTGGAACCGGGTGGCGAAGGTTGCCCGGTCACCGGGCTTGACCTTTTTACCGTTCTCGATTCCAACATCGATGCGCAGTGTATCCAGAGGAATAGCGTTGCGGCGTTCATCAGCGGTGGTGTGGTGGATTGGCTTGTTGCCGATCACACCGGGCAGATGATCTTTGCCAACCAGGACAGTTTTCCCGGGCAATTGACGGACATCGATCCCGCCAACGATTTCAAACCGGAAAAGGCCTTCCTCGCCTTCCACCAGCATGAAACCAATCTCGTCCATGTGTGCCGCCAGCATGACGCGCAGCGCCGGCTCCTGCCGGGCGTGGCGCACTGCCAGAACATTGCCGAGCGCATCTACTTTGATGTCGTCGGCAACATCTTTGATCTCTGCCAGAACGATTTTGCGAACTTCCCCCTCGCTGCCGGAAACTGCAACCGCATTGGAAAGACGTTCGAGCAGAGCAATTTGATCAGCCCCTATCAACGGGGAGTAGTGAAGTTTGGTGTCTTTTGGGCTCATGACTCATCATCCCAGTGCAGGATATTCATAAAATTGGATGGTAGACCGGCAATGAATTGTGCCATCAAATGTCCGGCGCGAGCGATGTCTTTCATCGAGACCACCTCAACCGGGGTGTGCATGTAGCGAATCGGTATACTGAGAACCATGGTCGGTATCCCCTCAGCGACCACCTGAATTCCCATCGCATCCGTACCGGACATGCGCGGCATCAGTTCATCATGGGCTGGCATATCCAGCTTTTCCGCCAGATCTTTGAAGGCTTTGTAAAGAGCAGGGTGGATATTCGCTCCCCACCCCAGGGTAACACCTTTTCCTAACGGGAAAGTGCTGTAATCGGATGGGCTTCCCGGACCGCGGGCAAATGTGACATCGACGGCAATTGCCAGATCAGGCCGGATTTTAAACGGCGAGGTGTAGGCGCCGCCCAGGGTTTCTTCCTCCTGAACAGATGCGACCGCCCAGACATCCCAATCATGCTGAATTTGCTGCAACTCTTCAAGGCATGCCGTAACGGAAGCCACCGAAGCCCTGTTATCAAGGCTGTGACCGGCCAGCAAATCTTCTGTTAACTCGATAGGCTGCTGTGCAAAGGAAATTAAATCTCCGACTCTGACCAAGTCCTCGACCTCAGCCTGACGGAGACCGGTATCCACGAAAAGGTATTTCAGCTCGACGGCATGTGAGGCGGCCTGATCGTCGGGCAAAAGGAATCCCGGGGGCTGCACAACATAGGCTGGCAGTTCGCGGCGGCTGTGAACGGTAACAGGCTGGCCCGGTAAAATGCGCGGATCGATGCCGCCAATTTCGGTAAAACGCAGCAGACCATCTTCAATGCTGGTCACGATCATTCCAATGGCATCCATGTGCGCTGAAAGCAGGATGCGCTTGCGTGGTTCCGCGCCGAAACCGGCTTTAAAACCGTGGAGGCTGCCGATACGACTGGTGCTCAATTCAGTCACCAGCGGTTTCCATTCTTCAGCAATAGCTGCCCGCACCGGCTCTTCGTAGCCTGAAAGACCGGGCAGTGACAACAACGATTTTAGAAATTCTTTGAGTTCCGCCATGGCAGTATGAGGAATTTATCTCCTGTTCAAAGTTAAATGAAATCGGAATCAGCCGCCAGGTGATGATTCGGTCGGTACAGGTGTCTCTGTTTCGGTCGGAATCAACGAAGGGGTTGGCGTGACGGTAGCAGTTCGGGTCGGGGGCACGAACTGTGTAAAAGTCATGGTCGGTGTCCAGGTAACCGTTGGCGTCGTTGTTTGGGTAGCCGTCGAAGGGATGAACACCGTGGTAGCCTGAGTAGGGGTAAATGTCGCCGGCGCCAGAGTACTGGTGGCTGTGACGGTGGGCGTTACGGTTGGTTTGGTCAATTCACGCCCAACCTGTAAAACGACAAACCCCAGACAATAGCATGGCAGGGTGACAAGGATCAAAATTATGAGGATGGTACGAATGCGGGTACGGCGGTCAGCCCTGGAAAGCAACTCATTCCCTCCGGTCAGAGTTTGATGATAACACGGCGGCATGGATGTGACAAGTTTAAAAGAAATGCAGACCAGCCAAAGGGATCATCGGTAAAGTTTTGTGAATCTGGCATTTCATGGCAGCATTGAATTTAATGGGTTTCGTCGACCCCAGCTCCGGGTTGGTTCATTTCCTGACGAACAGCGTAGTAGAGATTTTCAGCCTTCAACTCGGTCAGCGAGTAACACGGCGCTTCCAGGTTATCAGCCAATATCTGAGCCAGACCCTGGTCGAATGCGGCATGTTCCATATTGACCACCACGCTGTGCACCTTTTCCTCGGCAATTTGCGCAGCAAACCGGTACGCCTCTTCGTTCGGCGGCATTTTCCCCATGGCCACATTGCCCGCCCCATCGGTCAACACAATCAGCAACGGCATGATGTCCGGGTGCAGCAATCGTTCACGTTGCAAGACCTCATGCGCCATTTTCAACCCGGCTGAAAGCGGCGTTTTACCCCCAACCGGGATGTCCACCAGCGCGCGGTTGGCCAGCACCACCGAGTTGGTAGGCGGTAACACCAGCGTCGCCTGGTTTTTCTGAAAAACGATCAAACCCACCCGGTCGCGGCGTTGATAAGCATCCGTTAACAACGACAGGATGGCACCCTTGGTAGCCTGCATCCGTTCTGCTACCGCCATCGACCAGGAAGCATCCACGAGAAAGAGAATGAGATTGGCTGCCCGGCGCACGCGGACTTTGCGCATATAATCGGAGGGCCGCACAGAGAAGGCTACCCGTTTACGATCCTCAGCCCGTTGGCGTTGGAATGGGGCTGCCGCCCGCAGCGTGGCGTCGAATGCCAGATCATCGACTTTTCCTGCGGAGGGACGGGCTTGAATATAACGCCCGCGTTTGCGCTCGGTATGTGTGCGTGAACGGCGGCCAGGAAAACGACGCATCATTTTATCGAGCGGCGTGTCCAGGCGGCGCGGCTCGAACGTCTGACCAACTTTTACGCGTTCGCCGCCATCCCACCAGTTGCTGCTCTGCTGGTCAAAGACGTCATCCTGCTGTCCGGGGTTGGGTGTTCCCTGAGGGAGCGTTTCCTCGGCGGTCGCGCCCTCAGTTATGCTTTTTTTTGGCGGGCTTCCTCATCTTCCGCCGAGACTTTTTCTTCGCTGCGCTGACCAACGCTTGAGCTGGCTCCCTGCAGCCCTTCGATGCGGTCCTGTAACTCCTCCATCGTGATCTCTTCCTGCTGGAAAGGACCCCGCCGGATGCGGTGCGGCAATGCCAGTTCGGCTGCCAGCGCAATATCACGCCCGCTGATTGCCTGCCGACCGTCAAAGGCCGCCTGGGCGCGGGCTGCTTTGAGTATAACCAGATCCGAACGGTGACCGTCCACATGCAGCGATGCTGTCAGCTGAGCTATGGATAACAAATCACGACTGGTATATCCCACCGAATCAATGATTTTGCGGGCGTGTTCGATCTGCCGGGAAAGCTCAAGTTCTTTATCCAGGAATTCCTGACGGAATTGTTCCGGGTTTGCTTCAAACGTCAGGTTGCGTTCCATAATCAATACCCGCTCGCGGGCCTCGCGAATGCCATAAATTTCCACCGACAGTGCGAAGCGGTCGAGCAGTTGCGGTCGGAAGTCGCCCTCTTCCGGGTTCATTGTACCAACCAGGATAAAGCGCGCCGGATGGGTGAAGGAAATTCCCTCGCGTTCGATGATGTTCATGCCCATTGCAGCCGAATCCAGCAGAACATCCACCACATGATCATCCAGCAGGTTGACTTCATCGATGTACAGCAGGCCACGATTGGCAGCTGCCAGCACCCCCGGCTCAAAATGGCGCTCGCCCTTCTGGATAGCCTTCTCGATATCGAGCGTCCCCACCACCCGGTCTTCCGTTGCGGAAATGGGCAGGTTGACAAACGAGGTCGAACGCGTGTGGAAAGGCAAAATTTCACCGCGCGCCGAACGTTCCCGGCATTCCGTGCACCAGGTAATCGGGTGGTCTGGGTCGCAGCCAAAACGGCAATCGGTGACCACATTAACCATCGGCAACAAGGCTGCCAGAGCGCGGGCCGCAGTTGATTTCGCAGTGCCGCGTTCGCCGCGGATCAACACACCGCCGATGCGCGGATCAACGGCATTCAAAACCAAAGCGCGTTTCATGCGCTCCTGTCCAACAATAGCGGTAAAGGGATAAATCACGGGCATTTTTTGTCGGTTCCTTCAGCTTAAGTTTACCACCGCCATGAAAATGAATCAAAAAATGAATACATATTCGACCCGCACGCTGCTCCAAACCAACCTTTTCAATGATAAATTAAAAATCCGCGCAGGCTTGCAATCTTACGCCTGCACGGTTAATAACCTATCCTTGAAGATGCTGGATTTATTTCGCCGGCTCAATCCCCTGGCTTTTCAGCCATTCGACGATTTTCGCATCGATCTGATCGCGGATCAGGCGGAAAAAGGCGAGCGTTTCTTCGTCACTGCCCTTAAAGGCTGCCGGGTCATCGAAAGGCCAGTGCAAACGCATGCCCATGCCCGGAAAGATCGGGCATTTTTCCTCCGCCTTCGAACAGACGGTAATCAGATAGCCAAAATGATACTTGCCAAAAAAGGAACTCAGCGATTTGGAATAGAGATATTCAGTATCGATCCCAACCTCATCAAGAACGCGCACGGTGTAAGGGTTCAAACCGGACGGTTCCAACCCGGCGCTGTACACCTCAAATGCGTCCCTGGCTTTTTGACGGAGGAGCGCCTCCGCCATCTGGCTGCGCGCTGAATTGCCGCTGCATAAAAATAATACTTTGGTTTTTTCCATACTTTGTTCATCCTGCTTGTATTTTAGCAGTGCTGTATTAATAACCGCCGAACAGATTATTATGGTTTGGTTAACGAATTTGAGTTGAGGAACTCGAATCGCAGCGGACGCATGCCGTTGAAGGTTACCAGCAGCGATACGCCCATATCTGCCAGCACTGCCATCCACATACTTGTCCAGCCAAACAGCGCCAGGAGTATGAACACAAATTTGATGGTCAGCGAAAAGACAATATTTTGAATCACCACCCGGCGGGTAAAGCCCGCCAGACGGAAGGTGTAGGGCAATTGACTTAGCCCTTCGCCCATCAGGACCACGTCAGCGGTTTCCATGGCCTGCGCCGAAGCGGCGCCGCCCATGGCGATCCCCACCGTTGCCGCTGCCAGTGCCGGGGTGTCGTTTATGCCATCCCCCACCATGACCACGTCGCCGGAACGCTCGCGAAGTGCTTGAACAGCCGTCACCTTATCCTCAGGCAGCAGGCTGGCCTGTACCTGATCGACCCCAACGGCAGTCGAGACAGAATTCGCAGACCGCGGGTTGTCGCCGGTAAGCATGACTACTTCTTTGCCAAGGGTCTTCAATTCTCGCACAACCGCAACACTCTCAGGACGCACCGCGTCGCTCACCGCCAGGTAACCCCGCACCCGGTCGCCGTCGCTGACCAGCATGGTGGTGTGTCCCATTTCCTCGGCCGAATCAACCCAATCACACAGGCGGTCATCGTGTGGGTGTTCGGCATCAAAAAGATTATGATTCCCGACTGTGGCAGTCCGGCCGTTGACATTTCCCTGCAATCCCCTGCCCTTCAGCGCAACAACAGCCTCCGCGGGTGCGTAGCGTTCCGCCAGGCCGCGCTGTTCAGCAGCGGAAACCACCGCCTGAGCCAATGGATGGCTGCTGCGGCGCTCGATCGAGGCTGCCAGAGCCAGCATATCATCACATGCCAGGCAGGTATCACCACCGCTGCATTCCATGGACCGGGCATCGGTTACCACCGGCCGTCCCAGAGTCAGGGTACCGGTCTTATCGAAGGCAACCACCTTGATGCGATGCAAAGCCTCAAGATGGATGCCGCCCTTGATGAGCACTCCCCGCCGCGCTGCCGCTGTGATCGCTGAGACAATCGTCACCGGGGTGCTGATAACCAGGGCGCATGGGCAGCCAATCACCAGCAGCGCCAGCCCGCGGTAAAGCCAGCCGCGGGTTCCGTCTGCCTGATTCAGGAAAGGTTCGCCCAGCAATAAAGGCGGTATTGCAGCCACCAACAACGCCAGCAGAATCATGGCAGGCGTGTAGTACCGCGAAAACTGGTCGATGAAACGCTGGGCAGGTGCCCGCGAAGCTTGCGCTTCCTCCACCATATGAATTATGCGGGTCAAAGTATTGTCCTTGACCAGGCGGGTGACCTCGATTTCGAGCGCACCTGTGCCGTTGACGGTTCCGGCAAACACCTCGTCTCCAGTGCTTTTTTCAACCGGCATGCTTTCACCGGTAATCGGTGCCTGGTCTATCTGGCTGCTGCCGGCTGCAATGCGGCCATCCATGGGAATGCGCTCGCCCGGCTTGACCAGAATCCGGTCCGCAATGCGCAGGTTCTCAACCGGAAGGGTTTCCTCCCTGCCCGCGTTCAGTCGGATGGCCTGGGGCGGCGCCAATGCTGCCAGATCTCGCAGCGATCCGCGGGCGCGGTCAGCGGTATACCCTTCCAGGGCTTCGGCGATGGAAAACAGGAAGATAAGCGACGCGGCCTCAGGGATTTCGCCAATGATCACTGCTCCAATGGCTGCAACCGTCATCAGAAAATTGATGCTAAAGGAGCGGTTGATGATCAAATTATTGGCGGCGCTGCGTGCGATGGGGAAACCTG
>JAJZTR010000154.1 GCA_021848775.1 Chloroflexota bacterium | reverse complement strand
GAACTATTTGTGCTGCTGCAGCGGACTGCGCACATGAGCAGACTGTTGGATACCCAGCTTGGGGATGAAATCGAAATTTCAGGCCCGCGCTGGAGGTTGCTGTTGAACCTGCTGGTAGATGAAGAAATGGGCAATACCACTGGTTTGACCCCGACTGCGATCAGCCTGACACAGCATGTCAGCAAAAACACTATCAGCGTGCTTCTGCGCGGTCTTGAAACTCAAGGCCTCATCCAACGTACGCTTGGTTCCAATGACCTGCGCACATTTCGTATTCAGCTAACCCAGGCCGGCCGCGAGTACCTGCGGCAAAATGTGCCGCACCGCATGGAAAACCTCAACCAGCTTCTTTCGGGGCTTGACCCCTTGGAACAAGAGCAGCTCGCCAAATTATTGACAAAAATGCAGCGTTCCCTGGCCGAAAAAATCCATTCAAATTGCAAAGACCATGAATCCCACAAGGCAGCCGCTGAGCATGCACCTTTCAATGAGGAGTGAATCAGCCAATGATTCGATTAACCAGGTACCTTAAACCTTATCTCGCCTTAATCCTATTGGCTATCGGGTTGTTATTCGTACAGGCGAACGCAGATCTGGCGCTTCCCGATTATCTTTCACGTATTGTGAATGTCGGTATTCAACAAGGAGGGGTCGAAAATTCTGTACCCGTCGCCATTCGCGCCGACCAAATGGACCGCTTGACGCTCTTTCTATCCCCGGATGAACAGTCGCGGGTGGTGGCGGCATACACCCGGGTCGATTTTAATTCACCCGACTACGAAGAAACATTGAAGACGGTTCCAGGTGTCGCTGATGAGCCGGTCTATGTTCTCACCTCAACCGATGCCGATGAAATCGCCTGGCTCAACCCGGTGATGGCGAAAGCCCTGCTGGCAGTATCCGGCATCGAGCAGGCAATGGCTGACCCGGCCAAGGCTGCGCAAATGGGTGCTGAGGCCGGCTTCGACCTGTCCGAACTTCCTCCCGGGACTGATATTTTTTCCATGCTGGCAAAATTACCGTCCGATCAGCGGGAGCAGTTAAGCCTGGAATTGCAAGGTGAGTTCGCCGCTCTTGGTGATCAGGCTGTTCAACAGGCAGCGATCCAGGTGGTCAAGAGCGAGTATGCAGCCCTGGGTATGGATACGGACAGGCTGCAGTCCAGCTATATCTTGGACACCGGGCTGTCCATGCTCCTCATTACCCTTCTGTCGGTAGCCGCTTCAATTTCAGTAGGTTTCCTGGCGGCTCGAACCGCCGCCGGACTGGCTCGTGACCTGAGGGAGGCGGTTTTTCGCAAGGTCGAGAATTTCTCAGGAGCCGAATTCGACCGTTTCTCGACCGCCTCCTTGATTACCCGCACCACGAACGACATCACACAGATCCAAATGGTGGTGATCATGTTGATCCGGCTGGTATTTTATGCCCCGCTCATAGGTGTGGGAGGCATTACCCGTGCCATGGATAAGAGCGCGTCCATGTGGTGGATCATCGCGATTGGCGTGATCCTGCTGCTCATCCTGGTGGTCCTGCTGTTCGCGGTCACCCTGCCCAGGTTCAAGTCGATGCAGAAACTGGTCGACCGCTTGAATCTGGTGATGCGCGAGAACCTGTCGGGTATGATGGTTATTCGCGCATTTAACATGCAGCCATTCGAACATCAGCGTTTTGATAAAGCCAACCAGGATTTAACCGGTACCACCCTGTTTATCAACCGGGTGATGACCGCCATGTTCCCGGTCATGATGCTGATCATGAATGGACTTTCGATCCTCATCATCTGGGTTGGCGCTGAGCAGGTTGCCCAGGCCAAAATGCAAGTCGGCGACATGATGGCTTTTATGCAGTACGCCATACAAATCGTCTTCTCGTTCTTGATGATGTCCATGGTATTCATCCTGCTGCCGCGGGCTTCGGTTTCCGGCGGGCGTATCGCTGAAGTGTTGGATACCGAACCGTCTGTGCGCGATCCGAAAACACCGCGGAAATTCCCCCAGCCTTTTAGAGGGAATATTGAGTTTCGCGATGTATCCTTCCGCTACCCTGGCGCGGATGAAGATGTGCTGTGCAACATCAATTTCACCGCAAAACCCGGGCAAACCACAGCCTTTATTGGTTCGACCGGCTCGGGCAAGTCAACCATCATCAACTTGATCCCGCGCTTCTTCGATGTGACCGGCGGGCAGGTTCTGATCGACGGGGTCGATGTGCGTGAAGTGACCCAGCATGAATTACGCGAGAAAATCGGTTATATCCCCCAGCAGAGCACCCTGTTCTCCGGCACGATTGAAAGCAATCTCAGTTATGCGGACGATAATGCCGGTCAGGACGATCTGCTTGCTGCCGCCAGAACTGCCCAGGTAAGCGAATTTATCGAATCGAGCCCGGACGGACTGGCAACTGAAATTGCCCAGGGAGGCGCTAACGTCTCCGGCGGGCAGAAGCAGCGTTTATCGATCGCCCGGGCACTGGTCAAGAAAGCGCCTATTTATCTCTTCGATGACAGCTTCTCGGCGCTGGATTTTAAAACCGATGCGGCTTTGCGCACAGCATTAAAAGAGGATACCGCTGATAGCGCAATTCTGATCATCACCCAGCGGGTATCGACGGTGATGAATGCCGAGCAGATTGTTGTGCTCGATGAAGGAAAGATTGTCGGCACCGGCACCCACCCCGAATTGATGAAAACCTGCGAAACCTATCGCGAGATCGCCATGTCGCAGTTGAGCCTGGAGGAGTTGTCATGATGACGCCGGGAAATAAGCAGAACCGTAGCGACAGCAAATCCAAAAACTCAGGCGACTCTCCGGGTTTCGGCCCGGGAAGCCGCCGTTCAGGCGGCAGCCCGGGATTCGGTCCAGGTCAAGGTCCGGGCGCTATGATGCCCGGTGAGAAAGCCCGCGATTTCAAAGGCACCATGCGCAAACTTATAAAAGCGCTGACCCCTTTCCGCTGGTCTTTCCTGGCGGCGGTCATCTTTGCCTCGGCCTCAACCGTGTTTAACATATTTGGCCCGAAGGTCCTGGGAAAAGCCACGACCAAGTTGTTCGAAGGGGCAATGGCGCAAATTACCGGTACGGGCAGCATTGATTTCGCATATATCGGCAACATTCTAATCAGCATGGCCATCCTGTACCTGCTGGCCGCAATATTCAGCTACGTTCAAGGTTGGATCCTTTCAGGCGTTTCGGCCAAAGTCACCTATACCTTCCGCAAGGATATCGCGGAGAAAGTCAACCGCCTGCCATTGGGGTACTTCGACCGCACCAGCCACGGTGAAGTGCTCTCGCGCGTGACCAATGACGTCGATACCGTCAGCCAGACGCTCAATCAAAGCCTGTCACAGTTCATTACCTCAAGCGTTACCATCATCGGTGTGCTGGTGATGATGCTGACCATCAGCTGGCAAATGACATTGGTAACTTTGTTAATTATCCCGCTCTCCCTGGTCTTTATCAAACAGATCATCAGCCGATCCCAGAAGTATTTCAAAGAGCAGCAGGATTACCTTGGACATGTCAACGGACATATCGAGGAAATGTACGGCGGCCACCTGGTGATGAAAGCCTTCAACGGCGAGGAAAAGAGTATCGCCAGGTTCGACACCTATAACCAAACGTTGCACAGCTCAGCTTGGAAGTCGCAATTTCTCTCGGGATTAATGATGCCGGTGATGAATTTCATCGGCAACCTCGGTTACGTTGCCGTGGCGGTCCTGGGCGGCTGGCTGGCAGCGCGCAGCATGATCACAGTGGGTGATATTCAAGCCTTCATCCAATACGTGCGCAACTTTACCCAGCCGATTTCGCAATTGGCAAACATTTCAAATATCCTCCAGCAAACCACTGCAGCCGCGGAACGGGTCTTTGAGTTTCTCAATGAGGCTGAGGAAATCCCCGATCCGGTTGATGCGGTAGCGTTGGAAAAAGTGCAAGGGCGGGTCGAATTCGATCATGTGCGCTTTGGCTATAATCCCGAGAATGTAGTCATCAAGGACTTCACAGCCAGCGCCAGCCCCGGTCAACGGGTTGCCATTGTCGGACCGACCGGCGCGGGGAAAACCACCATTGTCAAGCTGCTGATGCGTTTTTACGATGTCGATTCCGGTGCCATCCGCATCGATGGTCATGATATTCGCAGCACAACCCGGCGCGACCTGCGCAAGCAGTTCGGTATGGTGCTGCAGGACACCTGGCTTTACAACGGCACGATTATGGAAAACATCCGCTACGGCCGCCCGGATGCCACCGACGAAGAAGTTTACGCTGCCGCTAAATCCGCGCACGTCGATCACTTTGTGCACACCCTGCCGGACGGCTACAACATGGTGCTGAACGAAGAAGCCAGCAATGTCTCGCAAGGTCAAAAACAGCTGCTGACCATCGCCCGGGCAGTGCTGGCAGACCCCAAGATCTTGATTTTGGACGAAGCGACCAGTTCGGTTGACACGCGTACCGAGATCTTGATTCAGCGCGCCATGAACAAGCTGATGCAAGGCCGCACCAGCTTTGTCATCGCTCACCGCCTGTCTACCATTCGCGATGCCGGCTTGATCCTGGTAATGCGCGATGGGGACATTGTGGAACAGGGCGACCATGGAGCCTTGCTGGAAGCTGGCGGGTTCTACGCCGAATTGTACAACAGCCAGTTCGAGCGGGCAGCCGCCAAACTGTAAGACAAAAATTATTCAAATCCATTCATAAAGTGAATTGGCACGGAGGATGGTTCCTGTTCGCAGGGAACAACCTCCGTGTCATTCTGTTAAATACAGCCGGGCAGCAAAGCTAATTTCCTGTGAACCTTGCGCCGGGGCGGCTGCTCAATGCCTATTTCTTGACAAAATTTATATATGTTTTACAATGGAAAACCGCTCGATCCAGCGAAAACCATCCCAATAACACCTTCTGGTTTCGCTGAATCTTCCTGCAGAAAGGATCTCGAATGCGAAAAATCATACAATTCAACATGATGACTCTGGACGGATTCTTTGAAGGACCGAATCAGGATATCAACTGGCACAATGTAGATGACGAATTCAATGAGTTTGCCATTGAACAGCTTGAATCCACTGACGCGCTCATCTTTGGCCGTGCCACTTATGAACTGATGGCCGGTTATTGGCCCACGCCCGAAGCCATAGCAACCGACCCGGTTGTCGCCGGATGGATGAATAAACTGCCAAAATTTGTTTTTTCAAAAACACTGCCAAAGACTGAATGGCACAATACCACTTTAATTAAAGGGGATGCTGCACCGGAATTGAACATACTCAAACAGCAGCCGGGAAAAGATTTGTTTATTTTTGGCTCCGCAGATCTGTCGGAAACCTTTTTCCGCTATGGCTTGATCGATGAAATTCGGGTAATGGTGAACCCCCTCATTTTAGGCGGTGGGACCACACTGTTTAAACCGCGCCGGCAGAAAATCCCATTAATCCTGCTCAAGGTTAAGACGTTTCAAAATGGCAATGTTTTGCTCTTTTACCGGGTGGAGCGGCGGTCGATGTAATTAATTGATCAGACATCCAAATGATTATTTGAGCGATCACCATCCAATTTATGTTTAAGTATTGACTTAATTAAGTAAATACTGTAATATAAATTCATGGATAAATTTTCTGCCCTCGGTGACCCCAACCGGCGCCGTATCATCGAACTGCTCGCCAACCGGGGACCCTTGTCTGCCAGCGAGATCAGCGAGGAATTTTCAGTCAGCCCATCGGCCATTTCCCAGCACCTTAAAATCCTGCGCGAAGCTGGGTTGATACAAATGAAAAAACAAGCCCAGAAACGCATTTACGCCATCAATACGGCGGCAATGCAGGAAATGGAAATTTGGGCTGGGCGGCTGACCGCACTCTGGGAGCGGCGTTTCGATGCGCTTGAAAAAATCATCGAGGAAGAAAAACGAAAACAACCTTAGTGGTAGTGAAAGGAGCTTAACAATGGTAGAAAAAAATTCGACGGATCTGGTCCTCACACGCCTGTTTGATGCGCCTGTAGCGATGGTCTGGCAAGCATGGACAGATCCCAAAAAACTGATGCAATGGTGGGGACCTGAGTCCTTCACTTCCCCCATCTGCAAAGTCGACTTCAGGGTCGGCGGAAAGATGCTCCTGTGCATGCGCGACCCTGGCGGGAAGGATTACTGGAGCACCGGTGAAATTCGTGAGATCGTCCCCATGAAACGGCTGGTGTATACCGATAGTTTTTCAGATGCGGAAGGCAATATCGTCAGTGCCGCTGCTTACGGCATGGGTGATGACTTTCCAGATGAGCTGCTGGTAACGGTTGAATTTGAAAATCTTGGCAGCCAGACACGCATGACGCTCACCACTGCCGGGCTGCCAGCGGGTGAAATGTTGCAAATGACCGGGCTTGGCTGGAGCGGCTCGTTCGATAAGCTGGAAAACAGCCTGCTGATCCAAAATGAAACCGGGCCCCACAAGTTGTATGTGACCATTGAGCCAGGAAAGCAG
>JAJZTR010000153.1 GCA_021848775.1 Chloroflexota bacterium | reverse complement strand
CGCAGGCGGATTATTGGGCTCATTACTCGGCGGGGCAGGTCAATCTCAGGAGAGCAGCCCTGCCGGCGACCTGCTGGGTTCACTGCTGGGTGGAGGTTCGGCTTCCTCTGGTTCCGGATCTGCGGCCGGCGATCTGCTCGGTTCATTGCTGGGCGGGGGCAGCCCGCAACAGCAAACTGGCGGCGGTTCAGGAGATATGCTCGGCTCGTTGCTGGGCGGTTTAATGGGCGGCGGCGCGACTTCGTCGCAATCGTCATCCGGCGGTATCGATACCGGCGACTTGCTAAACATCGGCATGCAGTTGTTCCAGGCATACCAGGGCAGCAGCGGCAAACCCTCCGGTCAGAGCAGCAGCATGGGCACCGCCCTGCTCGATTTGCTGCTGTCCGGCAGCAAAATGGGCAGTTCCTCTCACCGCACGCAGTCCGGCAAGCTGGTAGCAGATACGCTTTTGAAGATGGCAGGCAAATATTTCAGCAAAAAATGATATGGCTGCGTTCTAAAAAAAGAGCAGTCAAGAAGAACCGTTTAACAATAAATCAGTAACGATTAAGCGGGCAGACCTGTAAATCTGCCCGCTTTTTGGATTTTTCGGCGGAAATATTTTACTCGCGGGCATCAATGCCCGTTTGGTTCAAGCGACTTGAACAGCTCGACATTGCCCGGCGATCCAGCGGTGCCTGATTGTGATCCACGGATGCGGGTGATGCGGCTGTATCCGCAGCGTGTCCAAAAGCGTAGAGCACGCCAGTTCTTCAATCCGACCCCCACTCGTGCATCGTGGAAGCCCACCTCCAGCGCCAATTTTTCCAGTTCGGCAACCACCGTACAGCCAAATCCGCGCCCCTGCCAGGCCGGACGCATGTAAAAACTGCCAATGTAAATCGTCTCAGGGGTTGGGTAACCAAAGTAGACGGTTAAGAAACCGATGGTTTCACGGCTTTCGATATCCCGCACCAGATACAATTTTTCACGCCAGGGAACGCCGCCAGGCGGCAGCACTGCATGGCCAATGGCACGCTGAGCCTGTTCCTGTGGGTCTCCTGGTTTGCCGATAATTTCGAGGGCTTCTGCATTTTCTCCAAGGATCATAGCCACCACGCCGGTTGCCTGGTCATCGGCTTCCACCATGAAGCA
Source organism: Chloroflexota bacterium (assembly GCA_021848775.1). Lineage (GTDB taxonomy): Bacteria > Chloroflexota > Anaerolineae > Anaerolineales > Anaerolineaceae > Bellilinea. Next base: position 5,459 of record JAJZTR010000153.1, on the reverse strand, counting down.
CAAATTGGTCTGCCAGCGTGAAGGCAGGAATTGGCTCGGGCGTCCTTCCTTTCGCATCCAATAATGGACTTCGGTCTCGCCAATAATTTGAAATCCAAGGCGTTCATACAGCGGGCGTGCGGGAGAGTTCTTTAATGTGCGGAGGCTGACAGGCAAACCGCGGGCTGCAGCACGATCCAACAGGTCTGTGATCAATTCTGTGCCAATGCCCATCCCCTGATACTCGGGCAGCAGTTCGATGGAGGAGAGGATGTAACCGACCTTGGTCTCTTCGATGGCAATGACCCCAGCATCCACTCCCTGGTATTGGATCACATTATTGTGCAGGGTACTATAATTTTCCAGAAAGTAGCGGCGCTGGAAGGATTCATCCCAGCCGTACACGGCGGATACGTGTGGTTTCAAAGCAGCGCAATGCAGCTCCCACAGGAAATTGGCATCGTCCTGGGTGGCAGCCCTTAATGTGATTTCAGCCCTGACCATGATCGACCATTTCCTCCCTGCCCTGGTTGGTCATCCCTTTTCAACCCGCTGCACAGCACGCATCATGTGGCGCGTTTTCAGGGTAATTTGCAAGAATTTTGCCAGATGACGCAGTGGATTGATATGACTTTTCTCGCCTCCGTAAATCGTGCGGATGGGAACCCAGGTCAAGGACAAGCCTTCCTGCGCGCAGGCGACAATCATTTCCACCTCGAATTCAAAGCCGCGCTCCTTTGAGTTCATCAGCGATTCCATCAGGCGCCGGCTTATCAGCCGAAAGCCGGATTGATTGTCCGCCACCGGCTGACCTAATGCCCGCGAAAATAAAGCCGCCCCAATGGTGTTTGCAAACCGGCGCACAGGCGGCATCTGGCTGAAGTCGCGCTGACCGATCACCAGATCGGCATGCTGACTCTGGAAGGCGGCGATAAACGCCGGTATCTCAGCCGGGTCATGCTGCCCGTCAGCATCCAGGGTGATCACCGCCTGGTAACCCTGTTTCAATGCAATGGCAAACCCGGCCAGCAGGGCTGCTCCCTTGCCCTGGTTGGGCTGCTGAAGGTACACATCCGCGCCTGCATCCCGGGCAAAAACCGCGGTGCCATCCGTTGATCCATCATCCACCACCAGGACCGGCAGGTGGGTCTGTGCACCCCGCACGACAGGCACAACCCGCTCGCCCTCGTTATACGCCGGAATGAGGACTAAAATTTGTCGATCGGTTAGATCAGTCATTATGCTATTAGAAATAACCCGTTAACTGTCAACCTGTTCCGCCTTTGTGGCGCCGCGAATAAAATGCGGCATGTCAAAGGGAATCTCCAGCGAAATTTCAACCAACCCGCTAAACACTCCGTCTGCATACCAAGGGGTCTGGTAAATTAATTTCTTAACGCCGTTCTTCTCGATCGTGTAAATGTTGCTGCGCTCCTGGTCGATCATTTCGCGCAATTTAATACGTGATTCCTCGGAGTGGCAATCCATCATGTTGGTGCCGACCAATTTCTCGCCGCCTTCTCTGGCTAAATTCTGGACCGCTTTATCATTCAGTTCTAAAATAATTCCCTCGCGGTCGCACACAATTACCGCCCCGGGAAAGCTTTTTATCCATGCGTGTTCTTGCATGCGTTTCTCCATTAATCAAGAAAGGTCTACACGGGTATGCCGTGATGATGGTGCAAACACCTTGATTCTACCTTGAACCAGGTTTAGCAGCGTACATGAAGGGTCATGATTAATGTCATAACTGCCAACTGCCTCAGCAATTGGTTCATTTTTCCAAATGGTACGGCACATCGATGATGATGTTCTGGAAACCATTTTTCCGGCGTCTATATAAAAGTGCCTTCTTGATCTCGTCAGCCGTTTCGTTATGTAGTATTTCTTGCCATGATGAGGCTGGAATCAACTCTGGCAAGACCAGAACCGATTGCTGGCCATCATTACGCTCCAAATCAGTTTGATCTAAGAACTTAATTAGAGGGTCTACGATGGACCGGTACGGTGAAGGAACCACAACAAATTTAACATTTGGGAACCATTCTTCCCACCGTCTACGAAGCAGGTCCTCATCAGCGGTTGGGTCTACATCAATGTAAACTGCTGTTACATCATCCGTGAGTGAGCGGGCCAGATTGACCGCATTGACCATACCGCGATGGACACCAGAAACTGGGATCACCACCCGTGGTTTAGGTAAGGGGCGCAGGGATGGAGGCAATCCACCCATTGATAATTGCTTTCCCACATTTCTGTAATGCTCGCGTATTTTTAGAAACAAATATACCGTTGCGGGGATAACAATAACAGAAATCCACGCCCCTCCCATAAATTTACTGATACCGATGACCATCAAAGTTATTCCTGTTACCATGGCTCCCAAACCATTAATGAATGCTTTAACCTGCCAATCCTTTTCTTTTGATCTGAACCAATGCACAACCATGCCGGCCTGTGAGAGTGTAAAGGCAGTAAATGCTCCTACTGCAAAAAGCGGTACTAACGCATGAGAATCACCATTAAACAAAACAATCAAAATCGCAGTAAATCCCGTAAGTATATAAATGCCATTATGAAACACCAAACGGTCGCCAAGGTTAAATAATTGGCGCGGCATAAACTGGTCCTTTGCCAGGATCGCAGTAACGCGTGGAAAACCAGCAAAGCTTGTGTTTGCCGCAACTGCCAAAACCGCCAGGGTCGAGATTTGAACTAAGTAATAGCCAATCCCATTACCGAGTACCTGGTGGGCGAGAGCCGAAAGAATTGTTTCGCCGGGTCCGGCTATAACTCCGAAAAATTGTGTTAATCCGATGCTGCCTAGAAACAAAGCACCCATCAAGACTGCCATAATGATCAGTGTCTTGCGCGCATTTACCCATTCCGGAGGTTTAAAAGCCGGTGTCCCATTGCTGATAGCCTCGATCCCGGTTAATGCAGTGCACCCGGCTGAAAATGCATGCAATACCAGTATTATGGCAAGCGGTTCAATAGCCGGTGGTGCTGCAGCAGCCATTACCGTTGGAGTCCCCTGTAAAACAGCTTTGACTAAGCCATAAATGAGCATTCCAAAAAATGAAAACAGATACAGATACACGGGCACTGCCATCACTGTGCCTGATTCACGCAACCCGCGTAAATTAAGTACGGCAATTAAAATCAACAGACCCAACGCCAGCCAGACTCGATACACCGCCAGTTCCGGAAAAGCGGATGTGATGGCGGCCACACCGGCAGTCAGGCTGACCGCTGCGGTCAAGACATAGTCCAAAAGTAATGCCGCGCCTGCCACAAGACCAGGATAAATCCCCAAATTTTCGCGTGCAACGATGTAAGAACCGCCGCCAGAGGGGTATCCACGAATAGTTTGCGCATAAGATAACGCTACAATACCTAGCAGGAAGGCGATTGCCACAGCAATCGGAAATTGAAGTGACAAACCAGCCGAACCGGCAATCAAAAGCCCTAAATAAATTTCCTGATTGGCATATGCGATCGAAGATAAGGCATCGGGGGAAAACGCAGCTAAGGCTCTTACTTTATTTAGCCGCTTTTCACCAAGTAATTCGTTTGGCAGGGGAGACCCGATGACTAAGTATTTTAGTTTATTGAGCATAAAATGCCTGAGTGGCAGAATTCAACCAGGATTCTATCACTAATGAAAAAAAAGAACCCGAACTAATAAGTCGCAATCCTCGCAAGTCAATCCGCCTCTAAATGCCAGGCAAGCCCGTCCATTTTCCAGTTAAAGGCCAGGCGTGTGAGCCATAAAAATTCTGGAACATGACTCAGATAAACCGGCGCACCTGACCCGTGAGAAATTAGGTTATTGCATCCGGGTCGAAAGGCCAGGCATAAACCATCTCGACCAGCGGGAATTCCCCTTGCAGCTGCTTGATCTCCGCCGGTCACCATGGGGGTGACTACCACCACCCTCTGCGTGCCCTTGGCTGCCGCGGTGCGCACCGCGTCGCTGAGGGAAGGACCGCAAAATTCATTGAAGCAGGCCAGGAGATGGTAAAAAAGGGGTCATTCGCCGCTGGCCGCGGCCAGGAACGTAACCGGCTGTTCAATTCGTTGTACCGCTGCTGCTGTGTGTCATCCACGCGCTGCGGGCTGTTCTCCATTTGCATGTGGAGGGCGAAAAATTCGCCCAGCCCGCGCCGGGGAAAGTCCCTGGGGGGTGCACCGTGCATGGTGAAGATGAGCACCGTTTTCAATAGTTTTGCCTGAATTTGAGGGGGCCGGTGAACTGGCTCGCAGTGTAAATTATTCGACGATGGCGGACCGTAATTTACGGGCCATTTTTCCAAATTGAGCGGTGTAACGCATGTCTTCTGTACGCGGCCGGGTTAAGGGCACCGGGAAATTCAAAGCCAGCTGCCCGGGCCGCGGCGTGAGCACCAGCACCCGGTCGGAGAGCAGCAGCGCTTCTGAAATGGAATGGGTCACCATCAGTACGGTATTGCGCCGCGCCCGCCAGATGTCGAGCAATTCCTCGCCCATGCGGTCGCGGGTCAATTCGTCCAGGGAGCCAAATGGCTCGTCCAGCAGCAGCAGGTCAGGATCTTGAATCAGCGCTCTGGCGATAGCCACCCGCTGCGCCATCCCCCCCGAGAGATCACGCGGCCATGAGTCTTCGAACCCTTTCAATCCCGTCAATTCGATTAGTTCGGCGGCCTGACGGCGGGCTTCATCCATGGGTATGTTCTGCATTTCCAGCGGCAGGGTGATATTTTCCATGGCTGTGCGCCAAGGCATCAGGTTGGCTTGTTGAAAAACATAGCCGATGCGCGGGGTATGGTCGGCAGAGAAACGCACCGCCCCGGCGGTTGGCATAAGCAGCCCGCCCAGTACCCGCAGCAGGGTGGTTTTACCTGACCCCGACGGTCCCAGAATGCAGATGAATTCGTGCGCGTGCACGTCAAAGGATAGGTCAGTTAGCGCCTGCAGCCCGCCGTTGTCATTCGGGAAGGTCACGCTCAGGTTATGCACCCGCAGCACAGACTGATCCTCATGCACAGGCATCGTTTATTTTCCTATCGGCAGAAATTCATTGGTGTAAGCCTGGTTAAGGTCGACGGGTTGGGAGATCATTCCCATGGCCAACAACACGTCCTGCATATTTTGCCAGGACTGTGGGTCTGACCAGCCCCATGGTTCGGTTTGGTACAGCTCGATCGAGGAGGCGAGGATTGCTTTTTGCACATCCTGATCGGCCTGCTCCAGGTTTTCCACATATTTCTTGGAAATCTCGTAAGCCATTTCCGGGTTATCGACCGTATCCTGAATGCCGCGAATCACCGCGCGCACCATCCTTCGAACCAATTCCGGATCGTCCTGCAGGATGCTTTCGTTGGTGATCAAACCATTCGACACCAGCGACATATAGTCCGCCACTTTGAGCGTATCCACCGCGTACCCCTGGGATTCCAGCTGCACTGGTTCATTGGCAATATAGATTACGGCAGCCTGTT
>JAJZTR010000008.1 GCA_021848775.1 Chloroflexota bacterium | reverse complement strand
TCCCTGGGTTTCGATGCGCAGGGTTTGCCGCTGGAGCCGGTTCCCGCCCAGCAGCTTTTACTATTGGCGGTGCTGGGAATTTTCGCATTCATTGCCAACCTCAGCGCTGGCCTTTTTTTCTACCGCCGGTCCGCTGACCGGCCGGTTGCGTTTATCCTCTGGATCAGTTCTGCTTTTACGCCAACGCTATTAATTCTGGCGACCATCCTTATCCTTTAATTTTTCTATTCTGAACCCCCGCGCATGAATGCATTTACGCCTGATTTCTCGTGGTACCAACTGGCAGCAGGCTTCGGCCTTGCTGCTTTGATCTCTCTGGCCGCATACGCAGCCCGCAGTCTATCGATCTCGGGAGCGATTGCCGCTGCACTTTTGGGGACCGCGGTTTTCGGTCTGGGGGGGTTCGCCTGGGCTGTCCTGCTGGTCGGCTTTTTTGTGTCTTCCTCGGCGTTATCGCGAATGTTCAAGCGCCGTAAGGCGGGAGTGGTTGAAAAATTTTCCAAAGGCAGCCGCCGCGATGCCGGTCAAGTGCTGGCGAACGGAGGAGTTGCAGGTTTGCTGGCTCTCACGCAAGCGTTATTCCCATCAGCCGGTTTTCTTTGGGCCGCAGCTGCCGGGACGCTGGCAGCAGTCAACGCTGACACCTGGGCTACAGAACTTGGCATTTTGAGCAAGGTTAACCCGCGCCTGATCACCAATGGCAAAGAAGTTGAAAAAGGGACATCCGGCGCTATCAGCTGGACTGGTACTCTGGCGGCACTGGGTGGTGCGGCGAGTATCGGGGTGCTGGCGATTCTTGTCTGGCCTGATTATGCCGGGGGTGCCAGCCTGGGTGCTGCTCCCATCCGGCTGGTGATGATCACCTTGGCCGGATTGGCCGGTTCCCTGGTCGATTCCCTTTTGGGCGCTACCGTGCAGGCTATTTATTATTGCCCGAAATGCGACAAGGAAACGGAGCGTCACCCGCAACACAGTTGCGGCAGCGAGACTCGTCAAATACGCGGCTGGACCTGGTTGAATAACGATGGGGTCAATTGGATTTGCGCAATCAGCGGGGCTCTGGCTGCATTCATTTTAGCGGTCGCCTTCGGAATTTAAGCTCTGAGCAGGATATTCATGGGCAAGCGGCATAAAGCTGAAACAGTATATACCGTCTATAACATCTTTGTTTCGGCTTTGTTTGCTCTGGCATTTACCGTGAATATGGTGTACTTCGTCACCGTTGCCAAACTCGACCCGCTGCAGCTGATACTGGTCGGTACCGCTTTAGAAGCATCCATCCTGGTCTTCGAAATTCCCACCGGCATTGTAGCCGATACGATCTCCCGGCGATTATCCGTCATCCTGGGCGTGTTCCTGATGGGAATAGGGACCTTCCTCTCTGGCTATATTCCGGTCTTCACCTCAATTCTGATCGCGCAGGTCATCTGGGGGTTGGGTTATACCTTTACCAGCGGCGCCCTGGATGCCTGGATCAGCGATGAAGTCGGTGAAGAAAAGGCCGGAGCAGTTTTTTTGCACGGAACTAAAGTGAGCCAGTACGGCGCCCTGGCCGCCATACCCGTCAGCATCCTGCTGGCGCAGAACAATCTTGCCACCCCGATCATGGTCAGCGGTGTTTTATTCTGGTTGCTGGGAATCTATTTAATTCGTTTTATGCCCGAAACCGGCTTCAAACTGAACCCCCGCCAAGACCAGTCCACCTGGCAGCAGATGGGCCAAACCCTGCGGGATGGGTTCGGCATGCTGCGAATCCGGCCAGCTCTGGTCAGTATCCTGCTCATCGGGTTATTCCTTGGGTTATATTCGGAAGGGTATGACCGTTTGTGGAATGCGCACCTTCTGGAACAATTCACCTTTCCGACACTTCCAGGCCTGAAAATGATCACCTGGTTCGGCATCATCGAAGCGATTCAACAGGTGCTCACCATTCTGGCGGTTGGTCAGGTCGAAAAACGCGCCGATACCAGCCAGACATCCCAGTTAGTGCGCGGTTTGACTGTTCTCAGCGCGGCTTTAATCGGCAGCCTGCTGATTTTTTCACTGGCGGGCAACCTCTGGCTGGCATTGACCGCGGTCATCGCGATTGGTGTGGTGCGCAGCCTGATCTGGCCTCTGTACATCGCCTGGGTCAATCAGCGGTTGGATTCCAGCGTCAGGGCGACCGTTCTATCGATGTCCGGGCAGGTAGACTCGATTGGTCAAATTGCCAGCGGACCGCTGCTGGGATTAATCGCCCGGCGTTACGGAATCCGCAACGGACTTTTAGGTTCGGTGTTCCTGCTGTTACCGGTGCTTCCCCTGCTGCTTTTCCAATTGAAAAACGGAGAAAAACAACCTGTGGCAGCAACCATTACTGAATAATGACCATGCTGATGGTAATCATCAGACCACTGACAATTGATTAAAACAAAGGATGAATATCAGGGAGGTATTGGGTACATTCCTCGTTTGAATCCAACTTTGAAACACCTACAATAAGAAGGGGAATACAAAGGTCATTAAATTTTTTTTAATGACATTGTGTGACCTTTTTGTGTTCTTTTCCAAATCATAATTTACCAAGTGAGGAAATCGCATGGCTGACGAAGATCCCCGAATTCTTGAATTGCGTGAAAGGCGCGCAAATGCTCAGAAGGCGGGCGGAGAAGATCGGATTGCCAAGTATAAAGCAAAAGGCAAACTGACCGCCCGCGAAAGAATCCTAGAACTGCTTGATGCCGGATCGTTCAATGAAGTTGAACTGTACTCATCCCACAGAAGTGAAGATTTTGGCGTTGGCGAGCGGATTGATACAGACGGCGTTATCACCGGTTGGGGTACCCTTGAAGGGCGAACCATTTATGTCTATGCCCAGGATTTCACCGTCATGGGCGGTTCACTGGGTGAGATTCACGGACGAAAAATTGCTCGCCTGATGGATCTGGCAGCCCAGACCGGTTCACCGGTCATTGGCATGATCGACTCAGGCGGCGCCCGCATCCATGAAGGTACCCGCAGTCTGTGGGGCTATGCCCAGATTTTCCGCCGCAATACCTTATACTCGGGTGTGATCCCGCAGATCAGCCTGGTCATGGGACCGTGTGCTGGTGGTGCAGCTTACTCCCCAACCGTCACCGACATGATCATCATGGTCGAGAAGCAGTCTTTCATGTTCCTCACCGGCCCTGAAGTCATCAAATCGGTCACCGGAGAGGTTATCGACATGGAAAGCCTGGGCGGCGCTGCGGTTCATCTGGGTACCAGCGGTACCGCTCATTTGACTGCCCCAAGTGACAAAGATGCGATCGCCCTGGCGCGCCGCATCCTGAGCTACCTGCCATCCAACAACACCGAAAATCCGCCGTACGTCGATACCGGCGACGACCCCGACCGCATGGACGAGGAACTCAATCACATCGTCCCGGAGAGCAACACCGAATCTTACAACATGCACGAGGTTATTGACCACATCGTCGACCGCGGCACCTTTGTTGAATTGCAGGCGACCTTCGCCACCAATGCGATCATCGGCCTGTCCCGCATGGGCGGTTATACCGTGGGTATTGTTGCCCAGGAGCCTTCGGTTATGGCCGGGGCAATGGAAATGAACTCAGCGGATAAGATCGCCCGCTTCGTGCGTTTCTGCGATGCCTTCAACATCCCGCTGGTCACCTTCTGTGACTCGCCCGGCTTCCTGCCCGGTGTCTCTTCGGAGCATAACGGCGTGATCCGTCACGGAGCAAAAGTGCTGTTTGCCTACTCCGAAGCCACCGTTCCAAAGATTCAGATCACTACCCGCAAAGGCTACGGTGGTGCGTACATCGTCATGAGCTCGAAATTACTGGGTGCTGACATTGCCTTTGCCTGGCCAAGTGCCGAAATTGCGGTCATGGGACCTGAAGGCGCCGCCAATGTCGTTTACCGCCGGCAGATCGAAGCCGCGGAAGACAAGGCTGCTGAACGCGCAAAAATGGTGGAAGAATTCCGCAAGTCCTTCCTCAATCCCTATTCTGCTGCCGCCGATGGTTACATCGATGATGTAATCGAACCTCGCGAGACCCGCAAACGCGTAATTGCCGCCCTCATCGCCCTGCGGGAAAAAACTGAAGTAACCCCGGCCAAAAAACACGGCAACATCCCGCTGTAAAGGAGAGTGTAATGTCCACTCTTGATCAAGCTTTATGGATTTCAGCCATCAGCCTCGTCCTTCTGTTCGCCTCCATGGCGGTAATCTGGGGGATCATGGCCCTAATGGCCCGAATTCCTGATCAAAAATCTAAAGTACCTGTGGCAGCCGAAGGAAATATCCCCGAAACCCCAGCCGCTGCCATTGTTCCTCAGGAAGGCATCGCTGATAAAGCCAAAGCCGCGGCTTTAGCGGTTGCTGTTGCTCTGGCGCTGCGCAAAACGAGCGCGCGGTTTATTCCGAAACCCAGCGGCATCACTTCCACTCCCTGGCAGGCTGCCCAACGGGCGGATCAAATTAGCCGGCGCAACCAGATTATTTCCCACAAATGAGGATCGGTCTTATGAAACTAACTGTGAAAATCAATGATGTAACCTATGATGTAGAGGTGGGAGACCTGGACAGCCGCCCCATCCTGGCGACCATCGATGGCGAGACCTTCGAAATTCTCCCGGAAGAAATAACTGCTCCTGCGCCAACCATCGCCGCTTCTCCCGCTGCTCCTCCGCCCGCTCCGGCTGCCCGACCGGTTGCTGCTGCTCCTGCGGCTGCCGCTGTTGTATCAACAACAGGCGGATCGGTCATTGTCGCCCCATTACCCGGCACAGTCGACAGCATCCTGGTCAAGGAAGGTGTTTCCGTCACGCAGGGTCAGGAAGTGCTCAAGCTGGAGGCGATGAAAATGAAGAACTCCATCCGCTCACCGCGCGCCGGTAAAGTTGTTGCGATCCACGTTCATCCTGGAGATCAAGTCAGGCACGGTCAGGCCCTCATCGAGATTGGCGATTAAGGAGTGATGTCTAATGGACTTATCCGAAGTCTTTAACATCCTCACGCAAGGTTTAGCCAGCTTCACATGGCAAAATGCAGTCATGATTGTGGTGGGCGGCACTTTAATTGCGCTAGCCGTGTTCAAAGAATACGAACCCATGCTGCTGCTGCCGATAGGCATTGGCTGTATTCTGGCCAATGTGGGCATGTCTGCCTATGAAGATAACTTCCTTGGTATTCTTTACAAAGCTGGCATCGAGACTGAGCTGTTTCCCCTGCTGATCTTTATCGGCGTTGGTGCCATGCTCGACTTTCGCCCCCTGCTATCCATGCCCAGTATGGCAATGCTTGGCGCAGCCGGTCATTTCGGTATCTACGCAACCCTGATTTTAGCTGCTTTGTTGGGCTTTGAACTTAACGAAGCGGCATCCATCGCCGCCATCGGCACCATCGACGGTCCAACCGCCATTTTTGTGACCTCGCGGCTGGCGCCTGAAATGCTCGGCCCGATCGCTGTGGCGGCCTACTCCTACATGAGCCTGGTCCCGATCATCCAACCGCCGATCATGAAAGCCCTGACTACCCGGAAAGAGCGCATGATCCGCATGGAATATGCCCAGCACCAAATCTCTGACCGTGTCATGATCGTCTTCCCGATTGTCGTGACAGTGCTGGTTGCGCTAATCGCGCCCGATGCAGCTCCTCTAATCGCCTCGCTCATGCTTGGCAATCTGCTTCGCGAATCCGGCGTGGTGGAACGCTTGAGTAAATCGGCGCAGAACGAGCTCATCAACATTTCAACCTTATTCCTGGGTCTGACTGTCGGCGCAACCATGACCGCCGAATCCTTTATTCGCCTGGACACTTTGCTCATCCTCGTCCTGGGTTTGTTTGCCTTTGTCCTGGATTCAGTCGGCGGTTTGCTTTTCGGCAAACTTCTGGCAGTCATCACCAAAGGCAAGATCAACCCGCTGGTTGGCGCTTGCGGTATTTCGGCCTTCCCAATGTCCGGCCGTTTATCGGCTCAGGTAGCTTTGGAAGAGGACCCGAATAATTTCATCCTCATGCATGCCATGGGATCCAACACAGCCGGGCAGCTTGCCAGCGTCGTAGCCGGAAGCTTGCTCTTCGCTCTGGTTGTTGGGCTGATCTAACCCGGGTTTGAAATCACAAAATAAATCCTCCCGATCGGGAGGATTTATTTATCCTTACTTTTCTACATCCAGGCGGTAGCCCACGCCGCGCAGTGTCTTGATAAACCGTGGATGGCGTGGATCATCTTCGATTGCCTGACGCAGCCAGCTGATATGCACATCGAGGGTGCGGGTGTCGCCAGTGTATTCCGTTTCCCAAACCTTGCTGAATAATGTCTCCCGGGGAATCACCTTGCCAGCATGGTCCATAAGCATCTCAAGTAACGCAGCCAATCGCGGAGTCAATGATGCCTGACGATCGAGGCAGCGAACCGAGTGCGTATCCTTGTCCAGGGTAATGGGACCAATGGACGTACCGTTTTTTGGATCCTGCGGAAGAAATGGTTTCAAGCGGTTGAGTAATTTTTGTAACGTAAATGGCATATGCAAAATTACATTTGCACATGACTCAATCCCCGCGTTGGCACTTGACTCAATGATTAAAATCATCGGTATTTTTGGGGCTTCAGCATGCAGTGTCGAACAAATGCGTTTCCCGCTGCTCCTCAGCGATGCGGCATCGACGATAATGATGTCGGGCTCGAACTCAGCCATTTGAGCAACCCCGGCGCTGCCGCTGGAAACCGAATTCACCATGAACAACTTATTGGATAATCCACCCTGGAAAGATGCCCGGTCAGATCGTTTTCCTTCCACCAACAATATTTTGGCTTTCGTCTGCATTGTGCTCTTTCCTGATCCCTTCCCTGAGTTCATAAAAGAATGGCAAGACTTCCAACAAATCGTCAACTTTTAATTGGGGCTGCTATATAGATAGTTTTACCCCCCCGGTCTGCACAGGGTATCCGCAATAAAGACATCCCGATCTGACCACTAAACCAGCTGTTTCCGAGGTGGATTCCGGGATACAAACTTTTAACCGTTTAAGCTCTATAGGTTCAACAGGAGCAGAACATTTTCAATTATACCAAAACTTAACAAATCAAACCTGTTTAGAATTGTTAACATTGCTTGTGAAATTTGTGAATCCCTATTTGATACGGATTGATGAAAGCGAAATGTAAGGTCCTTCGTTACGACACATCAAATAATTTTGTGTTTCAGCTAGTGCGCCCATCGCGGTTGCATCCAATCTTTGCCCGTGTTAGAATAAATCCAACACTTGTTCGTAAAGATTCTGCGGGAAAGTGAAAATCCTTTCACCGATCCATGGTAATTTGCAACTATTAAGGATGCATTATGCCAAAAATGGTCGAGGTCGTTATCGACAGTGTACGAGTCAGCTTAACCAATCAACAGCGCATCGTTGTCTTACGCGAGGTTAACGCTGAACGTTACCTGCCGATATGGATTGGTCCATACGAGGCTGAATCGATCACGATTGCACTTCAGGAAATCGAAGTTGCCAGACCGCAAACCCACGACCTGATCAGAAATATCATGAATAACCTCAATGCACGTTTGGTACGGGTGGAGGTGGTTGCACTGCGCGACGATGTGTTCTTTGGTAGTTTGATCATCGATTACAACGGACAGATGCTCGACATCGACACGCGCCCGTCTGATGCTCTGGCACTTGCAGTGCGAGCCCATGTACCTATCCTGGTTTCACGCGAGGTGATGGATTCGGCTGGGATCATCCCCGAACAGGAAATCCAGTCCGCGGAAATACCGGGCGTCAACCAAAGCACTGCTGCCCACGAAGAGGGTGAAACGGATGAACGGCTTTCGGTCTTTAAGGATTTTTTGAAAAATTTAAATATCGATGACCTTTCCGAGGACACCGGTGAGGGGGATCAGGACCCGGACAAAGGCGGACCTCAAAAACCCACTTAGCAGCTGAAAAAGCCTGGGGGAGCACAGCAGCCCCGGTTTTTTCGCTTAAATCTTTTCTGGGGGAAACCCCGTTTACCATTTTTTCTTTCCACCCACTCCCCAAAAATTCTGGTGACAATGAGCGATTTTTCCCCTCCATTTGATAATAGCAGTTCCACGATGGAACCAGCCCAACCTCATGACCGTGCAGCTGAGGAGGCTGTCCTTGGGGCAGTTTTCGTCAACCCGGAAGTTTATTACGATATCTCTCATATACTGCGCCCGGATGATTTCTACATCGTGCGCAACCGCTGGGTGTGGGAGGTCTTTGTAAGCCTGAATGAGCGCCGCGTCCCCATTGATTATTTGACCGTCGAAAATGAGCTGGAACAAAAAGGGCAGCTTTTCGAGATCGGTGGCGCGGCTTACCTTACTTCCCTGATAACCCAGACACCAACCTCATTGCATGCTGAAGCCTACGCGCGGATCGTTGAAGAGACTTCGCTTCGGCGGAGGATGCTGGCAGCGGCAAACGACATGGCCCGCCTGGCTTTTGACCAGCACCGGGATATTGACACCTTGATCGGCGAAGCTGAAAAAGAAGTCTTTGGCCTGAGCGACCGCCGTTTACAGCATGATCTGCAGTCCATCAACACCGTCATCAGCAGTTATTACGACCGGATCGATGAACTTTCAAAGCGGGATGAAGAGATTTTTGGCGTGCCTACGGGTCTGCACGACCTGGACCGCTTGCTGGGTGGTCTGCAAAAATCGGATTTACTCATCGTCGCCGGGCGCCCCGGTATGGGTAAAACCGGTTTCCTCCTTTCGGTTGCCAAAAATGCAGCCCAGAAACATAAAAAACATGTGGCAATGTTCTCCCTCGAAATGTCCGCTGAGCAACTGGTGCAGCGTTTGATCTCTCAGGAGACTGGCATCGAATCGCAACGGTTGCGCACCGGCAAACTCAAGGACGAGGAATGGCTGCTCTTCACCCACGCCATCGAGGTCCTATCAGGGACGCACATTTGGCTGGACGATACGCCTGCCATAACACCGCTGCAATTACGCACGAAGTGCCGCCGCCTGCATATGGAACACCAGCTGGATTTGATCCTGGTGGATTACCTGCAGCTTATGTCAGGAGATTCACGGAACGATAACCGCGTTCAGGAAGTGTCTTACATCTCGCGCAATCTCAAAGTGCTGGCGCGCGAACTCAACGTTCCGGTGTTGGCAGCAGCCCAGCTCTCGCGTGCGGTGGAGCAGCGCGCTGATAAACAACCCATACTTTCCGACTTGCGCGAGTCAGGGAGTCTGGAACAGGACGCTGATATCGTCATGTTCATCCACCGGCCGGACGCGCTGGACAAAGATCATCCCAAACAGGATGTGGCCCGGCTGATCGTTGCGAAACATCGTAATGGTCCGACCCATTCCGGCATCGAACTGATATTCCGCAGCAACCTGGCGCGGTTCGATAATGCTGCCACCGAAAAGTTCATCCCCGGTGGAGTGGGATAAGACGCAATGGCACGCTTTGACGGTTTTCCCGCAGGAAAATCGCGGCTAACCCGCCTGCCTGCCGCCTTTTTTTCCGACCTGCTCCCCGAAATTGACCATCTGGGCGAGCTTAAGGTGACGCTGTACGCATTCTGGTTTTTGGAACGACTGGAAGGCGATTTACGGTTTTTACGCTACCAGGATTTTTCAAATGACAGCCGCTTGCTCGAAGGGCTCGCGCGTTCACCGGAAACAGCCGCTGCTGCATTGATGGACGCGCTTGAACGTGCGGTCCAACGCGGCAGCTTGCTGCGCGTCCAACAGGGTGATGACCCCCAGACAGGTGTATTGTTTTTTCTCAATACGCCGCGCGGCGAGGCGGCTATCGCCGCACTGGAAAAAGGTGAATGGTCACCCGAAGATGTTGCCCGGCCTGAACTTTCACTGGAGTTGGAACGGCCCAATATCTATCGGCTGTACGAACAGAATATTGGCCCGCTGACGCCAATGATTGCGGAAGCGTTGCGCGAAGCCGAGGCAAATTACCCGATGGAATGGATAAACGAGGCAATTCGCGCTGCGGTCGAAAGCAACGTCCGCCGTTGGCGGTATATTGAAGCAATTTTACGCTCCCGCATGGAAAGGGAACCCAATGGAGCCACTCGAGGAAAAACTGAAAAAGATCGCCGGCGGTACGTCGAAGGAGAATTCGGTGAATTCATCGAGCACTGATACCGGCGACACCCCGCAGCCATTCCGCGGCGATCCAAACTGCCCGATTTGCGGCGGAATCGGCTTTGTGCGCCATGACCTGCCCGTCGATCACCCGGATTTCGGCAAGTTATCCGTGTGTGTTTGCCGCCAGAAAGAGGTTTCCCGCACGGAGCGCAGACGCCTGTACCGTTTGAGCAACCTCGATGCTTTCAGCGGGATGACCTTCGAGAGTTTCAAGGTACAGGGCCGGCTGGGGCTTGGCGACCAGCAGGTACGATCCCTTCAGTTTGCCTTCAACCAGGCGCAGCAATTCGCCAACAATCCGCAAGGCTGGTTATTAATGATGGGCGGCTACGGCACCGGAAAAACACACCTGGCGGCAGCCATTGCCAATCAGGTGGTGGAATTGGGTGGTCCAACCTTATTCCTGACCGTCCCTGATCTGCTGGACTGGCTGCGTTTTTCCTTCGAAAGCGATGAGTCCTCTCTGGAACAACGGCTGGAAGAAATCCGCAGCATTAACCTCCTGGTGCTGGACGATCTGGGAACGCAAAACGCCACTCCCTGGGCTGAGGAAAAACTGTACCAGATCATCAACCACCGCTATGTCAACAAGCTGCCGATGGTGGTGACCACCAATCTCTTGCTCAACGAGATCGACGGTCGCATCACCTCCCGCCTGCAGGATCCCGACCTGGTCACCCTGCTGGAGATCACCGCTCCGGATTACCGCTCACCGGTCTCGGATGAACGCCGTTCGGTTGTCTCATCGCTGACCCTCTTGGGAGACCGCACCTTCGGTTCATTCTCGCTGCGCGAATACGAGAAATTGCCTGCCGATGAACAGCAAAGCCTGCAGAAAGCCTTTAAAGCCGCCCATGAGTACGCTGTTGAACCTCAGGGCTGGCTGGTTTTAATGGGCAGCTACGGCAGCGGCAAGACTCATCTGGCGGCTGCCATTGGCAACTACCGAAAAGCTATGGGTGAAGATCCCATTTTTGTGGTCGTTCCCGATCTGCTCGACCACCTGCGCGCCACCTTCAGCCCCTCCAGTTCCGTCTCTTACGACCGGCTTTTCGAGGAAGTCCGCACTGCCTCATTATTGATCCTGGACGATTTGGGAACGCAATCTGCCACGCCGTGGGCGCGGGAGAAGCTCTACCAGCTGCTCAATCACCGCTATAACGCCAAGCTGCCCACCGTGATCACAACTGCCCAGCGGTTGGACGAAATCGATCCTCGTGTGCGCAGCCGCATGCTGGATAAACGACTGTGCATCATTTACGCGATCACCGCCCCGGCTTACCTGGCTGGATCAGCGCCAGCTGTTCGAAAACCACCCGCCCGTAAGACCCGCAGCGAGCATTAAATCTCCAGCCGTCCCTCGAAGATCGTCACCGCCTGCCCCAGAATATTGGTGAACGGATCAACCTGATACAGGGCGGCCTTTATTTCCCTTCCTACCGCGCCAGCATTTGCGCCATCTCGTACTGATCCATGGGCAGCGATTTACTCTGAGAAAAAACAACGCTCAATGGAATCGCCTCAACCTCGCTGCCATGTAAACCGGTCATAACACCGGTTTTTCCTTCAGTCAGAAATTCCACAGCTTTGCTGCCAAAGCGCGATGCCAGCAAACGATCAAAAGCTGAGGGTTTCCCGCCGCGTTGAATATGGCCCAGAATAGTAACTCTCGTTGAGAAACCAAGCTCGCGTGAGTTGATCAATGCCGCCAGTTCGCTGATCGGCGGGTTGGCCCCCTCCGCCACAACCACAATGCAATGGCTTTTGCCGCGTTGATAGGCTGCTTCCATCGTGTGAACCACCCCCTCGACGTCGGTCGGCACTTCAGGGACCAGGACCAGTTCCGCCCCGGTAACAATCCCCGCCTGCATCGCCAGATAACCTGACAGGCGGCCCATGGTCTCCACCAGGAAGGCACGGTTATTCGATGAAGCCGTGTCTCGCAATTTGTCGATGGCATCTACAATCGTGTTTAACGCGGTATCGACGCCGATACAAATATCGGTACCAAAGACATCGTTGTCGATGCTGGCGGGAATACCCACCACGGTAATCCCCCGTTCCGCCAGGATTTGCGCCCCGCGCAGACTGCCATCACCACCGATGACCACCACGCCGTCGATCTCCGCGTCGTTGATCATCCGAATTGCCTCACGCTGGCTTTGCGGCTGCATGAATTCGTCGCAGCGCGCAGTCTGCAAAATTGTGCCGCCGCGCTGCAGAATGCCACCCACATCACGCGCGCCGAGCGGACGAAAACGGCCTTTGATCAGCCCCTCGAATCCATCTTCAATACCAATCACATTCAATCCGCGCGCCAATCCAGCCCGAACAACTGCACGAATACATGGGTTCATACCCGGCGCATCGCCGCCAGAAGTTAACAAACCAATCGTCTTAATAGGATGGTCTTCTGTCATTTGACTTTCTTCCGCTTTTCTATTGTAGCTTTATGGTCTCAACCAGCACGCTGCCTTCACCAACCATGGCGGTTAACGCGCGCAATAGGTCTGTGCTGATGCCAGTCGTTTCGTTGGGAAACTCCATCAGGAAGCGGCTTCCGCCCTCGAACACCAGCAGAGCGAATTTATCTCTACCGGGTACCGAACGCAGCATACCGTGGACCCGGCGCAGCCTCAGGACATCCCGCCGTTTATCGCCGGTGGAACGTAAAATCACTTTAATCATGCGGATCTCGCCGGGAACATCACCGGCTTCCGTCTGAGGCGACACCAGGTAGCGCATCGGTGAAGGCTGAACAGGCGGTTCCGCGGGAGGTTGTGGGATACGATCATATACTCTGGCAGCGGAGTCAGGTGCGGCAGGTGTCTTCTCAACGGGTACAGCAGGAGAGGACGCAGCTACTTCACCCTCAGGTTGGTCTTTTTCGGGTTCAGGTTTGGCAGACGGAGCTTTTCGCTCCGCTGCGGCTACCGTGAAACCGGCATACTCGTTTAAATGCCAGTCGTCAGGATCAGGCGGCGGGGGCGGCACCACACCTCCCCATTCATCCCCTTCGGCAGGTGGTGGGCTGGCGGCGCGGTTTGGCTTGATGCCGTGGTCATTGACCATAAAGCTGAAATCTCCCTGGGAGGATTCGTTTTCTTCGTCCGGCAGATAACTCAGATATGGATCGATTTCCTGGGATTGATCTTGACCTTCCCCATCGATGAAGACCTCGGACAGCCGGTCCACCAGCACCTTTGGATCTCCATTTTCGTTATCCAGGCGGCCTTCTGTCATCAAGACACGGTCCATGACCACCATACCAGAAAATTGAGACCATGCCCGGGGGAACAGCAACAATTCGATCGAACCCTGAATGTCTTCCAGCGTGACAAACCCCATCATGTCGCCTTTTTTAGTCTGGTGGCTGCGAAAGCGTGTCACCAGCCCGGCTACAACCACCCTGTCTTTATGGGGCACATCCGGTAGTGCTGCTGAGAAATGGGTTATTTTGCGATGCAATGTGGGCAAATAAGGTGTCAGCGGATGGTCAGAGACGTACAACCCGATCAGTTCGCGTTCCCATTCCAACTGTTCGCGGCGGTCGAGCGCTGGCGAGATTGGCAGCCTTATTTCTTCCTCGACACCCGCGATGGTGCCAAAGAAGCTCAACTGACCGCTGTTGAGCGCGCGGAAATGACTGGCGCTGACCGAGATGAATTGATCCAATCCCGCCAGCAAAGCTTTGCGCGAACCGAAACGGTCGAGCGCCCCCACCCTCACCAGACACTCCAACGAGCGTTTCCCAATTTTTTGTAAATCGGCGCGGAAGGCCAGATCCTTCAGGTCAGCGAAAGGTCCATTCTTGCGCGCATCTAAAATTATTTCAACGGGTGTCTGCCCGACATTTTTTACCGCTCCCAGTCCAAAGCGAATCGCCGGCGCCTGACCTTCACGGTCTTCGATGGAGAAATCATACTGACTGGAGTTAATATCAGGCGGAAGCACTTCGATGCCCATGGAGCGGCTGTCCGCGACATAGAAAGCCACCTTCTCGATATCATTCTTCGAAGCCGAGAGGAGCGCGGTCATGTATTCAACCGTGTAATGCGCTTTGAGGTAGGCTGTCTGTACCGCAATAATGCCGTAATCTGCCGCATGGGATTTGTTAAATCCGTAATTGGCAAATTGCTCCCAGTTGGCAAAGATAGCCTCAGCCGTTTTCCTGGTCAGTCCTTTTTCACAAGCTCCCTTGATAAACTTTGCGCGTTGTTTTTCCAGCTTGTCTTTTTGCTTTTTTGAAATTACCTTGCGCAGTTCATCGGCTTCCGGCAGGGTGTATCCGCCCAATTCAACCGCGGCTCGCATCAGCTGTTCCTGGTAAATAGGGATGCCGTAGGTTTCTTTGAAAATCGGCTCCATCGACGGATCGAGATATTCCACGTCTTCTTCACCGTGCATACGGCGAATGTACTGCGGAATAAACTGCAATGGTCCAGGACGGTAAAGTGCCACCATGGCGATGACATTCTCCAGCGAATTAGGCTTCATCTGCATGATATAGCGCGTCATGCCTGTGCCTTCCAACTGGAAAACACCCGCCGTGTGACCGGAGCCAAGGAACTCGTACGTTGCCGGGTCATCGACCGGAATATTGCCAAGATTTAACCTCATCCCATGGCGGGATTCGATTAAATCACAGGCACGCTGCATGATCGTCAAAGTCGCCAGCCCCAGGAAGTCAACTTTGAGCAGCCCGAGCGAATCGATAATCGACATTTCGAACTGGGTCACGGTCTTAATCGGCGATTCTTCTGAACCGCTGGTTGGTCGGTGCAGCGGAATATATTCCAGGATTGGCTTGTCGGTGATAATCACGCCAGCCGCATGCGTCCCTGCGCTGCGCACCGCACCTTCCATATGGGCGGCAGTGTCAATTAATTCCTTCAGGTAAGGGGCCTGGTTATACACCGCCTTTAATTCCGGGGTAACCTCCAGGGCTTCTGTAACCGTCAGCGGGTTGCTGGGGATGTTCGGAATAAGTTTGCTGACACGGTCGACTTCGTTAAGTGGGATATCCATCACCCGTCCGACATCACGGACCGCGCCTCGCGCTCCCAGCGTACCAAAGGTGATTATTTGCGCCACGCGGTCGCTGCCGTACTTTTGGGCTGTGTATTCCATCATCTTTGCCCGCATATCGTCCTGGAAATCCAGGTCGATATCCGGCATCGAGATACGTCCCGGATTGAGGAAGCGCTCGAAGATCAGACCATGCGCCAGTGGTTCGACATTCGTGATTTGTAAAGTGTAAGCCACGATTGAGGCAGCAGCTGAGCCGCGCGTGTTGTACCAGATGCCGTTCGCGCGGGCATAGCGGCACAAATCCCACACGATCAGGAAATAGGCATCGAAGCCCATATCGTGAATGACTTTTAACTCATATTCAAGTTGAGACCGGACCTTCGGGTCATGTGCCTGGCTGCCGTAGCGCAGCTCCATTCCAACCTCGCACAATTGCCGCAGATAAGTATCAGGGGTATGCCCCTCAGGCACGTCAAATAACGGCAAATGGTAACCCTTGAAAGACAGGTCCACATTAGCGCGGTCTGCGATCAGCAGGGTGTTGGACAGCGCCTCAGGTACTTCGGCGAACAGCCGCGCCATTTCCTCGGGCGTGCGTAGATAGTAGGTATCATCAGACATGCGGAAGCGATTAGGCTCCGTAATCAACGATCCGGTCTGGATGGCGAGCAGGATGTCCTGGTAGCGCCAATCCTCCGGTTCGATATAATGCACATCATTGGTGGCAACGTAGCGGGCTTGATACCGCGATCCGAGGTCCAACAAGGTTTTATTGATCGTCTGCAAATCAGCGATGTTATGCTGCTGAAGCTCGAGGAAAAAGTTGTTCTGCCCGAAGACGTCGTAGTACCAATCCAGTTTTTGACGGGCGGCCTCAGCGCCTTTATCCATAATCGTGCGCGGGATTTCGGCTGCCATACACCCTGAGGTAGCAATCAATCCCTCTGAATGCGCCGCCAAAAAGTCGTGATCGATGCGCGGGAAATAATAAAACCCCTCCAACTGAGCGGCGCTGGCAATCTTAAGCAGATTCCGGTACCCTGTGTCATTTTCGGCCAGCAGCAGCAAGTGTGAAGAGGTCTTATCCTGGCGGGAATCGCGGTCGTTCATGCCGTGAGCTGCCAGGTAAGCCTCCACGCCGATGATCGGTTTGACCCCGGCAGCTTTAGCCGCATTAAAAAACTCGATGACGCCGAACATGGTGCCATGGTCGGTGATGGCAACCGCCGGCATGTTCATCTCCTTTACGCGCTGCACCAGCTTCTTGATGTTCGAGAAGCCGTCCAGCAAGGAATATTGAGTATGAACATGCAGATGGGCAAAGGTCATGGACGCATCAACAATAAAAAATTTCTGAAAAGGCTGGGCAGATGAAAATGATTATAGCATGCCAAAATTCTGTGACCCCTTAGACAACTCTTAAAGTATTTGAGCGGAATTGGTTTGTTAAGATTCGCCGGTTAATTAAAAACTCCGGGTTCGGCGTGAAGACCCGGAGCCAGAAATAGTCATGGGTAGTCCGTCTAATACCACACGCGAAACCAGGATTTGGCGGTGGTCTCCTCGCCGTTCGCAGAAACCTTGACCTCCAGCTCCACGATGGCCGTTGGAGCAAGCCGTCCAACCGGGAATTGCAGCGAGGTAATGCCATCAACGCTGGTATCGGGTGCGCGGTAGGGATCGCGGCGGCCGTCCGGTGTCATCGTAAAGACCCACACCTGGGCATCTGCCACTGGCTGGTGATACATGTCGACTACGATCACGTTCAGGGTCTGCAGGCTGCCAGCGGATATGAGCGGGTGTGAGACAAAGGCGTAAGCCTGCGGCTTGCGTGGTTTGCCGGGGATCGAACTGCCCTGCGGCTTGAGCCTGTCGGGATCACCCACCACAAAATCGAAATAGCGCTTGCCCAGGTCGGTCAAAATGACATGGCTGTCGGAGTCCAGTTCAGGCATCCATTCCATGCGTGCTTTTTCGAAGTATTGCACATAGCGTCCCTCGCGAATTTCCAGATCCGATATGGGATCGCCAAAATTTTCTACACCATTATTGCCATCATAGAACTGCAGGAAGGCGTAGCATACGCTCTTGCCGGTGTTCGGAAATTTGCGGCAGGTCGGTCCGTCAGAGGAAACCGGAGCCAAAGGCCCGGGGCCAGGATAAAGAAGCTCGCCCAGGTTGGCTACTACCACCTGGTCTTCACCATTGGGACCTTTTACCAGGTCGAAGCGGGTTTTGGTGAAATACTGCACCGTCGTGATGCCGTACGCCGACATACCTTCGAATTCGCTGGTGATCGGCAGACCGTAAATATCCAACGGGTTGTCAATGCTCGTGTATTGTTCAAGGAAGACGCCACGCACAAAATGGCCCGTTCCAAAATCCTCGCCCACTACGCTGGTCTGCGTATGGCCCGGGTTGGTAATAGCGCCTAATAAAATAATTATTAAGACGGAAAAAACAATGCGTATAGCACTCTTCATATTTGTCATTATACAGTTATCCACCGAAAATACAAGGGATATCCTTAAAATCAGGTCAACTTTCCTCTATATGCGGTCTATTTTTTCCCTCCTAATGATCTTTATTCATCATCTTCGCGGGTTTGACAAAGCCAGGTCATTTTTCTGTCCGACTCATGACATTTGCCTTCTGAGCGTCAAAGCGCGGGAAGCGGTATAATTTATCAGCAAGTTAACCATTCTTTTTGGAGAACCGCATGACGGAAAGAAAAATTCGGGTCTTGATCGCAAAACCTGGTTTGGACGGCCATGACCGGGGAGCAAAAGTGGTTGCCCGTGCCTTGCGCGACGCCGGAATGGAGGTCATTTATACCGGCCTGCGCCAGACCCCAGAAATGATCGCCGAGGCTGCATTACAGGAAGATGTGGACGCTGTCGGGGTTTCCATATTGTCTGGAGCTCACATGGCATTGGTTCCGCGTGTTATAGAATTGCTGCGAGCCAATGGGCAAAACGATGTGGAGGTGTTTGTCGGCGGCATCATTCCCGAAAACGATATCCCGGCTCTGATAGCCGCCGGGGTAAAAGCCGTCTACGGACCTGGGACGCCAACCACCCAGGTGGTTGAAGATTTCAAGCGTACAATTCTTTCAAAACCTCATGGGTGAAATTTGCCTGTGACTGAAATTTTGGATCTGGTTACGGGTGTATTAAATGGCAAGCGACTGGCGCTGGCCCGCTTGTTGACTCTGGTGGAAAATAATGCACCGGAGGGACAGGTCGCGCTCGACCAGCTTTATACGCACACCGGGCATGCCCACTTGATTGGCGTAACCGGCTCACCTGGAGCCGGCAAATCATCCCTGGTTAATCAGATCGCCCTCAAAATGCGCCAGCCCTCCGCTGATCGACCCGCGCTCACCCTGGCAGTTGTCGCGGTTGACCCCACCTCCCCTTTTACCGGCGGCGCGGTTCTCGGTGACCGGGTTCGCATGCGCGACCTTGCCGGCGACCCGGGAATTTTTATCCGCTCCATGGCAACTCGCGGCGCGCTGGGTGGACTGGCGCGTGCCACCGCGAATGTTGTGCAGGTGTTGGATGCTGCCGGTTTCGATGTTATCATGGTCGAAACCGTTGGTGCCGGGCAGTCCGAGGTGGATATCGCCCGCCTGGCGCATACTACCCTGGTGATCGAAGCCCCCGGCATGGGTGACGATATCCAGGCTATCAAAGCCGGTATCCTGGAGATCGCCGATATTCTGGTCATCAACAAAGCCGACTACCCGGGCCTGGAAAGCACCGTCCGCGCGCTCCGCGCCATGCTGGAACTCGGGCATCCTACCCGCCACCACGATGCGCAGTCGGCATCAACGCCGCTGTGGATTCCACCCGTGCTGCAAACCGTCGCCACCCGGGCGGAAGGGATATCCGAACTGGTGAATGCCATCGACGATCACGCCCGCCACCTGCGGGAGACCGGCGCCTGGCAAATCCGCGACCGCATTCGCTTGCAGTCCGAGCTGGAAAGCCTGATCCAGACTGAACTGACCAGCCAGTGGCGTGCCAAAATCCCTGCCGGGCTGTACAATCAGACGCTCGCTGAATTGGAATCCCGCCAAATTTCGCCGCTTCAGGCAGCCAAAAGGTTGACGCAGTCTCACCTGGTTGTCCTCGAGGAATAATAAATTTTTTGCACTGCCAGTCACACGCCTTTACCGGTTCAAAAACCGGACACCGCTAAGCCAAGGAGAAGAAGACCATGCAACGCATTAATATTGGAGAGTTGCGAAACCACATCGGAGAGCAAGTTCAAATTCAAGGGTTCCTGCAAACGCTTCGCGACCAGAAGAAGATGCAGTTTCTTATTGTCCGCGATCTAACCGGCCTGGTGCAAACAGCCTTCTGGAAAGCGAACGACCTTGAACTGGCGGATAAAATTTCGACACTAACCGCAGAAACGATCGTGAAGATTACCGGTACCGTGGTGGACAACCCCATCGTCAAGCTGGGTGGTCTGGAGATTCAGCTCGAAACGCTCCAGGTAGAAGGTCCAGCTGAATCACCGCTGGCGCTCGATCCTTTCGCCGAGACCATTCCTTCCATCGATTTCCGCCTGGATTGGCGCTATCTGGATATGCGCCGCCCGCAGGTTGCAGCGATCTTTCAGGTGCAAACCACCGCGGAACTGGCCTTCCGCGAATACTGGCACCAGCACCAATTCATGGAAATTCATTCTCCCAAGCTGATGGGTTCTCCAAGCGAGAGCGGAGCGGAGCTGTTCGAGGTTCAGTATTTCGAAACCAAAGCCTACCTGGCTCAGTCGCCTCAGTTCTATAAACAGATGGCGATGGCAGCCGGTTTTGAACGTATTTTTGAAATCGGACCTGTTTTCCGCGCCGATCCGTCCTTCACTTCACGCCACATGACCGAGTTCACCGGCATCGACAGCGAGATTTCCTACATCGATTCTCATGAAGATGTGATGGTTTATCTTGAGAACATGCTGCAGTATGTGTATCAACGGGTAAAAGAGGTTCACAATGAACAGATCAATGAAATGTTTGGCGTGGATCTGGTAGTGCCCGCCACCCCCTTCCCGCGCATCCCCATGTCTCAGGCAGTGGAAATCCTCAAAGCCGAAGGGTATCAGCTCCCTCCTGAGAAAAAAGGTGATATCGATCCGGGTGGTGAACGAAAACTGGCGGACTGGGTAAAGAAAAATTACGACCACGACTTCTTTTATTTAACCGATTGGCCCATCGCGGTGCGCCCTTTCTACCATATGCGTCATGCTGACCGACCGGAATTGACCAGGAGTTTCGACTTGATTGCCGGCGGCACCGAAATTGTCACCGGGGCGCAGCGCGAGCATCGCTATGACGTTCTGGCGAAGCAGGCCCTGGAAAAAGGTCTTAGCCTTGAATCAATCCAGTTCTACCTGGATTTCTTCCGCTACGGCTGCCCTCCTCATGGTGGATTCGGTATGGGTCT
Organism: Chloroflexota bacterium; assembly: GCA_021848775.1. Lineage (GTDB taxonomy): Bacteria > Chloroflexota > Anaerolineae > Anaerolineales > Anaerolineaceae > Bellilinea. The sequence continues at coordinate 11,373 of JAJZTR010000008.1, read as the reverse complement.
TTCACGGCTGCTGATGGTCATGCTTAACCTCCCAAACATTCGCGAAGCAGTTTTCCTCTTCCGCGGTCCCAATCGATTGAATCCCTGATTCAAAGACGGGATCGTTTCATAGTTTATCGATTAAACGGTACAATAAATGGTAGGCTGAGAGAACTGACCAAAGGATACGATTAACATGCCCCTACACAATCATGTGCGGCACGATGGGATGAAATATGGCGAAATCAGGCTGTACGCAGGAACAGCCAGCCCGGACCTGGCGCAAAAGATTGCCGACTACCTGGAACTTCCCCTGTGCGGCCGCGATGTCATCACCTTTCCGAATGACAACCTGTTCGTCAAACTACACGGCAGCGTTCGCGGGCAGGACTGTTACGTAATACAAACCACACCTGCGCCGGTTCACCGCAACCTGATGGAACTGCTGATAATGATTCAAACCTTACGGCTGGATTCAGCTGCACGGATCACTGCGGTCATCCCATTTTTGTGTTATGCCCGTTCTGACAAGAAAGACCAGCCGCGCGTTCCCATTACCGCACGCCTGGTTGCGGATATGATCGAGGTGGCGGGCGCTGACCGCTACATCACCATGGATTTGCACGCAGGTCAGATACAGGGTTTCTTCTCGATCCCCGGGGATGTTCTTACCGCATTCTATGCGCTGACAGACTACTTCAAATCCATCCAGCCGAATCTCCACTCCCCGGTGGTGGTAACAGCAGACCTGGGTTTCGCAAAAAAAGCTCGCAATTATGCTGCTACCATGCAGCTGCCGCTCGCCTTTATTGAAAAACGCCGTCTGGCCAACAATGCCCGCGCAGAAGCGCTGACACTCATCGGCGATGTATACGACCGGGATGTGATTCTCGTCGATGATGAGGTAGATACAGGCGGATCGATGGTAAATGCCGTCAATCTCATCAAAGACACTGGCGCCCGCAACGTGTATATGTCCTTTGTTCACCCGGTATTTTCTGCTGACGCCGCTCCAAGGCTGGCAGCTCTGCCGGTTACTCAATATGTCACTACCGACACGATCCCCATCCCCCCTGAGAAATTAGAATTATTCGGCGACCGCCTCAAGGTACTGACGATTGCTCCACTGCTCGGCGAAGTCATCCACCGGGCTAATGAAGGGCGCAGCGTTGGAGAATTGTTCAACGAATAACCAATTTCCTTGAAAAATTATGCCTGAACTGCCTGAAGTCGAGACCATTGTCCGCGCATTGAAGTTCGGTGGACGCCAGGAGCCGCCGGTGATCGACTGCGTTTTGACAGGCGGAAAAGTGCTTTGGGTGAAAACACTGGCCAATCCCCCGGCCGCTCTATTTTCGCAGCGGTTGACAGGTCAGAAGGTAATGGATGTCACGCGCCGGGGCAAGTTCATCAGCCTGAATCTGAGCGATGATACCCTGCTTATACATTTGCGGATGAGCGGTGATATTCGTGTCGATTCCGCCCGGGCCGAGGATGAGGTTGATCACCCGCTGCCGCGCCACGACCGTTTGCTGCTTTATTTTGAGAATGGCCTCAGGCTGGCGCTCAACGACACCCGAAAATTTGCCCGTGCCTGGTTGGTGCGCGATCCGGCGGTTGTGCTGTCCACTCTGGGGCCGGAACCGTTGGACCATGAATTCAGCGCCGAGAGGCTGGGAGCATTGCTGTCAAAACGACAGCGCGGCATTAAATCTTTGTTGATGGATCAAACCGTTCTGGCCGGTATGGGGAATATATATACGGATGAAGCCTTGCATCTGGCCAGGATTCATCCATTAGCCAGGCCAGACCAGCTAACCACCGCTGACATCGAGCATCTCTGGCTTGCCATTCAAAGTGTGCTCAAGGAAGGAATCCGGCGGAATGGTGCCAGCATCGACTGGGTATACCGCGGTGGTGACTTTCAAAACTATTTTCGCGTTTACGGCCGCAGCGGTCAGCCTTGCCCCGTTTGCGGCACTTTGATAACAAAAACCGTCATCGGGCAGCGTGGAACGCATTATTGTCCAACCTGCCAACCACCGCCACCTGGAAAGCGAGGTTGATAAGATGTTATCCAATAATATACTGGTTCCTGCGCTTATTTTTTCCGCTGTTGGATTCCTGGTAGGAATCCTGGTTATGATCCTGTTTTCAGACCGGACAAAAAATAAAGAAAAAGAAGGCGAAGACAATCCTGACCTGGGAACGCTGACCTTACCAGAATTGCCGGTCCTGCCAGAAGAGCGGTTCGATAGTATCGTTCATATCTACCGTGAGAAGAACAGCGGCAAAATTGTGACGGATGTCAAAGGCAAGGTTCATTTAACGCACAACACAATCCCCGCGGATCAACTGCAAATCCTGCAGGAAGCTTCGCGCAGTTGGCAGGCATGGTTAGGCATCTCAGCGCCTGCCCCAACCCCCGCGCCAACCCCGGTCCAGATGCCGGCACCGGTAATCCCTGCGCCGCAACCGGAAGCCCTCCCGCCTGTCACGGTTGGGTCTGCCGTCCGCTCTGACCCAATTGAAAAACCGCGCGCGCGTACGATGGTTGGTCAAATCGAAGAAATTCTACAGGAGATGCTGCCGAACACAGACTACGCCGGTCAGAACATTCACCTTGGTGAAGAGTTGGAGCACGGTGTGGTGGTGTGGGTTGGCGCTCAAAAATATATCGGGGTCGACAGCGTAACCGATGAAGGAATCAAGAGCGTGATTAAAGCTGCCGTCAGCCGCTGGGAAGATTCTGGCGGAATAAGCTAAGGCACACCCCATATTTTCCGGTAGATGACCGTCGATCAATCAGAAAGTATCCGCGAATTGATCAAAAGTATCCGACAATTGGCCCCGCATGGTTAGTATGGGGCATGAAATCGCTGCCGAGACCAGCGCGGTGACATCAGGCCGATATAAACCGCGCAGGGAGTGCGAACTGTATACCGAACCCAGACCCACCATGTCGTAGTTCCCTGTTTGGACTTCGCTGACAATTTCATCCACAACCTGGCCGTGGCGTATCTGCACATGCGCTTCCACACCGGCTGCTTTCGCCGCGGTCAACACTTTTTGCAGATGCTGTGCCTGGGGAGTATCGGTTTCGATGAGGTTCGCCCAATGGTCGTGGACCTCGCGTGCCAATGAATAGTCCAGGGTAACCGGCTCGACAACATGCAGGATGGTCAATTTTGCACCGGCTGCCTGTGCCAGGTGGATCGCCAGCTTTTCGAGCCGGATCGTATAAGCAAACCCGCCGCTGCATACCAGAATCTCCTTTAAAGGCCAGCAGGTATCGCGCACCCGCAGCAGTGGGCCGCTGACTTCCGCCATAAGGTGGCGAAATCGAATTGTTCGCAGCAGCCGCTGCCAGGTGGAACCGAAACGGTCGCTAAACAACGCCAGCGCCTGTGGATGCCCAAGTACCGCCCGTTCCATAGCCTCGACCAAAGACCCAGGGGCCCATTCCACCTCAGAGGATAACCCCTTTGCTTTAAGTTCTTCCGCTCCAGCCTCGACTGCCTGCTTAAGTTTGGCGGTCGGGCCGCGTTGTTGCACGCAAATAAACTTGACAGAAGCACCCAGCAAACCGGCCAGCTTGACCCCATAATCCAACTCCGGGTATTCTTGCAATCCGGACTGTAAGCAAATGACTATTTCCCGGTAAGTATTCATCGCAAAAAAATGATCCCCGCAATTCCAGCAACCAGCAGTACTAGCGGTGCCGGAACTTTTAATAGTAAAGCTGCCAGGCTGCCTATGCCAATTAAAATCGATACCAATCCAATGGGCTGACCGGTTTCACCGCGAAATACTTTGAGCGCTACCAGCACCATCAGTACCGCTACCGCAGGGGCTAACCCCCGCACAAAATTACCAACCCATACCTCGCCGCTGATAAATTTGAGCAGCGAAACAACGAGCAGCATGATGACTGTAGGCGGCAGAATGGACCCTAACAGGGCGACCAGAGCGCCAGGCACACCTCCGGCTGAATACCCAACAAACATTGCCAACTGTAAGGCATCGCTGCCGGGCAAAACACTCGAAAATCCAACCGCCTCTACAAACTGGGCCTCATCCATCAGCTTGCCAACCGCTTCCTCATACAACAATCCAACGGATGCCGGGCCAGAAGTCGTCAATAAATTAACCTTTAAAAATAGTAAAAACAAATTCCAAAGGTTGACCAATCTGAACCTCCTATCGGGGGGGTGAGAAGAGCAGCCTGGTTGCTGCCAGAATGTTTTTCTGTGCACAGGTTAAGCTTTACAGGTAAAATAAAGATACTTGAAAATAAGCCAAGAATCAAGAAAGGGTTGCGGTTTGGTTACCTCGGAAGAAAGATTAAAAATCCTCACTTTGGTGCAGGAGGGAAAAATTACCCCTCAGGAAGGCATTCGCTTACTGGAAGCGTTAACCAAGAGCCTTCCTCCGCGATCTCCATTGATTCAACCTGTGATTCCGCCGCCGCCGCCGCCCATGGCACCAGGCGGCCCGCGCTGGCTGCGGGTGCGGGTAACCGACACTTCCACCGGGAAGACCCGTGTCAATGTGCGATTGCCGGTCACGGTTTTAAATGCTGGTGTAAAGATGGGTGCCAAATTTTCACCCGAGTTGGGGACCGAACAAATGAGCGAAATCCTGAACGCCATTCGGGATGGAGAAGTCGGTCAAATCCTGGATGTTTACAATGATGGGGACCAGGAACACGTTGAGGTTCTGCTGGAGTGACTCACTGACTTTCGAAGTTGAAGGAGACGACCCTCACCCGGTCTGTTTAGACGCGGTCATGCTCTTTCCCGATAAGGTAAATTGAAATTAATCGCCTGGAGTGTTAAATTAGAAAAAGACCGGAATATTTCCGGTCTTTCATTTTCTCGAACCGTGCTACTCAATTGCCTTTACGCCCTCAACCTCGGGGAAAAACTGCTTTACTGTCCCCTCGACCCAGCCTTTTACAGTCACCGGGGAGAGCGGGCAGCCAAGGCAGGCCCCTCCTAATTTCACTGTGACAATCTTGCCGTCAAAATCAATGAATTCGACTTCGCCGCCGTGATACGTTTCGATATACGCGCTCAATTGCTCCACCAGACCGCGAAGCTGGTCGTTGATACTATATGCGGGGATCTCATCTACCATTTTGACTCATCCTTTGGTCACAATTATTATTCTTCTTCAGGCTATGATGAAGAATTTTTAAGACCTCTGCATGCGCGGGGTCTGTCGGATTGTTAACCATGGTTGCCAGGTGTTTAAGTAAGACAGCGCTTGTTTCGGGGTGCTCAGCACACAACACAGTCAATCGCGCCTTGCTAATGCGGTACCCCTGGCTGTCTTCCACTGTCAACGCCCCGGATGAATACATCGACCGGCCGATTGCCGCTGACCACCCGAACACCCCACCCGGATTGATAGCCGCTACGGTCAATTGAGGACCGTCATAGGGCTTATACCGAATTATAACCTTACCAGCGGTCAAAATGTACAAGTAATGGGCGGCATCACCCTGTTCGAATATATGTGTACCCTGAGGATAATCAAAAACCTCAAAAGCCGAATCCAGCGTTATCAGCTCGGATTCGGAGAAGTCGCGAAAAATAGCAACATCCTGCGGACCATCTCTCAACATTGTCCTAATATTAATTTATACTGGCACCATCTTCAAAGTATCAAACATCATTATTTCGCTGGTCATCGGTGCCCGTTTTTTTAGCCGTTGATAATCCGGATTTATGACATATTTAGGACTAATTTATGACATCAAAAGGTGGTCAACTATAAATACGTCCTTTAGAATAGGATGTGTTTTGGAAAAATATCTCACAAGCTTGATCGTTCTTAAATCGTTAGCTGTCAGGATGCCAGTTTGAAATCAACGGGAACCTTACCCAGGGTGAAAAGAGGTCTTGCCAATTACGCCGACCATGTCAGGGCCTTTAGCCCCAATGCGCGGTTGTACTTGACAAGTGTTATTTTTACTGGCGCCGCACTGGGGGTGTACCGGCTGCTTTTTAATTTCTTTGTGCTTAGCTTAGGGTACAACGAAGCCTTGCTGGGTACATTAATCACCACCAGCAGCCTGACCGCGCTTATTTCGGCTCTACCGATGGGCTACCTGATCGATATCATCGGACAAAAACGCGCGTTGATCTACGGCGCGTCCTGCATGGTCATTGCCATTGGATTTATGGTGCTTTTTCCATCCGCCGGGATGTTGGTTGCCATGAGCGTTATCCTCGGGCTGGGACAAAGTCTTAATGGCGTGGCGATGGGTCCTTTCCTGATGGAAAACAGCGGCGAAAAAGAACGCACCTATCTATTCAGCTTCTCCTCAGGGCTCACCATGGCATCCGGGTTCATCGGAAACTGGATTGGCGGGTATTTACCCACCTGGATGGCAAGTCTGCATGGCGTTGCGCCAACCAGCACTTTGGCGTACGGCTGGTCAGTCGGAATAATCGCCGTATCGGCTGCGGCAGGAATTGTCCCGCTGTTCTTTCTTCGGCCGACCACGCTCTCCCACGAACAACGCTCGATGTTTGCCCCAATTAAATTCTTTGGCAACAACAAACGGCTGCTCGGGCGATTAATTTTGCCAATGCTCATCACCTCCCTCGGTGCTGGATTGATCATGCCCTTCCTGAATGTGTTTTACCGTCAGGTGCATCACCAGCCTGACCCGGTGATCGGGTCGATGTTCGCCTGGGGTTCTCTGGCAATGGGCGTCGGCTTGTTGATCGCCCCGCCTATCGCCGACCGCTATGGCAAGATCCAGGTGGTGGTCGTCACTCAGGCACTCTCCATCCCCTTCCTATTCCTGATGGGTTTTTCGCCATACTATGTGCTCAGCGCAGCAGCTTATTACATTCGATTGGCCTTGATGAACATGAGCGGTCCTGTCTACCAGACTTTCGTCATGGAGCGGGTCGATCCTTCGGCGAGGGCTACGGTCGCCAGTCTGGTGAGCATGGCGAACAACGTCGGCTGGGCGTTCAGTCCTCAGGTGAGCGGGTGGATGCAGGTCAATTACGGCTTCGATCCCGCTTTCGCCTCCACGATCATGCTCTATATCATCGCCATCTACATGTACTGGCGGTATTTCTGGTACGCGGACCGTCATAAAAAAATGCAACCTTTTACGCCAGAATCCATCTAAATCTTTATGACTGTTTATCTTAATGGGATGGAGTGAATGGCGACATGGAGATGATCGTAGATTTTCCAGGCGGTGCCCGCGTGGATGCGCATTTTGGCCAATTTACAGTTAAAACGGATCAACCCCCAATGGGCGGCGGCGATGGATCTGCACCCACACCATTTGCCACATTTTTGGCATCGATGGGAACTTGCGCCGGGATCTATGTGCTCGGTTTCTGCCGTAACCGCGGTCTTTCAACAGATGGGATTCGCATCATTCAACGGATGCAGAACAACCCGATGACCGGTATGGTAGGCAAGATAGAAATGGATATCCAGGTTCCGCCCAGCTTCCCGGAAAAATATTACGACGCGTTAATCCGCTCCGCCGATCAATGCGCGGTGAAGAAACACATGGAACATCCACCAGAATTCGAGATCAGAACCGTGGTGGTAGAGCCCGAAATCCGGTAATCTTATCCGCCTGCCACTGGCGGGATGAAATCCAGTATATCGGCTGCCTGAAGCGGCGTGTTCCACCCCAACGGCAGGGTGGGTATTTCCTGTCCATTGATGAAACCATGGACATGGGCATGAATTTCCCCCTTCTCATTGACCCAATGCAGACGCAGAACGGGCAGCTGGTCCAATACACACGCGACCATTTGCCGCGCGGTGATTCCAACCGGCAGGTCGATATTGAGAGACCGCACCCCGGCGATCACATGGAAAGTAGCATAGAGATTTATTGGCATCTATTACCGATTTGGTGGGGCTGGTAGTACCCGTCTCTTTTTTTACATCCAACAAAATTCGGTTTATAAAGTATTCACACACCCAGTATAGTTCATCGCTGCGCTTTTCATAGAAGTCAATGGTAACGCGGTACCACCAGTGGATGCGGACCGGCCGGATTTTTCACGATATCCAACCCGATGCCAAAGGCTTCGGACAGCATGCCAGACTGCAGTACTTCGTCGCGAGTCCCCAGGGCGCGAATGTGCCCATCAACCAGCAGCATTACCCTGTCCGCATAGCGGGAAACCAGGTTCAGGTCATGCAAAACCACCAGCGCACCGGGTGCGCCATGTCCATTAGCCTGCGCCCACCGCTCCGGCTGGTGTACCAATCCCTGCACCTGGTTCAACAGGTTAATTTGATATTGCAGGTCGAGATGGGTGGTTGGTTCATCCAGCAGCAGTACGGGTGTGGTTTGCACCAGCGCCCGCGCCAGCAGCACCCGCTGCAGTTCGCCGCCAGAAAGCTCGCTAACGAGGCGCGGCGCTAGTTCCAGGGTGCGGGTGCGCTCCATCGCCTGCCGGACCAAATCTTCATCCGCCTGCGATGTCTGCCCGAACCAGTTGAGATAGGGGGTACGCCCCAGCATGACGACCTGCCAGGCTGTGTAAGCCGGCGGGATGCTGCGCGCCTGCGGAACCACGGCGATCAACCGCGCTCTTTCATGCGGCGGCAGGCTGTTTAAATCCTGTCCTTTGAAGGTCACCTTGCCTGAACCGAGCGGAATCACCCCGCTCAAGGCGCGCACCAGGGTTGATTTTCCCGCCCCGTTTGGCCCGATGACTGCCAGAATCTCGCCAGGTTTCAGGCTAAAAGTTAATTCCTGCAGCACTACTTTTGCCCCATAACCAACACTCACATCGACAACTTCAAGCATTTCAGCTCCAAAAACTGGCCTGACGGCTGCGCCGCAGGATCCAAAGGAAGAACGGGGCGCCTGCCAGGGCGGTAACAATCCCGACCGGCAGCTCTTGCGGTGCAATCAGCACCCGGGCAAGAACATCCGCCGCCAGCAGCAGCGCCGCACCCCCCACCAGCGACAACGGCAGCAGGCGGCGGTAATCGGGTCCGACCCTTAGCCGTAAAATATGCGGAACGATTAGCCCCACAAATCCGATAATTCCGGCAAACGAAACAGCAGCGGCTGTGGTGACGGATGCGGCCGCGATGACCAGCCACCTCACGCGAGTGACCGGCAAACCCAACTGTTGGGCCTGTTCGTCACCGAATTGCAGCACATTGAGCGCATGACCCAGTGTCAGCAGGATGCCCAGACCAATCAGCCAGTAAGGCAGCATCGCAAGTACCGGCTGCCAGCCGGACATGGTGGCACCGCCCAACAACCAGGCCAGAGCCCGCCGCAGCTCACCATCGGCGCGCAGCATCAAAAATGAGGTTAATGCGGTGGCGAAGGAACTCACCGCGACGCCAGCCAAAATCAGGTTGGATGCCGGCAGCGCCTTGCCCACCCTGGCTAAATAATAGACGATAACCACAGTCAGCAATCCTACCGCGAATGCTGCCAACGGCACTGCCAATAAACCCAGGGTGGTGTAGGGCCAGTTCAGGCTCATCGCCGCCACCGCGCCCAGCCCGGCACCGGCTGCGACCCCAATCAGGTACGGATCTGCCAGCGGGTTGCGGAACAATCCTTGATAGGCAGTTCCGCTTCCCGCCAATGCCGCGCCGGTCATGGCGATCAGGATCGTACGCGGCAAACGCAGTGACCCAAGGATGGTCCCCGCGGTAGTTTCACCGCCAGTTTTTATCGCTTGCCAGACCTCGGCTGGGGTTATCGGCACGCTTCCCACCATAATGCTGAGCAGCAAGGCTGCCGCCATCGCCAGAAAGGCGGTCCAGTAAGGGCGGGAAGCGCGCTTGGTTTCCATCAGTTTTATTGCACTTCCGGATGAAGCAGGCGCACCAGCTCTTCCAATGCGTCCACCAACCGCGGACCAGGGCGGCTGACGGTGTCATCATCGAACGGAAGTACCTGCCCGGTTTTCACCGCCTCGATCGACCCCCAGCCGGGGCGGGCATCAACCTGTTCGGCGGTGGTGCCATAAGCGGCATCGCCCAGCAGGATGAAATCAGGGTTGGCTACGATGAGCGCTTCCTGGCTGAACTGCCCCCAGGATCCTTCCATCGACGCGGCTACATTTTCCCCGCCAGCCAATCGAATGAGCTGGTCGATGAAGGTGCCGGATCCAGCCGTCCAGGGTTTGGCCGGGTCGGAACCGTCCAATTCGTAGAACACTTTGGGGGTGGATTTCGCCTTGGCAACTTTTGCCTTGACTGCGTCCACACGCTCTACCAGAACTTCAACCTGGGCTTTAGCCTCATCCGAGTGACCGGTCAATTCGCCAACCGTGGTCAGTAATTCAAAGACCCCTTCAACATCAGCCGGATTGCTGAGGTAATAAACGGTAATTTTCAGGTCCTCCAGGGCCTTCACCTGTTCCGGCGTGTTGATCTCAGCCGCCAGCACCAGGTCAGGCTTGAGGCTGACGATTTGTTCGAGGTTGTAATCACCCATCGAACCGCCCACACTTGGCAACGCCGACGCTTCCTCGGGGTAGTTGCTAAACTCATCCCGTCCAACCAGCTGCCCGCCAGCCCCCACGGCATAAAGAATCTCGGTGGTTGAAGGTGCCATGGAAACAATGCGCTGCGGAGTTGTTTCAAGACGAACCTCACGCCCCAGACCGTCGGTAACGACGACCGGGACGCTTTCCGGGGCAGTGGTCAAGGGGGTGCAGGCTGACAAGCCGGCAACCAGGCCGATCAAAATAATAAGGATTAAAGAGAGACGTTTCACAATGTACCTCACAGTGTTATTTTAGATTGAAAGTTCATTGACTATTTTTTACCCATATCCTCAAATCTTCGGCTTGATTTGACCCTGACAACAAAACCTCCCTGCGGTAATGCCAGGGAGGTGAGAAATGCAGCTTTGCTGTTGCCAGACCAAAGTCCCCACCTCCTTTCAGCGAGAGCGTGGTGAACGCCTGTTGAGCGGGCGACCTGGCTTAGAGGATTTCCCTCATCACAGTTGCGCGACAGCACCGGACTTTCACCGGTTTCGCCTTGAAGCCTTTCCATCCGGGGAGCAAGGCACTCAAGTGGCACTCATTCAATTGTCTGTTTGATTCTAAACCTGGTGAACCGTAAAGTCAAGCCAGCTTTGCACTCGTTACCTTTCTTATGAATCAGGCGGCATTAGCCACGCGGTAGCTGTTTAACCGATTACTTTCATCACTACACGGTTTTGATGATTGATCTTATACTCATAGAATGAGTATCGGTTTTCGCCAAATCAGTCCTTTTCATCCATGGCCTGATCCATAAGAACGGAACCTCAATGATGAAATTGGTCCTCAATCCTTTCCCATGTATCATGGTGGTTGCTCTGATCTTCACTGCGAGCTGCACGCCGCAATCTGCATCCACGCCTGACCA
>JAJZTR010000152.1 GCA_021848775.1 Chloroflexota bacterium | reverse complement strand
GATCTTTTTTGTTGGAAGGCCTGGCACCAGGTACCCATAATTTGGTGGTCTATGCGTTGGATGGTAAGTTCAACACCTTCCAACAAGGGGCTTCTATTGCAGAAAATGCAACAACACCTGCGACCATATTTGTAGATTTAGCCACCTTCGTCAAGGTGACTTTTGTTGCCCAGGTGCCGGCCGGGGAAATTAAAGGGCTGCCGATACGGCTCATGGGATCGACTTATACCCTGGGCAATACCTTTGCCGATCTGGATGGCGGGATGAGTACGGTCGCATCTCATGCTCCGGTCCTTTCAATGATTGCCGACGATATTTACTCGGTCACATTGGAATTGCCCGTGGGGATGGATTTGAAATATAAATACTCGCTTGGGGATGGGTTCTGGAACGCCGAACACAATGCAGACGGCTCATTCCGCATCCGGCAGTTAATTATCCCAGATTCCGACTTGACCGTGACGGATATCATCGATAATTGGGCTGCGGGTTCCAACCAATCCGTGTCATTTACGGTCACCGTGCCACAGGATACACCCGCAGGCGATATAATCTCGATCCAGTTCAATCCGTATGGCTGGACCGTACCCATCCCGATGTGGCCTCTCGGTAACAACCAATGGTTGTACGTGCTTTATAGTCCATTGGATATGTTTGGGGAAATCAAGTACCGTTATTGCCGGAACGATCTTTGTGGAATAGCAGACGACGAAGCCACCCATGCAGTCGACAGCCAGGGACGAAGTTTTACCACTGGGGCAGAGTCTCAGGCTATCCAGGACGAAATTTCTGGTTGGGCTAATTGGAACACAACCGGTGTTTCCCCCACCATCATTGCTCCAGAGATCAGCCCCCGCGGGGAACAGTTTATCGCAGGAGTTGAATTCAGCCCAAAATTCAGTCCATTATGGCAACCTTATACCAAAAACGGATTGCGGGATATATCAAACTATGGAGCAAATTGGGTAATCGTAAGCCCCACCTGGAATTATAGCAATAGCACACCGGCGGTGATGGAACCTGTCACCGGTCGGGATGCGTTGTGGGGTGATACGATCTCTACCGTTCAAGCGGCGGAGGCATCCATGTTAAAAGTGGCTTTATTTCCCCGCCTTACCCCGGATTTGCTGGCGAAAGACATCTGGGCCGAAGCCATCCAAGACGCTGGCTGGTGGGATGGCTGGTTTGAACGTTACCAGAAGTTTACGCTCCACTATGCTGATCTGGCAACCCAAACGAATGCCGCGATGCTTATCCTGGGTGGACCGGATGTGACCCCTGCCCTGCCAGAAGGAACATTGGAGAACGGCGAGTTTTCCGGCGTACCGGAATCTTCTGCCGAGAAATGGCAAACCATTCTAACCGAAGTGCGAAACCGGTATAACGGCCAGATCGCCTGGGCTCTACCCTACCCATTCCCGTCCACTCCCCTGCCCGGGTGGCTCGATTCCGTGGATGTTATCTATGTTTTGTTTTCAGCACCATTGACCGAATCAGAATCGTTCAGTCAAGGGGATCTTCAAGAAGCCTTTTCACGCATGTTCGATGAAGATATTCAACCATTGGCAGATCAGACCGGGAAACCTGTAATCATCGGAATTGATTACCCATCAGCGGAAGGTGGCGCCGGCGCCTGTATCCAACTCACTGAACAATGTTTGCCTTTTGAATTCCTCGATCAACCTTCGATGGTGTCTGATGCCGTTCCTACTGACATGCAGGTACAAATGGATATTTACAATGCTGCGCTGAATGCAGTCGTTGACCGCGACTGGGTCGCCGGATTTATCTCGCGGGGATACTTTTTCCCGGCAGCTTTGCAGGATTCGTCGTCGTCAACCCACGGCAAACCGGCCTCGGATGTTTTATGGTACTGGTATCCAAAATTGTTAGGTAAATAAGCAAACTGATTTCATTAAACCAGGAGGCGTAAGGCATGCAAAACCTTGGAAATCCCAGTAACTATGGACTGGAAAACCACGGCCTGTACAATTTAGGAAATGTATATTGGAACTATTCACCATCCATGCTGGTGGAAGAAGCTATCAGCCGCTTCGAAGGTGAATTATCTGCTGACGGCGCATTGATGGCAAATACGGGAAAACATACCGGCAGATCGCCCAACGATAAATTCGTGGTCCAGTATCCAGAGTTGGCTGACAAACCCATTTGGTGGGGAAAAGTCAACACGCCAATTGCACCGGAGAAATTTGAGCAGCTCTACCAGAAAATGCTGGCCTATTACCAGCGCCGGGATGCTTTTGTTCAAGATTTGCGCGTTGGGGCTCACCCGAATTACTCCTTACCCATTCGGGTCATCACAGAAAAAGCCTGGCACAATCTATTTGCCCAGAATTTGTTCATCCGCCTGACGAGCGAACAACAGCAAACCCATGTGCCTGAATTCACCGTAATTCAGGCGGAAGATTTCAAGGCGGATCCAGCAGCCGACGAGACAAAAACCGCCACTGCAATTGTGGTTGATTTAAAACGGAACATTATATTAATTGGCGGTTCCGGATACGCCGGTGAAATTAAGAAATCGATTTTTACCATCATGAATTACATTCTTCCGTTGAAGGGCGTCCTATCAATGCATTGTTCCGCCAATTTGGGAAAAAGCGGGGATACTGCCCTCTTTTTTGGGTTGAGCGGAACCGGGAAAACAACCCTTTCCTCGGACCCGGATCGCCAGCTCATTGGGGATGACGAACACGGCTGGGCGGATGAAGGGATATTCAATTTCGAAGGCGGTTGTTACGCAAAAACCATCCGGCTCAGCCCGGAATTCGAACCCATCATCTGGTCTGCGACTCATCATTTTGGCACTGTGCTGGAAAATGTCGATTACGACCCGGACACCCGCAGGGTGGATTTTGATTCCGCCCGAATCACGGAGAACACCCGTGCCGCCTACCCAATTCACTTCGTGCCGAACCATGTTGCATCCGGTTATGGCGGCCATCCGGAAAATGTATTCTTCCTCACGGCGGATGCATTCGGGGTGCTTCCACCCTTGGCCAGGCTTACGCCTGAACAGGCCATGTACTACTTCCTTTCAGGCTACACCTCCAAACTTGCTGGAACCGAAACCGGACTTGGCAGTGAACCCGAAGCGACGTTTTCCACCTGTTTTGGCTCACCGTTCTTGCCGCTCTACCCACAAATCTATGCCAATTTACTGGGGGAAAGAATCGCCCGGCATCAATCCAAAGTATGGCTGGTAAACACCGGTTGGACGGGCGGTCCCTATGGCGTTGGTTCCCGCTTCAAACTGCCATACACGCGGGCCATGATTCATGCCGCTCTGAATCATGTGCTGGATGAGGTCAAATTCAAGCAGGATGCCTACTTTGGTTTGTGGATTCCAGAAAGCGTCCCGGGCGTTCCCCCAGAGGTGCTCGATCCTCAATCGACCTGGGTCGACAAAGAGGCTTATGCCCGGCAAGCCAGGAATTTGATAGACCTCTTCGAAAAAAACTTCGTCAAATTTACCGATCAGATCCCCAATGGAGTCGCGGTCAGTGGTGTTGGGAAGATGTAAAGAATAATTAAAACGATTTAACCAAAAAGCAGGCATAGCCTGCTTTTTGTATTATTAGGTACCCAATATGGAAAGTCAGGCCATATAAATTAATACCACGGCTGCCAGGATGAGAAATGGTGCATAGGGTATGGCAGTAAAGGCACGGTAACGTTTTAGTACCAATGAAATCAAAATGTAAATACCGCTCGATAGACCGCCCATCAAAATGGCAAAGAAAAGACACACTATGATCCTGGGGGATCCAAGCGCAATCCCCAAAATACCGCTCAAAATAACATCACCAAAACCAAGCGCTACTTCCTCGATTTCCTGCCCGCGGGCGCGTGACATATACCGGTTAAATAGGATGCCGAAATAGTATAGCGCAAGCATTACCCCAAAACCAACCGCTGCTCCAATCAAAGTAGCGAGCCAGCCATTTAGCCAGAGACCAAACGGAATTGCCAGGATCACGCCTACTATGCTCACCTGATGCAGGATTGCCCGGTGTTCGACGTCGATGATGAATACAACCGCCAGATACAAAAAGACCACCAGTGACAACCAAAATCCTAATGCCGGTGGAGGGAAGAATCTCAACAAAGGCACTGCGATCAGGGTTGTTATTTGAACAACCCACACGCGTTTTTTCGGAGGGGTCTGGCAGTTTCGGCATTTTTGCGGAAAAAGGACCTCCGACAAAGATCGTTTTACCTCGCAGTTGTGGCAAGTGGGCGAGGATAACGACCGCGTCCGGGGTAGTACATCTGCCAGATAATTCAACAAAACGCCGGCTATCCAGCCAACTATTATTGTGAGCAAGGTGAAACCCAATCCTGAAAAAGTTGTGAGATCGTTCATGCTGTTGCCGCTTCCTGTCTTGCCCGTTCACCCATTTGGGCGCGTAGAGTCGCAATATCCCTCGGCAGGAAATATATTGCACCAAGGATAAATAAAAAGCATAAAAACCAGGCCCCCACACAGATATACAGAATGGCATTATGCAGGCTGGATGATACCGCGATTGCCCCTGCCAACGCTGGCGCGATTGCGGAACCCCCCTGCTCGATGAGATATTGAATGGAGTTCGATGTTGCCCGGACTTCAGGCAGGGTAATATCAAATACGGTGGAAAGAACATTCGGCGAGGCAAAGGGAATGAAAATCGCGGTTATTGACATGGAAATCGTGAATAAAACCGTATCCCCAGTGGGGATTGAAAGCGAAAGCCATAGCATCACCGCCCCAGACAGGATACCAACCGCGCTGACTATAAGCCTCCCGCGTGGATTCTTTTTGAAGAAATAATCTCCCAGGATGCCACCAATAGGATACCCGGCAGCCAGAAATATCACAGAAATGACCATGGTAATCAGTACCTGGTCGTCCGAAAAATTGCGCTCTGTTTCCAGATAACGGAAAAACCAGAAGGTAATCACCTGCCAGGGGAAAACACCGAAAAAACCCTGAACGAACAAGAACAGCAAACTCTTTTTCTTGAATAATTCTCTCGCAGCTTTCCAGGAAAATTTGTACACCCTTGCAGGCTCGATGTTTTCCATCTCGGGTTCGGACTTGCCGCGCGGGACGTCCTTGACCCCGAGAAAAATGACGATAGCCAGAACAATTCCAAGCGAGCCGGTGATGTAGAAAATGCCCTGCCAGCCAACAGCGCCTACAAGCAACAATGCCAACAACATTCCGATCATGTACCCCAACGGCTGGGCAATTTGCAAGAAACCGAAGACTTTCCCCCTGGCTTTTGGTGGAAAATAATCCGATATCAGGCTGTATATGCCCGGGTATGACGAGTCATCGATGCCGGTTGAGGCACGGGATGCCAGGAAGGTCGGAAAGGTACGGGCAATTGCTGATAACCAGGTAGTCGACCCCCAGATGAATGATGCCAGGGCTAATAATTTGGCTCGGGAATATTTGTCAAAAAGATATCCCCAAACGGGATAAAATATTGCACCAACCAGGATCGCCCCGGAGAAAACAAATCCCATTTTTGCTTCATCGATTTGAAATTGCTCCATGATCGGGGTGGTAAGCGGTCCGATCAATAATTTGTCAGCTTGGTGGAGCAGCATAAAAAGGAAAAAGACTGATAAAACAAAGTAACGATAACGTCCTGTCGACCTCATTCTTCGCACCTCAATAATGCAGATTTGATATTCAATGGGGTTAAGTATAGCGGGAGATCGTCGTTCGACGTCTGAAAAAAGCCATTAAATTTATCCTCTCATCTTCTCCTTGATGATCTGATCGAGATAGTGTAAAAAAGAAATATATGAACAACGACCTGGATGCTCTCCTTCATATTTGGCGCAGCGAACCAACAATCCAACAGAGTATCGCGCAATGGGTGGTACAGCCAGCTGTCCCGGCCAGGCTGGCTCCTGTCTCTGAACAGATCAGCCCAGCGGTTCGCGAACGGCTGTCCCAGCACGGTATAACACAGCTTTATTCTCACCAGGCTGCAGCTTATCAAGTTATCCTGCAGGGGAAACATGTGGTAGTCTCTACCGGCACAGCCAGTGGAAAATCTCTATGTTATCAACTGCCAATATTGGATACGCTTGAAAAATTTCCCGGCGATACCACAGCATTACTCCTCTTTCCGACCAAGGCATTGGCTCATGACCAGCATTTGGCCTTGACGTCCTTCGCTTCAGCAAAATTACGGCAAAAAATCGCTACCTATGACGGCGATACGGCTGCCCAGCAACGCGCGTCCATCCGCAAAAATGCAAATATTCTGCTATCAAACCCTGACATGCTGCACATGGCGGTTTTGCCGCACCATACCCTATGGGCTGAATTTCTAAAGAATTTACGCTTTGTGGTCATTGATGAAATCCACGCCTACCGGGGTGTTTTTGGCTCCCATATTGCCAATGTTCTGCGGCGTTTGAAACGAGTATGTGCATTTTATGGATCCCATCCGCAGTTTATCTTCACCTCTGCCACGGTATCCAACCCGCAGGAATTTGCCACCCAAATGCTCGAGGACACCGTAAGCGCCATTCAGGATGACGGTGCACCTCATGGTGAAAGAAATTTCGTGATCTACAATCCCCCTTTGGTCAATAAAGAACTA
>JAJZTR010000007.1 GCA_021848775.1 Chloroflexota bacterium | reverse complement strand
ACCAAAAAAGAACAAACTGGCTACAACCAGACTGATGATGGATTTAACCAAAAAGCGGGCTGAGCTTGTGGTTGTGGAGAGTGAAATGCCTATAACCGGTCCAAGGAAAGGGGAAAATAAAATACCCAGTACCAGCAGGGCGCCGGATTGCAGCAAGAATGCTGCGGCCAGAATAAAACCTGAAAGTAAGCTGGCGAGGAAAAAATCGTAGGAGGGGGTTAACTGCCGTGCGAGCGTTTCCAACCAGGCTGTGCGGTCGTCCGGACCTTCTGGTAGGAGTGACCTCTGCCGGCGGCGCTGACGCGCGCGAGGTAAAGGGATTTCTTCCTGGGTGTAACGAGGGCTGGAGTTGGATGGGCTCATTTTCGCAGAGTGGCAATTAATCGAAGAGGTTTTTCCAGAAGTTCAAGCGCAGAAAGGATATCCGGGACAAAAATGTCAGCTGCCTGCAGTGCTTCGGCTGAGGTCCCTTCACGGGATAGCACGCAAATCCCGAGGGCTGCTGCGCGCAGCATTTGTGAGTCATTCGCACCCTGCCCAATAGCCACCACATGATCGGCACCCAGCGACTCGACCAAAACGGCTTTTTGCCTCGCTTCATCCCCTGCCTGGAGGATGTGGGCTGTCAGGGCAAGTTGAAAATCAATCTGACTTTGTCTCCCATGGGTATCCGCAGTAACAAGGTGAACTTCGAGCCGGTCACGTAAAATCTTCATACTCCGTGCGACTCCATCCATCAGGTTCCCATCGAATGCGATGGTCCCATTCACATCGCAAACCAGGTGATTAAGCGCAATCGTCCCCCGCCCGGGTACTGACAATTCAATCATAGACCCATTATAATACAGCCCAAATTTTTCACTTCCCGGGTACAATTACCGCCATGCCGTCGAAACTATCCTATCGCATTTCTTTTGCCTTAATATTTATCCTGTCTGTCGGACTTTTGGCAGGGTGTGCTGCTCCGGTTCAAACGACTCCCACCTCCGAACCGTCCCCATCCCAGGAAACCGTCCCAACGGATTCCGCAGTACCTACCCCAACGGCTGAACCGGCTTCAATTTGGCTGATTGCCAGCCCTATTGTGGACGAAGGACTGCAAACGGAATTCAGTTCCTGGCTGGCTGCCCAGGCGGAACAGGATGGTTATCGCTTTGTGGAAGCGGAAGAATTCCGGGCCAGCGATGTTCCTGATGATTTGAGGGCGGTGGTTTTCCTGGCTCCAATGGATGGGATTGGCGATCTGGCTGCCAACCTGCCTGACACACAATTTATTGTGCTGACACCCGAAGATTTACCGCCAGCGGAAAATTTGAACGTGATTCGTACCTCCGCCAGCCAGGCAGCCTTCCTGGCTGGTTATCTTGCCACACTCAACGCGCCAGATTTCCGCTCCGGTGCACTTTTTGTGGACGGAACAGACACGGGTTCGCAGCGGCAGGAGAGTTTCCTGAACGGCGGACGTTATTTCTGCGGGCGCTGCTCGCCGGTTTTTGCGCCCATCGTCGCGTTCCCGCAGGTTGGACTGGTTCCCCCCGGCTCGGATGTATCCGGCTGGCAGGCTGCCTTCGACGCTCTCAATCAAAACCGCATCGAGATGCTCTACCTGCCGGCTGAAGGGCTGCAGCCCGAATTTCTCAGCTTTCTATTAGATAAAAATATTGGCATTCTGAGCGACTCGCCGCCGCCTTCCGGTTTTGAATCGATATGGGTGGCCACCATTACAGCCAACCCTTTGTCCGCTTTGCAGTCCATTTGGCCGGATATTTTGGCGGGAAACGGGGGGCAAACCATTCAGGCAGAAGTGGAACTAACCCATATCAATCCAGCGAATCTGTCAACCGGACGCGCCCAAATGGCCGAGAAAATCATCCCAGATTTGTCTTCCGGATTGATCGTTCCGTTTAACATCCCCTAGATTTTTCTGGCCGGAGTTGGGTTAATTAATTGCCTGACAGCCGCTTAATATTCGCCCTGGGGATATTTATTCCACTCCAGGGGGACTCCCCAGGAATTCTTCCATCGATGTTTCACCCGGCGGTGTGATGTTTCGGCTGCTGACGACCTGCCAGATGGTCAGCCATAGGATTTTCAAATCCAACCCGAACGACCAGTTGTCCACATACCAGACATCATACATAAATTTTTCTTCCCAGGTAAGAGCATTACGACCGTTCACCTGCGCCCACCCGGTTAGGCCGGGCATCACGTCGTGACGCCGGTCCTGTTCGTCAGTATAACGGGGCAAATATTCCACCAACAATGGTCTTGGTCCGACCCAGCTCATCTCACCACGCAAAATATTAATCAACTCGGGGAGTTCATCCAGGCTGGAAGAACGCAGGAAGCGGCCAAGAGTGGTAAGGCGCATGGTATCAGGCAAGAGTTTCCCGCTTGCATCTCGCACCTCTGCCATGGTGCGAAATTTGTAAAGGGTAAAAATCTTCCGCTTGAACCCGGGTCGTTCCTGGCTGAAAATGATCGGCCTCCCCAGAAAAGCCCAAATAAGCAGCGCCAAAATCAACATCAGCGGAGAAGCCAGGATCAACACGATCAATGAAAGGAAGATGTCGAGTATCCGTTTGACTGGCACAATACGGGATCCTTTTGAAGCGGAAGTATGCATAAGCGCATTGTACCAAAAAGCAACCCGTTAGATTATAATTTTGTCAATATTGGTTAACCCGGAGGATTTTTTCCATGCTGCTAAACATCGTTATCGAATACTGCGCCGTCTGACACTACACTGACCGGGCTGCCAGTCTGGCAACCGACCTGCTTAAAAATTTTGAACCCGAAATCGAGTCTTTAACCCTGGTCCCTTCTTCGGGTGGGAGATTTGAAATTTCACTCAACAAGGAATTGATTTTCTCCAAGGCTGAACTTCACCGCCACCCAAATCCAGATGAAATCACCTCGATGGTGAAAAAATACCTCACGGAAGGCAATCGATCATGACAAAACAAGGCCGCGTCTTCTCAGGCGCCCGCCCGACCGGGCGGCAGCACCTCGGAAATTACCTGGGTGCAATTAAGAATTATGTCGCGCTGCAAGACAATTACGAATGTGTCTACTGCATCGTGGATGTGCATGCGCTTACCACCATGGATACAACCCTCGAACTGAAACAGAACACCTACGACATGGCGTTAGACTGGCTGGCAGCGGGCATTCGCCCTGAAGAGTCGATTGTTTTTATCCAATCTCATGTCCCACAGGTAATGGAGCTGCATACCTACCTTTCGATGGTCACGCCCATCGGCAAGCTGACTGACCTGCCGACTTTCAAGGACAAAGTCCGTGAGAACCCCAACAATGTCAATTACGGGCTGGTAGGCTACCCGGTGTTGATGGCGGCGGACATCCTGCTTTATGCCACCGATTTTGTACCGGTGGGAGTCGACCAGGCGCCGCATTTGGAATTCACCCGCGAAGTTGTCCGCTCCTTTAACTACCGCTACGGAGCGCCTGTACTCAAAGAGCCGCAGATGAAGACCACCTCTATCCCCAAAGTGCTGGGCATCGATGGTGTGCAAAAAATGAGCAAGAGCCTGAATAATCACATCGAATTAGCCTCGACAGCGGAAGAAACCACCCAACGCGTCATGCAAATGGTCACCGACACGGCTAGAATCCGCCGCAGCGACCCTGGCAATCCGGATGTATGCAACGTGTTTTCACTCCACAAAATATTTTCCAGCCAGGACGAAATCGATATGATCAATGTTGAATGCCGCAGGGCAGGAATCGGCTGTGTGGATTGTAAAAAGATTCTGGCGAAGAATCTAAATGCTCATCTCGAGCCGTTCCGCAGCCGGCGTAATGAGCTTGATCAGAACCCCGCCTACATCTGGGATACGCTGGCTGACGGAGCAAAACGGGCAACGGTCCTGGCAGAAGAAACCATGACCGCCGTACGGGATGCGATCGGATTACCCTGATGCGGGCTGTAGTTCAACGGGTAAAGCGCGGCGGTGTGACCATCGCGGGGAAGAGTATTGCTGCCATCGGTCACGGTTATGTCATCCTGCTCGGGGTTGGCCCACAGGACACCGAAGAGATTTCAGCAGCACTGGCAAAAAAAATTGCCGTGCTGCGGGTGTTCGAAGACGACCAGGGGAGGATGAACCTTTCGATACTGGACGTGGAGGGACAGGCGCTGGTGGTCTCACAGTTCACGCTTTATGCCGATTCCAGCCGCGGCAACCGGCCTTCCTTCGTTTACGCCGCCCCGCCGGAAACAGCCAGCCCCCTCGTGGATCGATTCGCAGCTCAATTAGCCGGTTATGGCATTCCCGTACAGCAGGGCGAGTTTGGAGCGCACATGGAAGTGGAAATTGTCAATGATGGGCCGGTTACCATCTGGTTCGATTTCTAACAATCTATCCGTCAAAAGGGGCTATCGGTTGCGGAGTCGGGTTAATTATAAAGAAGGTCGGTCTGACGGAAAATTTTTGTTGACGATTCTCCGTCAGATATGGTAAGATCATGCATGGTAATCCATCACCCCTGATGGATGATAATATTCATGTTTTTTATTAAGAGAAAGGAGTAAGCCCATTAGTACCACAACATATCGGGTAAATGAAGCGATCCGTGCACCAGAGGTACGCGCTATTGGGCCGAATGGGGAAAACCTGGGGGTGATCCCAATCGAAACCGCTCTCCGGATCGCGAGAGAAGCTGATTTAGACCTCGTTGAAGTGTCCGGCAATGCTGACCCGCCTGTCTGCCGGGTCATGGATTTTGGCAAATTCCTGTATGAACGCACCAAAAAAGATCGGGAAGCGCGGAAAGCTCAAACGAAAATTGAGATAAAAGAAATCCGCCTGCGTCCCAAAACCAACGAGCACCATCGCGGCTTTAAAACCCGAGACGCCCGCCGCTGGCTGTTGGAAGGCATGAAAGTCCGCGTGACGATCCGGTTTCGCGGGCGGGAAATCGACTATCCTGAACTGGCGCTGGAAGACCTGCGGGAGATCGCTCAGGAACTGGTGGACATTGCTACTATCGAGCAAGCCCCTATTATCGAAGGTCGCACCATGACCATGGTCTTGAATCCGATGCGCCCGCCTAAAAAGAAACCAGCAGCCGAAGAACCACAAAAAGAAACTGCTGAATAAACCCCCTTTATTCAATCTGGAATTAAGGATTTAATCCAATTCCTGAAAATTCTGTTATAATTGGCGGTCGCGCAAGCAGACCGCTTTTTATTATTATCGAGAGGAGTATCGCTGTGCCTCGCAAGTTCAAAGATGCAAAATTAAAGCTGAAGACCCATAAAGCAACCTCAAAAAGGTTCCGCGTAACCGGGTCCGGCATCTTGGTTCGCACCAAGGGCGGTAAAAGCCATTTGCGCCGCCGCACCTCCAAGCGCACCAAGGCATTACTAAGCGAGATGATCCCCGTCGAAGGGGAAAATATCATCAAGCGTGTTCATCGTCTGGCTCCCTTCCTCAAGAAAAAGGGCTAAATCACTTTTCTTTTTTTGTGCGGCTGTTGGGTGTTCGCAACAGGTGATCTCACCGGCGCCCAGGGGTTCGCAAAGGAGTAAAAATGCGTGTAAAAGGCGGCCCAAGAGGCCATCTACGTCATAAAAAGGTTTTGAAATTAACCAAAGGTCAGCGAGGCTCAAAGCACCTGCTTTTCCGCCGGGCAAATGAAGCCATGCTGAAGTCTCTGTGGTACTCGTTCCGCGACCGGCGTACCCGCAAGCGCGACCTGCGCAAATTGTGGATCGCCCGCATCAACGCCGCGGCCCGCGCTAATGGAATCACTTACTCACGGTTGATGTTTTTCCTGCGCAAATCCAATATCGACCTCAATCGCAAGATGCTGGCTGATATTGCGGTCCGCGACCCACAAGCCTTCACTGCCATTGTCACCCAGGCTCAAACTGCCTGATTGCCCTAAACCTGCGGTTCTGCAAAGCGAATTCACACGGGATGGCGAAACACACCATCCCGTGTATTTTTTAAATATCAGGCTATACTAAATTCTATGATCACCTCCGGCCAGAATCCCAAAATCAAGCGAATCCGCGCCTTGCTGGCTGCTCGACAGGACCGCGCGCGCGAAAAAGTTTATATCATCGAAGGGGTACGTCTGGTCGAGGAAGCTGTGAAAGCGGGGGTAAAACCGGAGCTTGTACTTTTCAGCAGCGATTTGTCACCACGAGGGAGGGACATGCTGGAAAATTTCGCTGCTGCCGGCACCCAGGTCGAGGAGGTGGAAGCGACCATCCTGCAGTCCCTTTCCGACACCGAAACATCTCAGGGTATTTTAGCGGTGCTGCCACAACCCCCCGCAGTTTTACCGCCTGCCTGGGATCTGATGTTGATTCTCGACCGTATCCGCGATCCAGGCAACATGGGCACGATCCTGCGCAGTGCCGCGGCGTCGGGTGTTCAGGTATTCGTTCTCACTCCGGCCAGCACCGATATTTTTGGGCCGAAAGTGGTTCGGGCTGGCATGGGTGCCCACCTGCACATTCCAATTCTGACACTCGATTGGCCGGAAATTATCAGCGCTTGCAAACACGACCGCACCCCGCCCGCTGCCATACTGGTGGCTGATTCATCCGGCGGCAGCCCTTGCTGGCGAACGAATTTGCGCCAGCCGCTTGCCCTGGTTATCGGTTCTGAAGCTGACGGCCCGCAGCAGGCGGCGTTGGATGCCGCAGACGGGTTGGTGCACATCCCGATGCCCGGTAAAGCCGAATCGCTCAACGCTGCTATCGCGGCCTCGATTCTGCTGTATGAAACTGTCCGTCAGAGGAATGCATGAAAATCCGCTCAATAACCACCTTCTACGACCCTGCGCTCAACCCGCCAGATCCAACTTTGGATCGTCTGGCATTGTTTGCCCAGGAGGCTGAGGCAGCCTGCAAGAAACAAGGTCTGGCAGTCCAATCATTGCGCCTGGCGACTTCACCATTTCCTGCCTGGGCACCAAGTTTACAGGAAGCCGACATGGCAAGCCTGGCTTTCGATTTCGAACGACAGGCCAATGAATCCGGTTTTTCCTATCTTTCACTGGGCACCGCTCTGCCTGAAACCCCAACGTCTTTCGCCCCTATTCCTGCGATTCTGGCTGCAACCAGGTCTGTTTTTGTAACGGGCAGCATGACCGGGGATCATGGAAAAGTTTCTTTGAATGCTGTAAAAGCCTGCGGAGAGATCGTATCGAAAGCAGCGACCATCACTCCCGATGGTTTTACCAATCTACGCTTTGCTGCTCTGGGGAATGTCCCGGCTGGATCCCCATTCCTGCCATCGGCATACCATACCCCGGGTACTTCTCCCACAGTGGCCCTGGCCGTCGAGTGCGCCGATGTGGTGCTCGATGTCTTCTCGCAAGCCGAGACGCTTGCAAATGCCCGGCAGGAACTGCTTGGGAGGTTGGAAGGCGTGTCACACGAAATGCAAAATGCCCTTTCCGGCGCCTGTGACCGGTATGGTATTCGATTTCTCGGCATCGACTTCTCCCCCGCCCCATACCCCTCCATGGAATGTTCGAGCGGTGCCGCACTGGAAGCCCTTGGGTTATCCCGGCTTGGATTGTCCGGCACCCTGGCTGCCTCAGCATTTCTGGCAGACACGCTCGACCGGGGGAATTGGCCGCGTGCGGGGTTCAACGGTTTGATGCTGCCAGTATTGGAGGATGTGACCCTTTCAGCGCGGGCAGCGGATGGCAGCCTGACCGTCAAGGATTTATTGATGGTTTCAGCGGTCTGCGGCACCGGTTTAGATACTATTCCTTTACCCGGAGACGCCACCCCGGCGCAGTTGTCAGCCTTACTGTTCGACGTAGCGGTAATGTCTCAGCGGTTGGATAAACCCTTAACTGCCCGTCTGATGCCAATACAGGGGAAAGCGGCAGGCGACCCTACCGACTTCGATTTTGAATTCTTTTCCAACAGCCGGGTCATGGCATTGCCAGCCGAGCCGCTGCATGGATTGTTCGCTGGTGATGAATGGATCGATCTCCACCCGCGCAGCAGTTATCGATAATTCTCTTCCAATAGAAACCTGAAACGCAAATCTTGACAGGTGGCACCTGGCACTTGCCACTTGATAGCTTAAGCCGCTGTTTCAGCCTTAATCATCCACCTGCTTGAAATCTATCAAGATCAGGTTGGTTTCACATTCGGCGTAGGTGTTGAACTCCACTTTGGGAGATAGCGGTAGATCGGATTGGTCAAACAATTGGATTGATAACCGCTTTGTTGATGCAACGGAGGTGTTCGACAGGGTAAATTCGTATCCAGAGGGACCATATATCAATGCCGTCCCGGATAAGCTGAGTAAGTCCACTTTATTGAAACCCAGATAACCTGTCAAAGCCACCCTTATACCCTTAACCGGCCGGCTATCCCGATCGAACACCCTGCCGGCGACTCCCATCCACGAACAGTCCCGGTTGGGATCATACAAATTTGCTGACAAAGCTTGCGGCGGGGTCTGCAATTCAAACGCGAAATGATTGGGCCGGGTTTCTTCGGGTTTTGGCTGCAAAGGCTGAACCGCTGACGGAGTGGCAGGAACCACCATAACCTCGACCGTAGGTGTTGGATTTGTGGTCGGAATTTCTTCGACCGCAGGTGATATTTGTGTCGTCGGCGTTGAAGTGGGCGGGAGGGTTGACGTAAGCGTCGGAGGCTGTGTGGCAGTAGAGGTTGGCAGCACTATTTCTGCCGGCAAGGCAGGGGGTGGGAATGGATTGACCGTTGATTTCGGGTCGTTGAAAATAACCAGTATAACAATCACCGCTGCCAGGGTCGCCAACAGAGCAAGCAGCGTTAATCCATTCCACAGCTTTTCCAACTTCAGCGGTTCATGTTCCGGATATTCCAGCTCATCGATCTTTTTGGAGAACATTAATCTTATATCCGTTAAGGTAGCAGGATTTCTATTGTGCTTGACTCTCGCAGGGATTCCAACCAGGCTGAGAGCACTTTGTGCTGCAGGGTTATCCTGGCATCCACTGATAATATTTTATCGTTCTCGCGTTCCAGGATATACACGATGTGGTATCCAAAATCCGTTTCAATAACAGGACTAAATTCACCGGCCTTCAGGGCAAAAGCCGCCTCTTCCACCGCGGGTTGGGTCAAATACCCTCGCGGGAACCAGCCTAACATGCCGCCGGTAATAGGATCATATTGCACTGCGAGGGTTGCAAAATCTGCACCACCCTCAAGCTGGCTGTGCAGCTGTTCAGCAGTTTCAGCGGTGCGCACCAGGATTTGTTGAGCGCGAACCTGCTCTGCAGAGTCGGGAATGGTGTTGATCACCACATCTCTCTGCCAGGCACTGGCAACGGACCGTCGGAGCGCAGAGCGGAAAATTTCTTCGGTGTAGCCGTTGGCAGTAATCCATTCATCCAGAGCTGGCTGTCCACCTGATTGCGCGGCAAAAGCATCCATGCGTTCAGTCAGCCCCGCTTCATCCAATTCAAACCCGCCTTCCCGGGCTACCTGCGCCATCAGGGTTTGATTGATGAGCTCGTCCAATACGACCTGCTGTCGTTCTTCAGGTGTCCGGGTTGTGCCGGTTTTCTCATCCGCTGCCTCAAGCTGTGCCAACTGTGCCTGGTATTCAACCAGCGGCACACCTTCCCCGTTGACCATTATTGCCAGAGGTACTGGGGTGGGTGTTATGGTGGGTGTCGCCTGAGGTTGCTCAGAAGGGAGAGCCGAGCTTTCGGCAGGCGTCACCACCCTGCCCGTTGGCTCGACTGACTTGCAGCCTGCCAATAGCAATAAAACCAAAAAGGCAGCAACGACTATTCTTTTTAATCCAAGCATAAACATGGGGATGATTATAATGCAAAACAGGCTGTGGAGGTTTTCCACAGCCTGTCAGACTAACGATTGAGTTTAATACTCAGGCATCGGCGGAGGAGCAGGTTTGTCCTTCTCCGGCACGTCGGTGATTAGAGCTTCTGTAGTCAGGATCATCGCCGCGATCGAAGCTGCGTTTTCAAGCGCACCGCGGGTAACTTTTGCGGGATCAATGACGCCGCCCTTGACCATGTTGATGTATTCGTCGCGAAGAACGTCGTAACCAATATTGGTATCGCCAGATTTCAGTTGAGCCTGGCGCACATTCTCGATCACAACTGAGCCTTCTTTGCCAGCGTTCTCGACGATCTTACGCATCGGAACGACCAACGATTTGCGAACGATGTTGACACCGATTTGCTCGTCTTCGTTGTCGAGTTTGACATCATCCAGCGCTGACATGGCGTTGATCAGCGCAACACCACCACCGGGGACGATACCTTCTTCAACAGCCGCGCGGGTTGCGGAGAGGGCATCTTCGACGCGGTGTTTCTTTTCTTTCAGTTCGGTCTCAGTAGCAGCGCCAACACGGATGATGGCGACGCCGCCTGAAAGTTTGGCCAGGCGTTCCTGGAGCTTTTCACGGTCGTAATCGCTGGTGGTCTTGTCAATTTCAACGCGAATCTGCTCGATACGGCCGCGAATTTCAGTATCGACGCCTTTACCGCCAACAATCGTGGTGTTGTCTTTGTCGGCAACAACTTTTTCAGCCCGACCGAGGTCAGTCAGGGTTGTGGTTTCCAGCTTGCGTCCAGTCTCCTCAGAGATGACACTGGCGCCGGTCAGGGTTGCAATATCCTGCAGCATCGCTTTTCGGCGGTCACCAAAGCCGGGAGCTTTGACAGCCAGCACGTTTAGCATACCGCGCAGTTTGTTAAGAACCAGCGTGGCCAGTGCTTCGCCGTCGATATCCTCGGCGATAATAACCAGGTCGCGCTTGCCAACCTGTACCATCTTTTCCAGAACGGGAACGATATCTTGAGCAGCCGAGATCTTCTTGTCGTAAATCAGAATATAGGGCTCAGCGATAACCGATTCCATATGTTCGGCGTCGGTGATAAAGTAAGCTGAAATATAGCCGCGGTCAAACTGCATACCTTCAACATATTCAGTTTCGAACTCGAGGCCTTTGGATTCTTCAACTGTGATGACGCCGTCTTTTCCAACTTTGTCCATGACCTCGGCGATCAGTTCGCCAATGGTGCGGTCCTGAGCTGAAATGGAGGCAACATTTCCGATTTCTTCCTTGGTGGTGATATCGATGGCCTGTGCACGGATGGCGTCGGCGACTGCCTTGGAGGCCGCTTCGATACCGCGTTTAAGCAGCATCGGGTTGGAACCAGCTGCCAGATTTTTCAAACCTTCGGTAACAATAGCGTGGGCTAAAACAGTCGAGGTTGTGGTACCGTCACCGGCGATATCATTGGTTTTGGTGGCTGCTTCCTTCAATAATTGGGCACCCATATTCTCGAATGGGTCTTCCAATTCGATTTCTTTGGCCACGGTCACACCGTCGTGCGTAATGGTGGGGGAACCGAACTTGCGGTCAAGAGCAACGTTGCGTCCTTTGGGACCGAGGGTGGTTGCCACTGCGTTGGCAACGACATCAATTCCGTCCTTCAAGCGGCGGCGCGCATCTTCTGAAAATACCAATTGCTTGGCTGCCATAGAATGTCTCCTTAATTATTAAATCGAATTAAATTTATTACGCTTACTCAACAATCGCGAGCAGATCGCTCTCGCGCAGGATCAACAGTTTCTTGCCGTCAATTTTGATTTCAGTGCCGCCATATTTGGCATACAACACTGTGTCTCCCACTTTGACATCCATTGCGATGCGTTTACCTTCGTCATCCCGGTCGCCAGGTCCAACTGACAGTACTACCCCTTTCTGGGGTTTTTCTTTTGCGGTTTCTGGCAGAACGATGCCACCAGAGGTGACCTCTTCCTGCTCCAGAGGTTCAACCACAACACGACTTCCTAACGGTTTTAGATTAACTGACATCGAAACCTCCCAATTTGGATTTGGTTTTATTGACTTGTATATTTAGCACTCTATGGTATAGAGTGCTAATACTGACAAATAATAATCGTGATTATTGGCGGCGTCAAGGGGGTTCTAAATCTTCTTATGAAATTCTGATATTTATTGGCCGGAGATATTAAATGATTTGCAGATCTCTTCGCTGGGTATGATGATGGCCATGATTTCATTGTCGTTGCCAAAGGCAGCGCGCACATCGGCCAGCACTTCGGCAGACCTTTCGCAATAATCCAGACCTGTCCGGTGCATCCCTGCCAAAACAGAACCGTAAGTATAGTAGTAAATGACTGACCCATCGGTTAACGGCAGGCCGGTAATTTCAATCGGCGGATCCACTTCCTCGTTGCAGCGGCGCACCTCGCAGCTTTCTGCAGCAGTGCAGCCATACACCGAGCACTTCAAAGCCGGTATGGCGCTCTCATAATTGCGCGAGCGGAAATAGACCAGGCCTAATTGTCCATAAATATCCGGATCTCCTGGCCGCATGTCGAGCGCCGTTCGCACATTTAATGCAGCTACGAAGAATTCACCCATTTGAGAATAGGTGCGGGAAATAGCCAGATAGGGAATTGGATCTTCCACGCCAATACGCTTATTGATGTTTACCGCCATCTCATAATAGCGCAAGGCTTCTTCATACATTTGTTTTTGCCGAATGTCATTGGTCGAGCGCAGCCCGAGTGTCCGGTAATTGGTTCCAATTTGGATATAAAGCGGGGTGAAGTTCGGCGCGATTTCTACTGCTTTCTTATATTCCTCGATAGCCCCCTCATAATCTCCACTCGATTCCCGAACATACCCGGCAACACGGTGAACATCCATTAGCGTGGAGTCACGTTCCAACGCCTGACGGATATTCTGGAAAGCCTGCTCATACTTAAGGTTGTCGATCAAGATCTCTGCGTAATACGCCAACGCCAGCGCGTTTTGGCTGTCCAGCTGTAAAGCCGTCATGGCAGCCTGTTCCGCCTGAGCCATGTAAGACCCGGCATTTTCCCCGGCATGTGTCGGATTGGCGTTCCAGTTGTAGACGAATGCCCGAATGGCTTGGACAAATGAACTCTTGGGATCAATTTCGGTTGCCTTGTCGATACTTATTTTTGCCGCATTGAGGCGCTCTTTGGCTACAGCGTCGGTATTGGATAGGCCAGAATAATAGGTTTGAATACGAGCCAGCTCGGCAATTAGCTCGGCATTGTTGGGTTCCAACGCGGCTGCCTCTTTATAAGCCACGATTGCGGCATTCAGGTTGCCGGCCTTGAACTGGGTTTCAGCTTCCAAGACAAATGAACTCGGCAAACGGGTCGCGGTGGGGGTTGGCGCAAACGGTGACACAATTTCCTCTCGTTCATACCCCAGCCAAAAATAGAAAGCACCGATAATCAGGAAAAGGAGCAACAGAATACGGTACGGGTTGGAGTTCGTCCGTCCTCTGCGGAATAAACTGCGCTTGTTATCGATTTCAATCATTTTATTATTCGATTAAGGCTGCGGAGTTTCAGTCGCTACCGGGATTTCAAGCTCTCCGTCAGCCACCTGCTGGCAGAGATTGACAATTTCCTGCGCATTTAATACCGAGAACTCTTCAATACTCACGCCTTCGGCGACAACCTGGGCAATCGGCAAAGCCTCACCGCAGCGTCCCTGACGTGCAAGCGCCAAACCGAGCATATAGTAATACTCCGAGACCGGCCAGTAATCCAATGCCAGACCCTCTACGGTTTCACCCGTGGCAGCGGTGCCTCCGCTGACCGCAACTGTCAGGGTATCGATAGCACGTGGGTAATCGCCCATGCGGTAATAAATCACACCCAGATTCCCATAATAATAGGGATTGGTTGGATCATGTTCGATGGCCTGTTCACCAAATAAAACCGAATTAGGGTATGCGCCCAATTTTGCATAAGTCCTTGAAATGGAATTGTAGGGGACCGGGTCGCTTGGATTAAGCGTGATTGCGTTGTTATATTCGGTAATCGCCTTGGAGTCTTCCCCGATTGAACGGTAATTATTCCCCAGGTAGATGTGGAGATCAGCGATAAAACGGTTTAGAGCGATAGCCGCTTCGAATTCCTTCACCGCTTCCTCATAATTCGCGGTGAAACTGAGTACAATCCCTCTCGAGCGGTGGGTTTCGAGCAGGTTCGGGCCAAATTCCTGCGCTTTGCGGGAATACTCGATCGCCCTGTTGAGCATTTCGGAATCACCGCCAGTCGTCTGTGACCGAAGCGCCAGGATTTCCGCTTTGTACGCGTATGGCAAAGGATTATTGGGATCAATCGCGATTGCCTCATCTAAAACAGTTTCAGCTGTTAAATAGTCTTCAGTTCTGCCAAGTGCGTACCCGCGCAGCGCCATTGCCTGCGAATTACCTGGGTTGATGACCAGGGCATTCCCGGCGTTTTCAAGCGCTTCTTTGAACCGCGAAGTGTAAATTTGCAGTCTGGCTAAAGAAATATACAATCCCGGATCGTCTGGCGTGAGCAACTGCGCTTCTTTGTAAAGGTCAATAGCCTGAGCATATTTTCCTTCTGTCACAAGCTGGGCCGCCTCGGATAGATAAGCCTGCGGCGAACGGGTTGCCGTGGGAGTTGGAATGAATAGCGGTGGCGTCTGTGGAACGATAACCTGGTTAATATAAAAAGCACCGCCAACCAGGATTACAAGTATTAAGATGGTTAATGGATTTGACCGCCGTCTACGGCGATTCATATTAAATTTACTTCCACGCAGATACATGAATTTATCTTACCATCAGCATGAAAAAGGCGTCAAGCAGTGATACCTCTGCCGCAATCATTTATCAGATTCTTTTAATTCAACCCTTGTCTGGCTTGCGCCTGTTATCCCTTAACGCTAAAATCTCATTATGCGTTTTGATGTGTTCTCATTGTTACCTCAAGTAATTCAACCCTACCTGGAAGCCAGTATTCTCCAACGCGCGATTCAAAACAACCTTCTCGAAGTCCATATCCACGATATCCGGGCATGGGCTGTCGATAAACATCACATCACGGATGACGCACCTTTTGGCGGCGGAGGGGGTATGGTGATGAAACCGGAGCCAATTTTCAGCGCGGTTGAGGATATCACCGGCAGCCCGCCTGGGTGTCCGGTCATCCTGCTCACACCTCAGGGGCGCACTTACAACCAGAAAATCGCGCAGGAATTGGCTGTTCAACCTCGCATTGCCCTGCTGTGCGGACGCTATGAGGGGATAGACGAACGTGTCCGCGAGCACCTGGTAACCGATGAAATCTCGGTTGGCGATTATGTACTCACCGGGGGTGAAATCCCGGCATTGCTGCTAATTGACAGCATTGCCCGGCTGATACCAGGTGCTCTGGGTGATCCTGACGGTGCGATGGATGATTCCTTCGCCAGCGGTCTTTTGGAATATCCTCATTACACCCGCCCGGCCGAGTTTCGCGGCTGGCGTGTTCCAGACGTGCTGCTTTCAGGCAACCATGCGCGGATAGAACGCTGGCGCCGGGATCAGTCCATTATGCGCACCTACAAGCGCCGCCCTGATCTGCTGGATAAGTTGGAACTAAGCAAAAAAGATTCGCAGTTTTTAGAAAAACTCAAGCAGTCGGAAACCTCAGAAAACGAAGCAAATTCTCTGCCTGATGCAGAAGAATAGAGCATTGGTACACCCCATTACCTAATTGCATGGAAAGGGCTATCCACTATGAAACAGCGCTTGAATTACGGTAGGACCTTCGTTCTCGGATTCGGTTTTTTTGGTGTAAGCGTGATTTGGGCGGTCTATAACGCTTACGTGCCGATTTTTTTGGCAAACAAATACCAGTTGCAACCCTTCTGGATCGGCTTCTTTATGACTCTCGACAACATCGCCGCCCTGCTCATCCAGCCGCCAATTGGTGCCTGGTCGGACCGGCTGCGAACACCCATTGGACGGCGCATGCCATTCATCCTGATCGGGGCTCCCCTCGGGGCGCTGGCTTTTGGGCTGATCCCCCTCCAATCGGCGTTGCCGCTATTTGTAGCCTGCACCAGTACCCTGCTGCTCAGCATGGCGTTGTGGCGTACTCCGGTTGTGGCGCTCATGCCGGATATCACACCCTCCAAATATCGCTCGCAAGCGAATGGAATCATCAACTTCATGGGCGGGGTTGGCGCGATTATCGCCTTTCTTTACGGTGCGGATCTTTACGACCTGAATCCTGCTTACCCGTTCTGGATGGGATCCGCCCTGGTCATTTTTGCAGCGCTCATGGTCCTCATTTTCGTGAGGGAACCAAAAGAATTTGAAACCACCGACCACACTGCCCCCAATCTTTGGCTTAGTTTACAGAAAGTGTGGAATGATCAAGAAAAATCCGCCCTGCGCATCCTGTTGGCAATATTTTGCTGGTTTGTGGCATACAACGCCATCGAAGCTTTCTTTACATTGTACGCGGTCAACCACCTTGGGCTGGGCGAGTCCGACGGCTCTCGCCTGTTAGGTCAATTATCCCTGTTCTTTGTAATCATGGCTCTGCCTGCAGGATATATTGGCAGCAAATTCGGACGTAAAAACACTATCATCACCGGCATTATTGGACTGGCGGCTTGCATGGTGGCTATGGCCGCCATCCCTGCAGACACACTCACAATCAGCCTGACTCGCCTGCCGGTGCTGGGAAATGTGCCTGTGGTTGGAGTTATTTTGATGCTGGCGGGATCTTCCTGGGCGTTGATCAACATTAATTCGCTGCCAATGGTGGTCGATATGACCGATGACCTTCACATTGGCACCTATACCGGGCTGTACTATCTGTTCTCAACCATGGCAGCCATAACCGGACCAAACTTGAATGGGTTGATTATTCAATTGAGCGGTTCCAATTATGCTTCGATTATGATTTTCGGCCCGGTTTTCATGGTCCTTGCGCTCATATTAATGCTCGGTGTCCGCCGGGGAGAAGCCAAGGCATCGCTGGCTCCCGTTCCAACCGCGGATTAATGCTCAAGAACCTTACTTTCCCACTTGTCCATAAATACAATCGGATGTATACTGTGAGCATGCTTGACTGGGGGCAACGCTAAAACAAACCCCCTGCAAGAAGAATGTTACCCACCTTTTCAATCCTTTTTTAGGAGGAGAAACCCGAATGTCGAAGAAACTGTATGTCATTTTAGCTGTACTGGTTTTAGCGTCCTTTGTTTTGGCCGCTTGCCAGCCCGCTGCCACTCCCGCTCCCGAGGCCCCTAAAGTAAAAGCCTGCCAGGTAACGGATGTTGGCGGTATTGATGACAAATCCTTCAACCAAACCGCTTACAAAGGCGTCACCGATGCCATCGCCAAATACGGCAATGTTGAAGGCAAATATCTTGAGTCGCAGCAGCAGTCTGATTATGAAGTTAACATCAACGCTTTCTTACAGGACGGATGCGACATCATCATCACCGTTGGGTTCCTTCTGGCTGATGCAACCGCAGCAGCTGCTGAAGCCAATCCCGAACAAAAGTTTGCCACAATCGACGTTGATTACCTGACCTTCCCCAACCTGCGCGGCTCCGGCTTCGCCATCGACCAGTCAACCTTCCTCAATGGATACCTGGCCGCTGGTATAACCAAGACCGGAAAAGTTGGCACCTATGTTGGTATCGCTTTCCCCGCCACCACCCGCTTTATGGATGGTTTTGGTCTTGGCGTTGCCTACTACAACCAGGTTCATGGCACCAATGTTGAGCTGCTTGGTTGGAATGTCGAAGAAGGAACCGGTCTGGAAGTTGGTAACTTCGAGAGCACCGATGACGGGCGCAAGATGGGCGAATCCCTGATGGACGAAGGCGCTGACATCATCATGCCCGTAGCTGGCCCTGTTGGTCTTGGCACCCTGGCTGTCATGCAGGAGCGCGGCAGCGGTATGTTGATTGGCGTTGATAATAACTGGGCACTCGCCAACCCCGATGCCTCAGCCTTCATCCTGTCCTCCGCGATGAAGAATATGG
Organism: Chloroflexota bacterium; assembly: GCA_021848775.1. Taxonomy (GTDB): domain Bacteria; phylum Chloroflexota; class Anaerolineae; order Anaerolineales; family Anaerolineaceae; genus Bellilinea. The sequence goes on along the minus strand of JAJZTR010000007.1, from coordinate 14,584 downwards.
ACCTGTTCGTTACCGAGACCATCGGAATGGTTGTCAATGACACCTTCGAAGCTGGTAACTGGATCGGCACCCTGGATAACGGCGGCGTTGGTCTGACCTATGGCGGCGTCGAAGTACCGGCTGAACTCAAAGCTGAGATTGAAGCCTTGATCCCCAAGATCGTCTCCGGCGAACTCAAGACCATCCCAGAAGGCCGCTACTAGATCACAGTTTGACAAAGTAGTTTTAGTTTTTTTGACCTCTAACCCCTCCCGCAAATCGGGAGGGGTTTTTTGCTTTTCTTCCTTTGATCGATGGACGAAAGTAACGAAAACTATTGAAGCGACAATCTAAAATTCTGGTAAAATGAAAATTAATATCACGCTTGGTAAAATATCATATTTGCATGTTTTAACCCCCAATAATCTCTTACAATCTTCAATCGACATACCAGGCATGATACAGCAGGCAGGCAAGTGAAAGGTGCCTCCCCGTGTTAAAGCACAACCTGAGAAGGCGGTTTAATTTCAACCTCAAGAAAATCAACCGCTTTGCTCTGCACAATAAACTTGAAAACGGGTGTAAGGCAAAGATTTCGATAAATCCTCATCGGGAAATAATTAAAAAAGGACAAAAGTGATAACCGGGAAGCATTTATTGCGCATCCAGTTCATCACCTGTTGAAATCGAGCCGTGAAAAACACCCTTTTCTCCTATCTCAGCACAACTTCAATGGAGTAAAGTATGACACCCGTAATGGAACTACGTGGAATTACGAAACGGTTTCCAGGTGTGATCGCGAATGATCAAATCGATCTGACGCTAGAAGCCGGAGAAATCCATGCCTTATTAGGCGAAAACGGGGCAGGCAAGACAACTTTGATGAATATCCTTTACGGTTTATATTCACCAGATGAAGGGGAAATATTTGTCAGAGGTAAACAGCTCGTTCCGAAATCTCCAAGTGATGCCATTGCCGCCGGAATTGGGATGGTTCACCAGCACTTTATGCTGATACCGGTATTCACGGTCACTGAAAATGTGATGCTCGGAGATGAATATATTAAGTGGGGTGAGCTCCTTGACCGCAAACGAGCTGCCGCCCGTATTAAAGAAATTTCCGACCAGTACAACTTGTTTGTCGATCCGGATGTTTACATCAAGGATACGCCGGTAGGAATTCAGCAGCGGGTGGAAATCATCAAATTGCTGTTCCGTGAAGCCGACATCCTGATCATGGACGAGCCAACAGCAGTCCTTACGCCTCAGGAAGCCGATGAATTATTTAAAATCATGGGCAACCTGAAAAAAATGGGGAAATCGATTATTTTTATTACACATAAGCTGCGTGAGGTCCTTGAAGTTTCAGATCGCATCACGGTCATTCGCGGCGGGAAGGTGATCGGCACCACTACCCCGGCTGATGCCGATCAAAACACCCTGGCATCCATGATGGTCGGTCGTGCGATTGACCTGGAAGTGGATAAGAATCCTGCCCAGGCAGGGGAAAAGGTGTTGGAAGTAAATGACATTAAGGTGGTTGATTCCCGCAATCATTTGGTGGTGAAAGGCGTCAGCTTCGACGTTCACGCGGGTGAAATTCTGGGCATTGCTGGGGTGCAAGGCAATGGTCAGACCGAACTCGTCCGAGCGGTTGCAGGTTTGATGCATCCAGTAGAGGGAAAAATCACTCTTCTTGGCAAGGATATTACCAATGCTGCGCCCAAAGAAATCATCGAATTAGGGATGGCGCACATCCCTGAAGACCGTCAAAAAGACGGGCTGGTGCTGCCATACCCCATCATGGATAATCTGGTGCTTAATACGTATTACCAACCACCCTTTGCCAAAGGCGTAATGCTGCAAGAGGATGCGATCCGCGATAATGCCAATCACCTGGTTGAAAATTTTGACATCCGCACCCCCAGCATTGAAACACCCGTGGGGTCGCTGTCTGGCGGCAACCAGCAAAAGGTGATCGTAGCCCGTGAATTTTCCCGTCCAATAAAATTCCTGGTCGCGTCCCAACCAACCCGCGGATTGGATGTAGGGTCGATTGAGTATATTCATAACCGCCTGGTGGAAAAACGGGATGATGGGTGTGCTGTTCTGTTGGTATCGACCGAGCTGGACGAAATTATGCAGCTCTCAGACCGCATCGCGATTATTTTTGGTGGGAAGATTATCAAAATCCTGCCTGCAGAAGGAGTTACCAAAGAAGAAATAGGTTTACTTATGGCAGGCATCGATTCCACCGCGCAGCAAGAAACTTCGCAAGCTATTCCGATGGGTTAGAGAGGATACCCTTATGACTGACAGCCAGGAAACAACTACAAAAACAGAAGCAGTTCCTGTGAAGCCCAACGCGATGGCAATATTTATTGAAGAGGTTCGCCAGAATTCACTTACTGTGACGATTTTGGCAATTGTGACTGGATTGCTGCTTGGCGGGATTGTGGCGGTACTTACCACTGAGAGTGTATACGCAGCCTTCGGCACATCCTTCGGGACAGGCTTTCGGGAAGTGTTTAGAATCTTTGGCCTCACTTACTCAGCGCTTTTCACTGGAGCTTTTGGACAACCCGATAAGATCCAGGCCGCGATCGCATCCGGTGACTGGCAGCAAATCAATATCGCATTTTCTCCTTTCTTCGAAAGTCTGGTCCAATCAACACCGTATATCCTGGCCGGGTTGGCTGTAGCCCTTGGTTTTCGGGTTGGTTTATTTAATATCGGTGCTGAAGGACAAATTTTTGTCGGTGCGCTGGCAGCCGTCTGGGCTGGTACCCACATAACCGGGCTTCCAGCCTGGATCCATGCTCCGCTGGCGTTACTCATCGGGGGTTTAGGCGGCGCCTTATGGGGGTTCATCCCCGGTTTGCTCAAAGCGAAGACCGGCGCTAATGAAGTGATCAATACGATCATGATGAACTACATCGCTTTCCGACTTAGCGAATATCTGCTCACCGGTTTCTTAAAAGATCCGACCAAATCCCACCCGATCAGCGCTACTGTGGAAAAGGCAGCCTGGCTGCCGCGGCTCTTTCCCTCGCCTAATCGATTCCATGTCGGTTTCTTTATCGCGCTGGCAATGGCGGTCCTGGTATATATTTTGCTGTTCAAAACGACCTGGGGTTTCCAATTACGCACAGTGGGTCTCAACCCGAACGCAGCACGTTATTCAGGCATGAGCATTGTCAAGAGTACAGTGATCGCGATGTCGCTTTCCGGCGCTTTAGCAGGTTTAGCCGGCGCGGTCGAAGTGCTGGGTGTCAACCGCAACCTGGGCGTGGCATTTTCATCAGGGTATGGATTTGACAGTATCGCGCTGGCTTTGCTTGGCAACAGTCACCCGGTTGGGGTGGTGCTGGCTTCCCTGCTTTTTGGCTTTTTACGGAATGGCGCACTGCGCATGCAGCTGGCGGCTGGTATTCCGATCGATATCATCTCGATCATGCAGGCTGCCATTCTGGCGTTCATCGCGGCTCCTGGCATCATCCGCACGATTTACCGCCTCAAAGAACCTAAAGAAGAGATCGGCAGTCCCATATTAACTGCCTCGCGGAAGGAAAAACCTCTATGACGACGACTACAGCTGTTCCAACTAAAACTCGCGAGATTGGATATGTATCTCCCCGGCGGCAGCGTGTAATGGGCATAATATTTTTGCTTATGGCCGGTGTGATCTGGTACTTCTTCTCGCGTACGACTTCCTCGAGTATGATCACCACCTTTAATATGTCACCCGGCGGCTCTGATGTTCTCACTCCGGATTTGGTATTCGAAACCCTGCCGGTTTTGAATACCCTGGCGTTTATCTCCGCCGGTCTTGGCGCGTACCAGCTAATGCGCGGTTTTAAAGGTAAAACAAATTTGGTGTTAGGGATTCTGGCGGGATTCCTGATGCTCGCTTTCCTTTCCTGGGGGGCAGCCGATAAATCGCTAAATCTCGCCGGCCTGCTTAAAGTTGCCGTAGTTCGTTCGGTACCTCTCACGCTTGGCGCTCTCTCGGGTATTTTATGTGAGCGATCAGGTATCATCAACATCGGTATTGAAGGGATGATGTTGGCAGCGGCTTTCACCTCCACGGTCACCGCATCGTTGAGCAACGTCTGGGTTGGAATGATAGCTGCCATCATCACCGGCGCTGGTTTTGGTTGGTTGCTGGCTGTTTTTTCCATCAAATACAAGGTCAATCAGATCGTTTCCGGCACGGTGATCAACATTTTCGCCACCGGGTTGACCTCTTTTCTTTCGGCAAAATTTTTACAAAAATACGCCTATTTGAACAGCCCGGGGCAGTTCCCTTCCTGGGAAATTCCTTTACTCTCAAAAATCCCGTTTTTCGGGCCGATCCTTTTCAACCATAACATCTTTGTGTACACCATGTTCATCCTGCTGATTGTGCTGACAGTAGCCCTCTTCCATACACGCTGGGGTCTGCGGCTTCGCTCAGCAGGTGAGCACCCCAAAGCCGCCGATACGCTGGGTATCAATGTCAACCGCACCCGTTACATGGCGACCATTCTTGGCGGCATGGTCGCCGGCATTGGCGGTGCCTACTTTACCCTGGGATCCGTCGGCCGCTTTGACGAGGTGATGACCGCCGGACGCGGTTTCATCGGTCTGGCAGCCATGATATTTGGTAATTGGATGCCGTCCGGTGCTTTAGGAGCCGGGTTGTTATTCGGTCTGGCTGACTCTCTGGCCGGTAAATTGACCATCCTGCGAATCCCCATCCCGCCAAAATTCCTGGAAATGGCACCTTACATCGTCACCATGGTCGTGCTGGCCGGCGTGGTAGGAAGAACTACGCCGCCTGCCTCTGAAGGCATACCGTACGAAAAAGAGTAGCCTGTCAGCAATTAATAAAAAACACAAAAGGTCGGCAAATACGCCGTCATTTTGTCATAGCTTCAACAGGTCTGCAGCCTCCCGGCTTTATTTCAGTGGATATTTACCAAACTCCTGGGCTGCATCCACCATAGCCAGCACATTCTCAGCCGGAACTTCGTTCATGATGGTGTGGACCGAGGCTAACATATACCCGCCTCCGTCTCCCAGGATATTGATGACTCGCTTGACTTCACCGCGTACTTCTGCCGGGGATCCATAAGGCAATACCTTCTGGGTATCGATGGCGCCGCACAGAATGATACGGTCGCCGAATCGCTGTTTGAGTTCGGCAAGATTCGACATGCGTCCGGCGGATGTCTGAATCGGGTTAAGGATATCCACCCCAATCTCGATGAAATCCTCTATCAGGTTGAAAACATCCCCATCGGTATGGAAAAATACTTTGGCTTTGGTGCGTTCCTTGATAAAGTGAATGAAATCAGCATGAATCGGTTTGAGGAACTCGCGGTACATCTTGGGTGAAATCAGCAGGGATTCCTGCGTCCCCAGATCATCACCAATTTTGATGATGTCCACATTGCCGCCTAATTCATCAAGGAAGTACCCCATCAAAGTCTTGCAATAACCGTATATCTTTTCCAGCAGATATTTACTGAATTCTTTATCAACCGCCATGTTATAGAGGAATTTATCCAACCCCTGCATGGCATGGGCGCGTTCGAAGGGAAACAATAACCAGGGGGTAGCCATGATGGCAAATTGATTTTCGTCAGCCAGTTTCCTGGCTGCTGCCCGAACCTGCGCCACCCGATAGGGATCATGCATGTCCGGCCAGTTGGTATAAGCCTCGATTTCCTCGATGGTGGTTGCTTCAGCCAAAGGGTGAACGCCTGGGTACCACACCCCATCTTCGATTTCTTTTTGCCCGCTGCCCCAATCATCAATAAAGTTGCTATGCGCCGGGCGGGTCTTATTTCGGCGGGATACCGCTTCAGGCAATCGGTCATACACACCGCGCACATCGCTGTGCAGCCGGATCAAGGTTGCTTCGTCGGGGAGTGCGGTGCCCAGTTCAGGCCAATCGTAGATATATTCATCCGGCGCGTCGATTCCGGCCAATTCTTTGATCGCCTTATAGGGGGTCATTTTAATTCCAGTGGCATTGCTCACCCCGATGATTACCGGTACCTGGTCAGGGATTTCGTGGTTGAGTACAGCCTGAACCCGTTCTCGTGAAGTCATTGCCATAACCAATTTCCTCCTGTTTGGCTGAGCTTTAGCATTATTCGTGCCAACCCTGGTCATTGTATTATACACATTCATATCCCTGAAACTAAGAAACCGGTCTAAAACCTTTTACTGCCCGGATCGTAAGGATACTTTAAAAGTGTGAAGATGCCGCATGTTGTTATAATGAAATGTGGTCTGGCAGCCCAGATCAAATTTCCCAATATTTTTCATTTTGCCGGAATAAACCTCATGCCTACTATAGCAGTCGACCAAATTTCAAAACGATTTGGACAGCAAATTGCTGTTGACAATGCGTCCTTTTCTGTTGAATCGGGTGAAATATTTGCTCTGCTCGGCCCGAACGGGGCGGGAAAAACCACCACCATTCGCATCATCCTGGACATTTTCAAACCGGATAGCGGAACGATCAGCGTCATGGGCGGCCCAATGACCGAGACGAAAAAAGATCGGATAGGCTACCTCCCAGAAGAACGCGGATTGTACCAGGATGTCCAGCTCGACCGCAGTTTGATCTACCTGGCTACGCTCAAAGGTCTTTCAGCCGTTGAAGCGGCTCGCCGGGTGGATGCCATGCTGAGGCGTTTTGACCTTTATGATGATCGAAAAAAGAAAATCAAAGAATTATCTAAAGGCATGCAGCAAAAAGCACAATTGATCGTCACTTTAATCCATGATCCCGAATTGGTGATCATCGACGAGCCCTTCAGTTCCCTGGATCCTGTCAACACGCAGATGGTAAAGGATTTACTGCGTGAAGAACGCGACAAAGGCAAGTGCATCATCATGTGCACGCATCAGATGCATCAAGTTGAGGAGTTGGCAGACCGCCTGGTGCTGATTAACCAGGGCAGGGTCATGCTTTACGGTGGGTTGAAGGAAATTCGCCGCAGTTATTCCGGTCAGGAGGTGCATGTGCATGCACTTAATGACCTCCCAGCTAATCTTCCAGGCGTTCAATCAGTACAGAAAAACAACTCTGATATCAGCCTCCATCTGGAACCTGGTGCATCACCTCAAGCAGTTCTGCAAAACCTGGTCGAACGCGGTGTCCAACTGGAAAAATTTGAAATAGCAATGCCGACCCTGGATGAAATATTCATCCAGGTGGTCACGGAAGGGGGCAGCCAGGGATGAAAAAGTTTTGGCTGGTATTCAAACAAGAATACCTCCGTCATGTCATGCGCAAGAGGTTTATTGTAGGGGTTCTATCCGTTCCGCTTTTGGTCGGAGTTTCGATCGGTCTGGGTATCCTGTCGGTTACTTTAGGTACCGATCGCCGCCCTGTGGGTATCATCGACCAATCAGAACTCTTTTCGGCTCCATTCATCACCCCTGAACCAGATAATGGACCGATTAAAGAAACCTCGTTTCTTTTCTATGAAACTACCACCGCTGCTCAAAGAGCCCTGGACAACCGTGAAATCCAGGGGTTTTATACCGTCGATGCCGGTTACCTCGAAAACGGCAAAATCACCCTGACGGCACCTTCAGCCGTTGGAAGTGAGGTCTCCTCTGATTTTATTGATATCCTGCGACTCAATTTACTGAAGGATCAACCAGCCGGGCTGAAAGACCGCCTGTACGAGGGCCCCCAGGTTACCGTTCGCTCCATTTCAGATAAGCGGTCCGCCGGTGAATCCAACTTCATGGCAATCGCCCTGCCGGTTTTGGCGGGTATTTTATTTATCGTCGCGGTTAATATCAGCGGCGGGTACCTGCTGCAGGCTGTGGTTGAAGAGAAAGAAAACCGCACCATGGAAATCATTCTGACCTCCATCTCCACCGACCAGTTGATGGCGGGAAAAATCGCCGGCAACCTGAGTGTAGGGCTAACTCAACTTTTAATCTGGCTGGCAGCTGCAGGCGTGGGTGCTTTATTTTTTGGCAAGATGCAGGCGGATCCATCCGCTTTTGCTGTAGGCGGCACCTTTTTAGGGGTAATGGCACTGACCTTTTTGCCAGCCTTCGTATTGATCGCCGCATTGATGGCCATGGTCGGCGCCATTGCAACCGAGGCGCGCGAGGCGCAGCAACTCTCCGGTCTCTTTAGCCTGCCGATTTTTATACCCATCTGGTTTCTCCAACCCATCATCGAGAATCCTAACAGCCCGCTGGTTGTCGGCTTGAGCATGTTCCCGCTCACCTCACCGCTGACATTACCCATGCGGGTTGCCTTCTCGACCGTGCCTGCCTGGCAAATCGGATTGTCGCTTGCCATTTTGATCGCATCTGCGCTTGGATCGGTTTGGCTGGCAAGCCGCGCGTTCCGCCTTGGAATGCTGCGTTACGGAAAAAAACTTGCTTTTCGCGAATTATTTCAAAGATCGACATAACCAATCAACAAATTAGGCTGTATGGGCATGAACAAAATACGCACAGTTTTTAAGTATGAATTATTAACCATTTTGCGATCCCGCTCGTTTTTATTAACCCTGCTGCTCATTCCACTTGCAGGATTGATCGTAATTCTTGTGGTTTCAGGTTTACAGAGGGATAATCAGGCCGGTTCATTGACCGATATGATTGCACCGCCGCCCGAGGTATCGGTTTTAGGGTTGGTTGACGAGAGCGGAATCATTCGTGGTATTCCGGAACCTTACTCGCCGTATATTAAAAGATTTTCCGATAGGCAAAACGCTCAAGCAGCGATCGATGCACAGGAGATTTCCGGATATTATCGCATCCCGGCTGACTATATGTCCAGAGGAGAGGTTGAGTTATACCGTCTCGATTTCAACCCCATGACTGGAGCCGAAAACTCCATTTTGATTAACCAGCTGCTGGAAGAAAATCTCTTGAAAGAAAATCCACAGCTGCTCCAGCGGCTGAGACAACCGCTACAGTTGGAAACACACTACCTATCCAGTGAACCTCAACGCGATCCGAACAGCTCACTAACGTTCTTCCTCCCTTATGGAATCACGATCTTATTCTACATACTGATCCTGGGCTCCTCGAGCACCATGTTGAGCAGCATTACCAATGAAAAACAAAATCGTGTCATGGAAGTACTGCTTACGTCCATGACGCCGACCCAGATGTTGACGGGGAAAATCCTTGCGTTGGGCACCACCGGTCTATTACAGACCGTTTTTTGGTCAGGTTCCGGATATTTATTGCTTGGCTTAAGCGGCAGGACTTTTAATCTCCCGGTTGAGTTTGAAATACCGATTTCCGTCCTCCTGTGGGGAATCCTTTTCTTCCTGTTGGGATATGCCATGTACGCCAGCCTCATGGCTGGTCTTGGAGCCATGGTGCCCAATTTACGCGAAGCCTCACAGGCCACCTTTTTGGTAATAATGCCGTTGATTATCCCCATGTTTTTCGTTAACACCCTGATTGGTCAGCCCAATGGTACGCTCTCGTTGATACTCAGCTTCTTCCCGTTGACCTCCCCCGTGGCAATGATGACTCGTCTGGCAGCTACCAGCGTTCCATTCTGGCAACCGCTGCTGGCGGCTTTGCTCCAGGCTGGGACAGCTTATATCATCGTCCGGTCTGTTGCAGGCATGTTCAGGGCTCAACATTTATTGGCTGGTCAGGCTTTTAATTACAAATTATTCCTCAAGGCTCTGGTCGGTAAAGCCTGAGGTCAGCAGTCAGCCTATTTGTGGATTGATCCATGGATGCCAGCAAAATCATCCCTTTAGATGAGACCTTTGCTTGCAACGGCTATGTCAGGGTGTTATAATTTTCATACCCTCTGCTCGCGGTGCTTTATCTCGAAAGTTGAGGTCTTCACTGCAAGTCCAGGGGGATCATTACACCCCTAATTAATTTCAACAATATATAACTACAAAACCGGCAGTTCAATGCTGCTGGCAATTTCTATCATGCATGGTGCCCATGGATACACAATCAATTAAATTTGCGGAACTTGAAAACGCCACCCTTGAATTTTTACGGCAGCGGGCAAGAGATTTGTCCATTTCAAACGCTAATCGTTTGAAAAAGGAAAACTTAATCTTGCAGATTCGTCAGGCTGAAGCAGAAAAAGAAGGGCTGGAGGTGCGCGGCGGAGTGCTTGAAATTATGCCGGAAGGCATCGGTTTCTTGCGAAAAAACTACGAAATCGGGCCGGAAGATGTCTATGTCTCCCAGGCTCAATTGCGCCGCTACGAATTGCGGAATGGCGATTTGGTCATTGGAGCTGTACGCCCGCCGCGAGAGTCTGAGCGGCATTTTGGACTGCTTAAAGTCGAGACCATCAACGGAATCGCACCCGAAGAAATGAGGTCCCGCCCGGTTTTTGAGCGGATGACACCAATTTTTCCTGACAAACGTTTTGATCTGGAAACAGATCGGACGGTCATTTCCACCCGTTTAATTAATTTGATTTCACCAATAGGCAAAGGTCAGCGCGGGATGATTGTTTCGCCCCCCAAGGCGGGAAAAACCACCATCCTCAAGCAGCTGGCAAATTCCATCTCCGCAAAGCATCCCGAGGTGCATTTAATCGTCGCCTTGATCGGCGAGCGCCCCGAAGAGGTCACCGATATGGATCGCTCGGTCGAAGGGGAAGTCGTCGCCTCCACGTTCGATGAGCCGGTCTCAGCTCATGTGCGCACCGCCGAAATTACCCTTGAGCGGGCCAAGCGTCTCGTGGAAACAGGAAGGGATGTGGTAATATTACTGGACTCTCTAACCCGCCTGGCACGGGCATACAATCTGGTGGTGAACCCCTCGGGGCGCACACTTTCAGGCGGGATGGATCCTTCGGCACTTTATCCGCCGAAACGCTTTTTTGGCGCAGCCCGTAATCTCGAAGAGGGCGGCTCACTGACCATCATAGCAACTGCCCTTGTCGATACCGGCTCACGCCTGGATGATGTGGTGTACGAAGAATTTAAAGGTACTGGAAATATGGAACTCCATTTATCCCGCCGCCTGCAGGAACGGCGCATCTTCCCGGCGATCGACATGGAACGTTCATCGACCCGCCGTGAAGAGCTGCTGCTCGGACCGGATATGCTGCAGAGGGCTTGGTTAATGCGGCGCATGTATCTGCAAATGATTGCTCCCCCGCCAACAGGCGCTGGGTTAGATCCATCGGTGGCGACCGAAGCGATCATTCAACGCATGCTCAAATCCAAGAATAATATGGAGTTCCTGGAAAGCCTGACGGAGGAAAATTGATGCAATCTGGTTCCAACCAATCAGAAGCGGATAAAAATCCCGCTTCCGGTTCGAGTTGGTTGACATATTTGGCCTGGGGAATTGCGGTCATCATGACCGCGATCATGATTTACGCGATTTTGGTGCGCACTGGAGTGGTCGCGGCGGAACAGCCCGCCCAGGACGCGGCAGAAACCCTGGATCTGAACGAACCTCCAGCGATTGTGCAACTGCCTGTTTTCGACTCAAGCGAGCTTGTCCAGGCGGTTTTACGGCAGGTCAACCCCCGCACGATCGTCCCTACCCGCCCGCGTGAAGAAGCGGTGAAATACACGGTTGAAGCGGGAGATTCCGTTTTCGGCATTGCCCAATATTTCAATTTAGCACCTGAAACCGTCCTGTGGGCAAATTATGAGGTGCTCAACGATGATCCTCACTTGATCTCTGTTGGGCAGGAACTTTACATCCCGCCCACCGATGGGGTTTTGTATAAATGGAAAGAAGGCGACACGGTCGAAAAAGTGACCGGAACCTTCAAAGCCGACCCTCAGGACTTGCTGCTTTGGCCGGGGAATGACATTGATATTACCAACCCGGTGATTCAACCCGACCAAATGGTCATGATCCCGGGTGGTGAACGCGAGTTCCGGACCTGGGTGGTGCCGACCATTCCGCGCGGCGCGGCTGGAGTCAACACCAGCATTTACGGGCCAGGCGCATGCGACACCAGTGCTGGTGGCGCTTTCGGATCGGGCACATTTATCTACCCCGCTCCCAATACCGTGCTTTCTGGCAACGATTACTGGGGCGGTCACCTTGCTTTGGATTTTGCTGCTGCCACCGGCGACCCGATCTATGCAACAGACAGCGGTCTGGTGGTTTATTCCGGTGCGGTAGGCGGCGGTTACGGAATTATGGTGATGATCGATCACGGAAATGGATACCAATCGCTGTACGCGCATCTGAGCGCTACCACTGTCCGCTGCGGCGCGAGCGTCGGGCAAGGCGCAGTAATCGGCCGTGCCGGCAGCACTGGCAACTCAACCGGCCCCCACCTGCACTTCGAGATTCGCTACTTTGGTGGCTTCATTAACCCGTGGTACGTGCTGCCATAAGTTTTTAGCATAGCAAAAGGGCTGGCGAAATCGCCAGCCCTTTTTATTATTAAGTAGATCTGGTCGTCTGACCGTACCCGAAGGTTAGACTTATTCACAACAGCGACTGAGGATCGACCTCCACCCGCCACTCACCCAGGTTTTTCCCACGCAGCACGGCTGCCGGGTCAGGGCCACGCAAAATGATTTGCCAGCGGTAATAACTGTTGATTCTGGCAAAGAAACAGGGCACCGGGCCAATGATGTCGGTACTGGTATAGGCCCCATCATTCAACCAGGATTCGACCTGGGTTGCCATACGCTGGGCAGCAGCCTGGGCCTTTTGGCTTTCAAGGTGACGGTACTCCAGGCGAACCAGCCTGGAAAATGGCGGGTAACCAATCCTGCGCCGTTCCTCCAATTCACGCTCATAAAAGCCCATGTAGTCATGGCTGGCTGCCGCCTGAATGGCATAATTTTCAGGCTGGAAGGTCTGCAGCACAACCTGGCCGCCCAACGGGCTGCGCCCGGCGCGGCCTGCGACCTGGGTGAGCAGTTGGAAGGTGCGTTCAGGAGCACGGTAATCATCCAGATGCAGCCCAACCTCGGCCAGGATCACTCCCACCAGGGTAACCAGCGGCAGATCCAGCCCTTTGGCAAGCATTTGGGTGCCAATCAAGATATCCGCCCGATGGGAAATAAAATGCGACAGAAGCAAATCATGCGACCCTTTCTGGCGGGTCGTTTCCGAATCCCAGCGCAAGGTGCGGGCATCTGGAAACATCTTCAGCACCTCCTGCTCCACCCGTTCGGTTCCGGTGCCGTAATCCCGGATTTGATTGCTTCCGCACTGCGGGCACTGGGTTGGCATTTTACGCCTGTAACCGCAGGTGTGACAAACCAGCATGGCTGCCTGGCTGTGGAGAGTCAACGCCCGCTCGCAACGCGGACAACGCATCACGTACCCGCAGCTTCGACAAAACACATAGGTTGCGCTGCCCAGGCGGTTAATAAATAGAATAGCCTGCTGGTCGGCTTTGAGGGTATCTTTCAAAGCATCCTGTAGTGCCCGGCTGAAAATGGACCGGTTGCCGGCCTTTAATTCCTGCCGCATGTCTACGATCCGCACGGGTGGAAGCGGTAGAACAGAACTATCCGTGCCCACCACCTCCAGATTGGCTTTTTGCCCCAATCGCGCTAACTGCGCTTCCACTACCTGCCGGTGAGCCATGATTCGGTCCGGGAGCGCTAAAATCGGCCAGTTGTTCTGGCGGGCTTTGCGCATCAGCTCGATCGGAGGTGTCGCTGACCCAAGAATGACCTGGCTGTTCGTCAGCTTGCCATAGGTGATGGCTGCCTGCACCGCTGAGTAGGCTGGCGCAGGTTCCGACTGGTAATAGGATGAGTCGTGGCACTCATCCAGGATAATCAAGCCAAGGTTTGGGAACGGCGTGAATAAAGCTGATCGTGGTCCGACAATGACCTGAAGCTTTCCGGCTCTGGCGCGCCGCCAGGTATCGTACCGTTCTCCGACTGAAAGCTGTGAGTGCATCAGCCCGACGATGCCGGGGAAACGCCCCATAAATCTGCGCACGGTCTGCGGTGTCAAAGCGATTTCCGGCACCAGCACCAATGCCTGTTTGCCCAGGCTGATGGCTTGCTTTACTGCCCGTAAATAAATCTCGGTTTTACCTGATCCGGTGACGCCATACAGCAAATACGGTTTCCAGTTAGCGTTGTACGTTGGCTGTATCCCGTCTAACAGCTGCTGCCAGACCTGGTTCTGGCCATCTGTAAGCGTCGGTGACACCTGTAAGGGAGCATCGATGTTCTCCAGCGGGTTGCGCCAGATTTCCGACTCGGATAATTCAACCAGGCCAAGTTCTTCCAATCGGCGCAAATCGGCCAATGCGCCGCCAGAAGCCGCATATACCCAGGAAGCTTCCACCGACCACGGCTCGCGGATTAAAAAATCCAGCATGGCTTTACGGCGGGAAAAAGCAGCGGTGCCAGCCCGCCCGATTTGCTCCAATTGGGCATCAATGGCTTCCGGCGGGCAAGCCAGCCGCACCATGCGCACGACTTTTGGACGAACTCCCGGTCCTGGGAGTACCGGGCTTCTGGTAACGAATCCCCTGGTCACCAGCGATTGCAGCGCTTCTTTCCAACGCTGCCGAGGAAACGCTGCTTCGATCTGCCGGCCTCGCAGCGCACCACGTTCGCTGAGCAGCCGCACCAGCTTCAGCTGGGTAGGCTTCAGTTCTTCTTCGGCTATGCGCAGTGGCTCG
>JAJZTR010000151.1 GCA_021848775.1 Chloroflexota bacterium | reverse complement strand
CGCTTCCTTCCAACGCTGCCGAGGAAACGCTGCTTCGATCTGCCGGCCTCGCAGCGCACCACGTTCGCTGAGCAGCCGCACCAGCTTCAGCTGGGTAGGCTTCAGTTCTTCTTCGGCTATGCGCAGTGGCTCGATGAGTTCATACAACTGGTCGGCTTGCTGACTCACACCCGGCGGCAGCATCAAGTCCAGGCAGGCAGAGAGCGGCGCCAGGGTATCCTCGGACAGCATTTGCGCCAGCTCGATCTGAGCCTTAGAAACGACCGGTTCAGGATCGAGAAGGGCTTCCACCGGGCGGGTCTCAGGCACCGAAGGTGTGTCGATAAACCGCAGAATAATCCCCTGCACCCGCTGTGCCCCAAAGGGTACCACTACCAGACAACCCGGCTGAACGGTCCCCTGCATGCCCGGCGGGATATGGTAATCAAAGTTCCCGGTAATCCCGGGGACGTGAACCGCGACTTCAACAAATTGCTGCAATGGCTATTCTCGCTTCAATATCGCAGCCGCCCCGTACCCGACGACTGAAGAGGTATCGCCAGTTTCCTCGGCTGAGGTGGCGTAGTGCAGAATTTCCACATGGTTCGCGCCTAATTCACAGGCCGCTTCCACCACGGCAGCCACCGCCCCGGATCCGCACGCGAAACCAACACCGTGTTTTTCAGCGTTGAGGATTTCGCCGGGTGAAAGGCTTTCAAAACGATTAAGCATTTCCTGGTCGAAAATTTTTGCCGCGTCTTCCTGATAAAAATGAGAGAGATCAGTGCTGGCAACCAGCAGACAGGCTCGAGCACTGACAACTTCTGCCAGGCTGGACCCCAGGATCTGCAAGAGCTTTAAATCCAGCGTGCGGACCATGATTGGCAGCAATGCAAAAGAATCATGCAAAGCACGTTGTAAGAATGGCAGTTCGATCTCGAGTGAATGCTCTTCGTCATACGCCACCGGCACCAATGGTACTCCACCCTTTTGCTCCAGGATCAGGTTAAGCTGGTCTATGACAACATGGTCAACCTTGACCTCACCCAAGGGTGTGGCATATCGCTGGTGAGCACTTGTAAGTAAAGGAGCAGGATGATAGCCATGCAGTGGGGAAGCAACGACTACAAGATCGAAAGACTGTCCTTCAACAGCTTTGAAGGCATGCGCAGCGGTCTTACCAGAGTAGCGGTGACCGGCATGGGGAGCAATAACCCCTAACACTTTCCCGGAAAGCGGTGGGATTACAGCTTCAAACAAGTAGTGGTCGATCTGGCGGGCTAACTGATCCGGATCGCCGTTATACCACCGGCCTGCGATCGGTGAAGGCCTGACATCCGCAATTTTAACCATGGCAACCTCCACCAATCATTATAACCACCCCGGAAGGCTGGATTCAATCCTCAAATCTCGCGTCCAAACCACGCCATAAGACGGTATCCAGCTTCACGGCAGCTGCTCCAGCCTTGAGCATCGTTTTCATAGCTGCCCAATCGTACACTCCGCAGCCGGCGATCAGTGGCAAATGCTTTTCTCGCAAGCCGGTCAGCGCCTGAAGCGCGAGCGGCAGCAAGCCAGATCCATAACACCGCCCGCCCACTGTTGAACCATCCATCATGGGCAGCGCCCCGCGCGGAGCGCTTATGCTGATGGCGTTCGCACCGGATTCGACAGCGCGGGCGACCCATTCCTTATTAACCTGATCCAACGGCACACACAAAACCAACGGCAGCTCTCCCAGCGCAGATTCAACCAGTTCCAGGCGCTCGTTGTCACTTGCACCAGGCGGCAGGTCGATTTCAACCGCGGCGACCCCCTCGGCCTCTTCCAACCAGCGGACCATTTTATCCACCTCATAAGGGCGCTCTGCCAGCAGATGCACCCATATGGGCACATTTGACCGCGCCCACCGCTGACCGTAGGTCAGCACTACTTTGCGAAAACCCGGGTTTGGCCAGCCGGTATGCAGGACCATTCCACCCGGATAAGGTACACACCTCCGGTCATGAGCCGGGGAACGAGATTTATAACTGATGGGGTCGGTCACAAAGGCAACCGGCGGGAGCTCAACCGGCCAGGCTGCTGGCGGGGCAAAACCGAATATGCCGGCGGCATTCATCCACCCGGGTAGGATGCTTAATTCAGGGCGAACCGGGTCATCCATGCTTAGTCTTCGCCCCATTGCAGTAATTCTGTGGAAGCCAGTCGCTCGATCAAGGCATCTTCCATCTTGCCATTTACCGGCGGCACTACCCGGTGGTAGCTTTCGCTGTCAAGCGCTACTTCGTCAAAAATAATGGTTTCGTCGTCAGGATGAGCAAAAAAAGCTAACAGATTCACGCGGCAAGCTCCAACTGATCCAGGTCGAATACCGGTCCATCTTTGCAGGCTTGCTTCCAGCCGCCGCGGGTTTTGACGGAGCAAACACCGCATTCTCCGATGCCGCCGCATACCAGAGGCGTTTGCACCAATACTTCTAGGCTGAAATTTAAGCTAAATGGCAGCTTTAACCCCAGGGCAGCTACCAGTTCAGGCAAGTGGTTGAGCTCGCAGGTTGCAGCCAGATATTCCGCCCAGTTTAAGACATCCGGCAATAATTCAATCGGCAGCACTTCCACGGTTGGCGGCAGCCAATCCGGAACCAGATGGCTGTACCAGACAACCGCAGCCTGCACTGACAGTGCCTGCTGCACCAATGGCAGCAGGCAAAGCCCGTGATCCAACCAGGGTACGAACGCGGTCTTCCTTATATTCGGTGAGAGATCAAACCCGCGGCCCAAGGGCCCGCGCCACCTCAAACGGATCCCCGGGGTCCAATAAACAGGAATCTCCCCGGTCAAATCCCAATAGGTGTGGTGATTATCGATCAGAAACAAGGAGACCGCGAAAGTTTCATCGAAGCCGGGGGCATACACCTGGAAATATTGTCCCGGCATCGGTTTCAGGTTTGGCGCAGCCGGGATACGCAGGATCGGCTCCGATCCCGCAATACGCGTTTCTAATATCTCCCACTCACCTTCAGCCATCAACCTGCCTCAAACGGTGTAATCTCCCACGATCAACCCTGCCGAATGTCCACGGCTGGTATCCTGAAAATAGTATAATACATCCATCTCTTTTATTTTCACAGGAGCACATTATGAATCTCGCAAGTTTATTCCAGGGAATCGCTACCATTGCTTGGCTGGCATTCATCGGTGTGCTTGCTTTAGCAATCATTCGAGCCGGTCGTAACCGGCCTTTGAAGAACGCGACCGTTACTGTGATCACCACTGCGGTACTCGCGGTTGTCTCCACATTCGTTGCTGCCGGGATGGTCTTCATCGAGCCCCATGAACGCGGCGTGGTAATTTCAGCCATCTCTCCGCAAGGATACCGCCAGCAAGCGCTGGACCCGGGGTTGCGCTGGATTATCCCCTTTGCTGAGCGCGTCGAACGCTATCCCATTTCCAGGCAGACCTACACCATGTCAATTTCACCAACCGAGGGGCAAATCGCAAACGATGATTCGATCACAGCCCGCACTTCAGACGGGCAGGAAATCTATGTGGATGCCTCGATCATTTTCGAGATCGATCCAGCGCAAGTGGTTAATGTCCATATCCGCTGGCAAAGTCGATATACCGATGAATTAGTCCGCGCCCAGGCCCGGGGAATCATTCGCGATGCTGTCTCCCAGTTTGGCGTCGAGGAAGTGTACAGCACACGCCGGCTGGATCTTACCAAGACAATTTCCGACCAGCTGACAATCAAACTAGAGGAAAACGGCTTAACATTGGTCGATTTTGTCCTGCGAAATATCACTTTCTCGCCGGAATATGCCGCATCCATCGAGCAAAAGCAGATTGCAGAACAACTGGCCCAGCAAGCCAAATTCGTCGTTGAACAAAGACGGCAGGAGGCTGAACAGGCACGGCAGGTCGCCCAGGGGCGTGCCGACGCAACCGTCATCGACGCTAAAGGTGTGGCAGAAGCCCGGATCATCGAAGCCGAAGCCGAAGCAAAAGCCCTGGCGGTAATCGCCGCGGTTTTGGAAGGCAATTCTGACCTGCTCACCTACCAGTACATCAGCAAATTGTCACCTTCCATTCAAACCATGCTGCTGCCGAGCAACTCGCCCTTCGTATTCACCTTGCCGGAAACTGGTCTGGCACCCACCCCGGAGCCAACGCCAGTCCCATAAGGTTATAGGAGACTATGAGTAAACCCGCTGAGAATCCATCCGGAAAAAAAATTCG
Organism: Chloroflexota bacterium; assembly: GCA_021848775.1. GTDB lineage: Bacteria > Chloroflexota > Anaerolineae > Anaerolineales > Anaerolineaceae > Bellilinea. The sequence goes on along the minus strand of JAJZTR010000151.1, from coordinate 2,472 downwards.
TCTGACCAGCCTGTCGACCTGCGCCGGTTGAGCGTCCAAGCTAAGCGCTGAAGCGCTGGCGCAGGTGCTGCGCCCGGTTAGCGAAATTTTCAACCAGCAAGACTATCCTGACTTGCTGGTCGGTGTGGATTCCCCCGATGATGCAGCCGTGTGGAAAATGGACGAAACGCATGCGATCATCCTGACGACCGATTTCTTTACCCCGGTGGTGGATGACCCATACGATTATGGTTCCATCGCGGCGGCAAACTCCATATCCGATATTTACGCCATGGGCGGCAAGCCCTTCCTGGCGCTGAATATCGCTGCTTTTCCAACGGACCTGCCGTTTGAAATCACCTCGGAAATTATCCGCGGTGGCGCTGAAAAAGCGCGTGAAGCAGGCGTCGTGATTGCCGGCGGTCATACAATTCAAGACAAAGAGCCTAAATATGGTCTGGTGGTTTTGGGTTTTGTCGACCCGAACCGAATCATGACAAAATCAGGGGCTCAGCCGGGAGATCACCTGGTGCTCACCAAACCGTTAGGTTTCGGCGTAACGACCACCGCACTCAAACGCGAGACTGCAGAGCCGCAAGATGTTGAGGAAGTCGTCGCCTGGATGAAGCGTTTGAATTCTGGCGCTGCACAGCTGGCACAGGAATTTGCTCTCCGGTGCGCCACCGATATAACCGGTTATTCACTGCTTGGGCATGGGCTTGAAGCAGCCAACGCCAGTTATGCAGCTTTCCGGCTGCGATTCTCAGGCATCCCGTTTGTATCCGGAGCAAGAAAATATGCCGAGGGCTGGAACTTCGCGGGCGGCGCCATTGACAATTCGCATTACTTTGGCAGCCTGGTACGCTTCGACCCCGGCATCGACCAGGCAAACCAGATGCTGCTATTCGATCCGCAGACCTCAGGTGGATTGCTCATGGCTGTTCCCCCTGAAAAGATCACCCAATTGCTCGCCCGCGCAAAAGAAATCGACCAGCCGGCCTGGGACATTGGCGAGGTAGTACCGGGGCGTGGTATTGAAGTGGTCTGACCTGCAACAGCCGTGGCAGGTGTGCTTTGAAGAAGCCTGGACCGCCTATCGGTGCGGCTCGTTGCCGATCGGCGCCGCTGTTTTTGACCAGAGTGGAAATTTAGTGGCAAGAGGGCGAAACCATATCTTCGACGATCACGGCGTCCCCGGTCAGGTAAGTTTAAATCAGCTGGCCCACGCCGAGTTAAACACTTTGCTGCAAATCGACCGGCGCAGCCACGACTTACACACTTGCGTAATCTACACCTCCATCGAACCATGCCCTCTGTGCATGGGTGCCATCTACATGTCGGGTGTTCGGACAGTGCACTTCGCCGCCCGGGATCCTTATGCTGGCAGCACCAACCTGTTAGGCACCACACCGTACCTTTCACGGAAAAACATCAGAATCTTTGCCCCAGCCGCCCAGGAACTGGAAGTAATCTTCCTTAGCCTGTTGGTGGCAGCGGAGCATCGCCGTAAGCAGCAAACTGGTTGGGAGCTTTTCGAAACGGTCGTCAGCGCCTGGCGCGCAGTTTGTCCGGCTGGCGTCGCTTTTGGTGAAGTTCTTCATGACGACAAAGTGTTGGCACAATGGACAAATCAAGACCTGCCCACCGAAACTGTCTTTGATTTGCTGGTTGAAAAAATGATGGAAAAAGGATAAAAGGTCAGACCATGCAATCCTCCTTTGAATTCGCTTCAAACCGCTCCCCTGTTTTTGGAATGCGCGGCATGTGCGCATCCTCCCAGCCGCTGGCATCCGCTGCGGGTGTCACGGTTCTTAACGCTGGTGGATCAGCAGCAGACGCAGGTATCGCGATGGCAGCCGCGCTCAATGTCACCGAACCTACCTCCACAGGGTTGGGTGGTGATTGCTTTGTGCTGTATTTTGATGCACAGGAGCAGAAGGTTTATGCCCTTAACGGATCAGGCCGGGCTCCGAAAGCCTTAAGCCTGTCACGTTTGAGCGCTGAAGGCCTGGACCGGTCCCTGCCGCCAATGCACCCCTATACCATCACTGTCCCGGGTGCATGCGCTGGCTGGTGTGATTTGTCTGAGCGTTTTGGTCGGCTACCCCTGGATAAGGTATTCGAGCCGGCGATTGATCTGGCTGAAAAAGGTTTCCCGGTGTCACCGATCACCGCTTATTTCTGGGGCCGGGCCGCTAAAAACCTGCTCGCCAGGTCGAAAAACGGTCGTGAACTGACCATCGACGGCCGGGCGCCGCGCAGCGGGGAAGTTTTCCATAACCTGGGACTGGCGCGCACCTTGCGGCGGATCGCTGAGGGCGGCAAAGATGCCTATTACCAGGGCGAAATTGCCAGCGCGATCGCAGCCGTGGTCGCGGCAGCAGGCGGCTGCCTGACTGAAGAAGATCTGGCAGCCCACACCAGCAGCTGGGTCGATCCGATTTCCGTTGAATACCAGGGATTGCGCATCTGGGAGTGCCCGCCCAACGGCCA
>JAJZTR010000150.1 GCA_021848775.1 Chloroflexota bacterium | reverse complement strand
GGTTTTTTTCAGCCAGACCCAGCCTGGTTAGCAGATCGAAGCGCGGTTCGACTTCATGGTAGGCGCAGAAGAATTTCATCGCCTCGTGAGGTGTAATGCTTTCCGGCATTCCGGCGGACTGCAACTGAACCCCGATCACATTCCTGAGTTTACGAGCGTCATCCATTGGATCCAAACCTGTCACAAGGGTCTGACCGCCATTGGATTCACGTAATCCCTCCAGGGTTTCAAGGATGCTGGTCTTGCCAGCGCCGTTTGGCCCAAGCAATCCAAATATCTCACCCTGCTGAACTTCAAAGCTGACGTCCTCTACGGCGATTTTGTCGCCGTAGGTCTTGCGAAAATGCTGCAATTCGATCATTGGTCCTGTCATTATTTTTATCCTGCCCATTTTTTTGATGGTATCAATAAATGTTTATTATATTGACAAAACCAAACAAACTATTGGTGAATTTTGAGTAATATTTATGTTTCAACGATCTAATTCTTGATTTTGTTGCATCAGAGACTGGGGAGAGGTAAAATCGTTCTTTATCAAATTTGTTGGAGTTGAGTGGATGGAAAATCCGTTTTATGTACCCGAGAGCGCGATGGCTATTGTGGCTCACCCTGATGACATTGAATTCTCGTGCAGCGGGACACTGGCCAGATGGGCTAAAGAAGGCACACGGACTTATTATGTCTTGTGCACCAGCGGTGATGTAGGGATTGCGCAAGCCGGGATGACCAAGGCACGCGCGACTGAGATTCGTGAAGCCGAACAGCGCAAAGCAGCTGAAATTGCTGGTGCCAGCGAGGTGGTCTTCTTGCGCGAACCGGATGGCATGCTGCAGCCCACACTTGAACTGCGGAAAAAACTGGTACGTGAGATTCGCCGTTTGCGCCCCGAGGTTGTGATCACCGGCGATCCGACCGTGGTGCTCGCATCCTCAGACTATATCAACCATCCCGACCACCGGGCAGCCGGGATCGCAGCACTGGATGCAGTTTTTCCAGCTGCCGGGCAGCCTAACCTTTTCCAGGATCTTGAATCTGAAGGAATCAAAGCCCATAAAGTGCGAAAGGTGTACGTCACTTCCTGGGAAAAGGGAGACTTATTTGTCAATATCAGCGACACCATCGACATTAAAATCGAGGCTTTACGTGCTCATAATAGCCAGATGAATGGCTGGGATCCGGAAGACATGGTACGCCAGTGGGCTAGAGATTACGCCAAAGGCAAGGAAATGGCCTATGCGGAGGCGTTCCGCGTCATTCAGTTGGTAAGCGATGAGGATTGGGAGAAAACCAAAGGAACCGTCCTGGCATAGAACGGTTACTCGCCGAACATCTCCAAAAGTACCGGGTTGATCGCGTCCCAGTTTGGCAGCAGAACGTTGGCGCCCAAAGCGGTGGTCCAGGATGTTACCATGTCGCGGTTGATGGTCCGGTTGTCGATGCCATCCGGACCCGCCCGCAGCGCCGCCAATCCCAGGCGCGGCCACAAATACACCGGCAGATTGGTATCGACTGATTTCAGGATCACTCCAGCCACTGCTGGAAGACGCGGCCAGGTTGCCGGATTGAGCATCTGCTTGAAGGCGGCTTTGAGTACCAATTGACCATGCTCCATGCGGAAGAAGTCATCGCTGCTAGAACGGCTTCGGGCAAAGGCTAAAGCTTGTTCGCCAGTGAGGGTGTACTGACCGGGACCATAGCCGGCGGTGGAGCTGTCGATTTCGATCTTCAACCCGCCCATGGCATCGACGAGTTCGACAAAGCTGTCGAATTGCACCCGGGCGTAATATTTAACGCTGATACCAAAATTGGTGCGTACTGTTTCCAGCGCGGCCTCCGGCCCGCTGCCTTCCTGATTTGCTTCAGCAAAAAAATGAGCGGTATTGATACGATTTTCCCCTACGCCCGGGATCGTCACCCACAGATCGCGTGGAACGGAGAGCATGTTGACTGTGGGCTTGAGCGGGATAATACTGACCAGGATGTTGGTGTCGGTTCGTCCCAAAGCGGTTCCATCGGGGGCGCGGTCGACGCCTAAAAGCAGGATATTAGTGCGGGCGGGGAATAAAAAGTAACCGCCTAGGACCAGAAGAATGATCGCGAGCACCGTCAGGCAGCCGCAAGCACACCCGCGACGAGGACGGGGGAGCTCCTCGATTTCGACGGGTTGGAATTCGCTTGGGTCATAGACCCGTTTTGGCTGAGTGTCAGCAGTAGATGGGTTGTTCATACGATTACCTTGACTTTCCAGCCGCTGATTCTACCCGTTAACCCTGATTCTGTCATGGTCCAGAACGAGTCAGTTAATAGAAAACAAGCGTACCGGCGAAAATTACCCCAGCCTTAATAAATCCCTCCCATATCGCGAAAGGTATCAACCACATCCCCAGATCGATGCAATCCAGTTTTACTGATAGTAAAACTGGTTGAAGTCGAAGTTCTGGAACCAGCCTGATGACCACAGTGAGAAAAAAACGATGGTGAAGACGATGCTGAGAAGTAGCCCGATGGCGTTCAGCACAATACCGGCGATTGACAGCCTGCGGTTAGGAGCCTTGAGCCCAAGCACCCCAAGGATAATACCAATTATCGCCAAAGGTCCTCCGCAGAACGGAAGGCACCAGACAACCAGGTTAATCAGGCCGAGGATAAAGGATGTCGTTCCTGCCCAGCTGCGGTCCGATTCTGGCGCTGCTTTGGGCAATATTTCAGGTTCTAGGATGGGGGGCAGTGTGTATTCGTCTGACATAATTATCCTCCTGGGAAAACTTCATTTCGAGTTGGAAAACAAACCTGATATCTTTATTCGAATAAATTCTAGAAAATATTAGAATAGAAAAAATCCCGCTTTTCTTTATCGAAATTATTATAACGAATAGTTCGATAAAAAAAGCGGGAGGTCTCAGAACTGTTGGTATTTAACGCTGTGATTCGCTTGCAGGGTAGGCGAATGCTGTGTCGATCCGTTCCAAAATATCATTGGTGAGTAATTCAACCGCTTCCACTGCAGCCACATTTTCATCGAACTGTTCCAGGCGAGTGGCACCTGTGATTACACTGGAAATTTCTTTTCGGCGCAAAATCCACGCGAGAGAAAGTTGACCGGTTGTCAATTCAAGTTCCTGGGCGATTTCAGTCAATTTCCGCACGCTAGCGATGCGTTCAGGCGTGATCCGATCGCGCATCCAGGGCAGGTCTTCCAGAGCTGCACGGCTGCCTTCAGGGATTCCCTGATTATATTTGCCCGTCAAAATGCCATGATAGAGCGGACTAAATGTGGTCAGGCCAAGTCCGTGCTCGCGGCAGGTGGGGGCAATCTCTTCCTCGAAGCGCCGCCGGTGGAACAGGTTATATTGGGGCTGCTCCATGCTGGGAGGGATCAGCCCATATTGGCGTGATACCCCGACCAGTTGAGCAATTTGATGCGCCTGCCATTCAGAGGTGCCCCAGTACAATACCTTTCCTTGATGAACCAGATCGTCCATCACCCGGGCGATCTCCTCGAGAGGCGTATCCGGGTCATAGCGGTGGCAGTAGTAAAGATCGACATAATCCGTGCCGAGCCGGCGGAGCGAAGCATGGATCGATTCCGTAACATGCTTGCGGGAGAGTCCGCGCCCGTTGGGACCCGGCATGGTCGGCCAAAAAACTTTGCTGGAGAGGACCAGTGCTTCACGCGGCAGGGTCTTGATGGCTTCTCCCATGACGATTTCAGCCTGTCCGTTGGCGTACATATCGGCATTATCGAAAAAATTTACTCCCTGATCGTACGCTGTGTGAATTAGATCCATAGCGGATTGCCGGTCGATCTGATTGCCAAAGGTAATCCAAGAACCCAGGGAAATCTCACTGATTTTTAACCCAGAACGCCCAAGGCGCCGATAATGCATCCTATCCTCCTGTGAAACCTGTTCAAATCAACCTTGTTAATGGTTATTCCATGTCGTGAATCTTGCCCTCGCCTAACGCTTTCGTTGAATCTCCGATGCCAAGGGGTTTCCATTTTTCCTGGTTATCACGCAGGCGGTGGGCACCACCACCGCGGTTGTGCAGCAGGTCAAATCCTTCAGGCTTGATGAACATATCCTCGCCGTCCAATAATCCGCTCACACCGCTTTGCCCGATTTCCGCGCGTTTGTTCTGGCAGTAAGCACACGTTTTTGGGTCGTGGGTGGTATACGTGAGAGGTTCTTCGTAAGTAGTGATATATCCTTCATAATTACGCAGGATGATTTTATGGTCAGACATGCTGATCAGGTAGTTTGGCATCACCGGAATCTTGCCGCCGCCGCCTGGAGCGTCCACCACATAGGTGGGTACAGCATAACCCGAGGTATGACCGCGCAAGCCTTCGATAATTTCGATGCCTTTGGCAACCGGTGTGCGGAAATGCCCTGCACCTTCGACCAGGTCGCATTGATAAAGGTAGTAAGGGCGAACGCGAATGCGAACCAAATCCTGAACCAATTTGCGTTGAATATGGACGCAGTCGTTCACCCCCGCCAAAAGCACCGACTGGTTGCCCAGCGGTATTCCGGCGCGGGTCAGGCGATCGCAGGCTTCTGCCAACTCCTGCGAAATTTCATTGGGGTGGTTGACATGAATATTCAACCACAGCGGATGGTATTTTTGCAGTGTATCGCACAGTTCGGGGGTAACGCGCTGCGGCATGAAAACCGGCACCCGGCTGCCGATCCGGATGATCTCGATATGCGGAATCTCACGCAAGCGGCTCAGCAGTTCATCCAGCAATTTAGGCGCCAGTGTAAGCGGATCACCGCCAGAAAGCAGCACATCGCGCACCTGCGGGGTGTTTTTGAGATACTCAATCTGCATATCGAACTCAGCCCGCGAGAATGTAGCGCTGGGGTCGCCAACAATGCGCGAGCGTGTGCAATACCGGCAATAGGAAGCACACTGCGTTGTCACGAGCATCAACACCCGGTCGGGGTAGCGGTGAACCAGCCCCGGCACCGGTGAATGCCGGTCTTCAGCCAGCGAGTCTTCCATCATGCCGGTAAAAGGCGCTATTTCCTCGGCTTGTGGAATGACCTGGCGCCGGATGGGGTCTTCCGGGTCGTTGGGATCGATCAAAGAGACAAAATACGGGGTGATGTCCACCCGAAAGAGTCCCTGGGTATTGAGGGCTTTTTTCTCGCTTTCCGTTAAACGTAGAACTTTCTCAAAATCCTCTACACTGTTTAGACGGTTGCTTAATTGCCAGCGCCAATCATTCCATTTTTCGTCGGGTACATCATTGTAAATTGGGGCTCTTTTGGATATGAATGGGGTAGGGGTCATACGTTCTCTCCTTGGATAACTATTCCTATAAGCGGTTCACGAAACCAGGTAACGATAAGGTTAAGAGCATCCGGGTTGGCAGAGCCGAACCCCTACATCCTTGGAGGGTCGTGGTCGGTTCGGAAAAAGCCCGAGCAGAAAATTTGTTTGTGACAGCAATTCATAAAAATAATTGTAGTAAATAAAAAGGTTAAGGTCAAATCAAATTGGATAATGAAGGGTATTTACTAACCTAACCGCTTGTTAGAAATCTATAAGAGTATTCCGCATCGTCTTGACGCTGAATATCGCGCATGGTATTATTTTGCAACAGGGTTATTTAGCACTCTAACGCTTAGAGTGCTAAATTTTACAAAACGATGAATGAACTGACTGAACGACAAAAAATTATCCTCTCCCTGGTGATCCACGAGTACTCCACTACGGCTACTCCGGTGGGTTCTCAGGCTCTGGTCGCGCGCTATAACCTGGATATGAGTTCAGCTACGGTGCGGAATGAACTGGCTACCCTTACTGAATGGGGTCTATTGCGCCAACCGCACACATCGGCAGGCCGTGTGCCGACTGAAGAAGGCTACCGCTATTTTGTCAGCCGTCTTACCCGTGCAGCGGAATTACCAGACACAACCCGCCGCACCATCAGCCACCAGTTTTATCAAATGCGGAACGACGTGGAGCAGTGGGTGCGCCTGGCTGCCTCTGTGCTGGCTTATCAGTCGCGTGCAGCGTCACTGGTCACACCACCACACCCGGAACATTCCCGATTGAAGCATATTGAGTTGATTGGCACTCGGGGACGCCAGGTGCTGGTGGTTATGGTTATGATCGGTGGCGAAGTCCGTCAAAGACTGCAATCCCTCCCGGAACCCGTCAGCCAGGAACAGCTGTCTCAATCTTCAGAACGATTGACGCAGTTATTCCAGGGCGCTGATGTGAATGAAATCCGCGCACGGATGGCACAACTGCAAGGATTGGACGAGGATGTTGCCGCGTGGATGATCGATGACATGCTCCAGGCTGATGCGTCTCAGGCAGGTGAAGTCTTTATCGATGGTTTGACGAATGTAATCGGCGAGCCTGAATTCACCGGGTCTGATGAGGCACGCCGCTCGCTGCGCATTTTGGAAGAGCGCTCCCTGCTGCAAGATCTGGTCGCGCGGACCTCCGCCGGAAATACACAGGGCGGAGTTCAAGTTCTGATTGGCGGAGAAGGAACCTGGGACGAACTGCGCCAGTGGTCGCTGGTACTGGGCAGCTATGGAATGCCCGGTCTGGCAACCGGCACTTTAGGCGTGCTGGGACCTCTACGCCTGTCTTACAGCCGGGCGATTTCGACAGTGCGCTTTTTATCGGGATTACTGAGCGATCTTATGGAAGAAACTATTCTGGAAGAGACCTCTTGAAGTGCAGG
>JAJZTR010000149.1 GCA_021848775.1 Chloroflexota bacterium | reverse complement strand
GCGATTGCCGAAACAAATAGACCAACTGCGTTGCTGCTTACACGCCAGGCTGTATCCATCCTGGACCGACAAACCCTGGCTGGAGCCGAGGGATTGCACCGCGGAGCCTACGTTCTGGCAGATCTGAGCGGGGGAGAACCGCAGCTGATTTTGATGGCATCCGGCTCAGAAGTGGAAATTATTGTGTCCGCCGGTCAGACGCTGGCGGCCGAAGGTATACGGGTTCGGCTGGTATCCTTCCCGAGCTGGGATCTATTCGAGAAGCAAGATCACGCCTACCGTGAAAGAGTTCTGCCGCCACAGGTCACTGCTCGATTGGCTGTGGAGGCGGGAATCTCCCAGGGTTGGGAGCGTTATACAGGATGCGAGGGTGCGACCATTACCATCAACCGGTATGGGGCATCAGCTCCTTATAAAAGGATTTTTGAAGAATACGGTCTTACAGCAGCCAATGTGGTTGCCGTTTCACGCCGTTTACTTGGAAAGGAATAATTCCCGATGCGCGTAGCCATTGCCTGTGATCATGCTGGATTCTATTTGAAACAAGTCATCCTCGAGTATGTGAAAAACCTGGGATATGAAGTTTCCGACCTGGGTACAATGGACACCACCCCGGTTGATTTTCCTGATTTTGTGGAAAAAGCAGCAAAAGCCGTTCAAAGCGGTGATGTCGACCGCGGGATTGTCATTTGCGGGTCAGGGGTAGGGGCGTGCATTGCCGCCAATAAAATAAATGGCGTTTATGCCTCTTTGAGCCACGATACCTATTCAGCCCACCAGGGTGTCGAACATGACAACGCTAATGTACTCTGCCTTGGCGCGCGGATTATTGGTGTGGAACTGGCAAAAGAGATCGTCCAGGCATTTCTGGCAGCGCGCTTTTTAGAAGGTGATGAGCGTTTCATCCGCCGGTTCAAGAAAGTTCAAGCAATTGAGGCCAATCAGTAATTGGTGCAAATCGAGAACTGGGAATACTAGAAGGCAGGTGCGGATATGAACAGAATATCAAAACTTCAGGAATTGGGCCAATCGTTGTGGTACGACAACATCGAACGCCGTATGCTCGAAAATGGTCAGATGGAAGCAATGATCGACCGTGGTGAAATCAGCGGTGTGACTTCAAATCCGAGCATTTTCCATAATGCCATAAGCAAATCGACGGATTATGATTCGGCGCTTCAAACCATGGCCTGGTCGGGGTGGTCTGCCCAACAAATATTCACGCAACTGTCTGTCGAAGATATTCAGGCGGCAGCCGATTTATTTGTTTCGCTGTATAAGCAAACCAACGGCGGCGACGGCTATGTTTCTCTAGAGGTTGCGCCTACGCTGGCGAACGATACTCTGGGAACCATCGCCGAAGCGCACCGGTTGTGGAAGCTGGTAGACCGGCCTAACCTGATGATCAAAATTCCCGCCACCAAAGCCGGCATTCCAGCCGTCCGCAAGTGTATTGCTGATGGGTTGAATATCAATTGCACCTTGATTTTCTCACTTGCACGGTATGAAGAGGTCATGGATGCCTATCTATCCGGACTTGAGGACAGATTGACCGCAAAACTGCCCGTTTCAGGGATCGCGTCTGTAGCTTCGTTTTTTGTTTCACGCGTCGACACCAAGGTGGATAGGCTCCTGACCGAATTGCCTGAAGGTGCAAAGACTATGTCGGCTGAGCGAAAAGCACTGCTGGGAAAAGCCGCCATCGCCAATGCGCGGCTGGCCTACGCACGCTATCTCAACCAGTTCAACAGCCCGCGCTTTGAAACACTCCGCCTGGCTGGGGCAGCGGCACAGCGCCCGTTATGGGCATCGACCAGCACCAAAAATCCGGATTACCGGGATGTGATGTATGTGGAAGAATTGATCGGGGCAAATACGGTCAATACGGTTCCACCGCAAACCCTCACAGCATTCGCCGACCATGGAAAAGCTGCGGTCAAACTGGGTTGGGATATTATCGAAGATCAGATGGTGATGGACAAACTCGCCGGGCAGGGCATCGACATGGATGTTGTCACCCAGGAACTTGAGGATGAGGGTGTCAAATCATTTGCCGATGCCTTCCAGGCGCTCTTGGTGACCATCGAAGAGCGGCGCAGCGCCGCAATCGTGGAAATTGGACAATTCGCTGCCAGCCTGCCAGCCCAAATTGTGCAGATGGATTACATCCGCGTCGCCCGGCGCATTTTCGAAATTGACACCACGCTTTGGTCAGACGATCTGAAAGCCCGGGAAGAAATCCGCAACCGGCTTGGCTGGCTCGTCTCTCCAACCACCAGTCAAATCTTGATCCCGCAAATAAACCATCTTCTGCTCGACTGCCAGAACGCCGGCTATACCCATGCATTATTGCTTGGTATGGGAGGTTCCTCTTTGGCGCCCGAAGTCCTACGCAATACCTTTGGTATTGGCGAGGTCAAACGAAAACCGGCGCTGGATCTTGCGATCCTCGATTCAACCGACCCTGTTCAAGTTTCAGCAGCAGCCAGGAACGCACCGCTCGATAAAACCCTGTACATTGTTTCCAGTAAATCGGGTACAACCAGTGAGGTGATGGCTTTCCTGGAAACCTTCTGGAGCCAGGCAGAGTCAAAGTTGGGAGAACACGCTGGTGAGCATTTCATCGCCATTACCGATCCCGGGACGAAGCTTGAGACTATCGCGAAAGAACGGGGGTTCCGCAGCGTGTTTCACGGCGACCCGATGGTTGGCGGGAGAAATTCAGCACTGACCGCTTTTGGCCTGGTTCCAGCGGGCCTTATCGGTATGGATCTCGATCAATTGCTCAAAAAAGCCAATTGGATGCTGGCACAATGTCAGCCGGGAATGCCAGCCGGGCGCAACCCTGGTCTGGTTCTGGGCACATTGGTGGGTGAGGCTGCCAAAAAAGGCCGGGACAAGCTAACCATCATTGCAGATCCGGGGTACGAATCCTTCGGTTCCTGGCTCGAACAACTGGTAGCTGAATCGACCGGTAAAAATGGGGTTGGGATCATTCCCATTGATATGGAACCTGAAATTAAAGCTGACCTTTACAGCCACGACCGCATCTTTGTGTACCTGAAGTCTTCAGGGGAGCGCGCTGCATTCGCTCAAGGTCTGCGCAAGGACGGTCGTCCGGTGCTTACCTTCACGATGAACTCGCCCTATGACCTTGGCACAGAATTCTACCGCTGGGAATTCGCGGTCGCCGTTGCCAGCTCGGTATTAGGCGTCAACAGCTTTGATCAGCCTGATGTTCAAGATAATAAAACCCGCACAGAAAAGAAAATTAAAACGTTTATCAAGACCGGCTCTCTGGATGAGCCTGCTCCAATCTGGGAAGGCGAGAGCGGCAAAGCTTTTGCCTCCAAAACAAAAGCCTATGATTCTGCCAACACGCTGCGCGAGGTGGTCAAAACCTTTCTGGCGAGTTCGGCAGATGGAAATTATATTGCGATCAATGCGTATTTACCCCGCGACGAAAAGACCTTCAAAAGACTGCAGAAATTACGTAAAGCGATTCTGTTGGAAACAGGCCGTGCGACGACCCTGGGATTCGGCCCGAGATTTTTGCATTCGACCGGGCAGCTGCATAAGGGTGGTCCGGCCAACGGATTGTTCTTACAAATAACCGCGAATGATGAGAAGGACCTTGACATCCCCAATCAGGGGTTTAGCTTTGGCACGATGAAGAGCGCCCAGGCGCTGGGTGATTTTGAAGCGTTACTCAGCCGAAAACGTCGAGTATTGCGGGTCCACCTTAACCACGCGTCTGATGTCGCGGATTTGATATAAAGGAAACTGATATCGGTAAAATTGGTCGGGTATGGAATCTCTCCATGCCTGATCAACGATTTAAACTGCCAGAAAAGGTTTGTTTGGCGAGCGCAATTGCTCCAAGAACGCCTGCCCGCTGGCCTAATTTTGGGGGCACGATATAATGCTGGATATTTTCGGTTATCGCAGGCACCTGCACATACCCATTCAGCAACTGTTGCACCTTGAGCCTGATCATGGGAAATAAATGGTCCTGCTGCATAACGCCGCCGCCGAGCAAAATTCGCTGTGGAGAAACAGAGCAAACCAGGGACGCCAGTGCTAACGCAATGTAAGATGCTTCAATTTCCCAAGCGGGATGATAAGCGGGGAGCAGCTCGCCCGATTGACCGGTCCGCGCCTGCATCGCAGTACCGGAGGCAAGTCCCTCAAAGCAATCACCGTGATATGGGCATATTCCATCGAAGGGATCTTCTTCGCGGTCGTGCGGTATTCGGATGTGTCCCATCTCAGGGTGGATAAGCCCGTGATAGGGTTTTCCCTGCACGACCAAACCTCCCCCAATGCCGGTTCCGATTGTCAGATAAAGGTAATCCCGTAAATCGACCGCAGCTCCCCAAAAGCCTTCACCAAGAGCAGCCGCATTGGCATCGGTATCGATGGTTACCGGTGTGGCAGTTTCCTGTTCAATCTTGTGCCGAAGATCGGTGTAAGCCCAACCGGACTTGGGGGTCGAAGTAATCTTTCCGAAATTCGCGGAACCCGGATTCAATTCAAGAGGTCCAAAACTACCGATACCGATGCCATCCAGCCGCTGGCGGGTTTTAATCATGAACTGGCGAAAGAAATCTACTGCGTGGTTCAGGGTCTCATCGGGTTCTGTGGTTGGAAATCGAATTTCGGCCTGAATGTCATCCGGACCTGTGCCGATTGCGCAAAGAAATTTTGTCCCACCAGCTTCAATCCCGCCGTACAATCGCATGAATACTCTCCTTGGTTATCACTAGCAGCCGTTGAGGCACCTTCTAATTTTACCCGTGAAATGATTTAGATGGATTGTCTGGATGACTTGTCTGTTCGATTAAGGGTATAATCAGAAATCGCCCTGGCGCTGGAAATAACAACCACCGGTGCCGATGGACATGGGTGGGAGTAATGAGGGCTGAAATTCATTTCTTGAAATTATTCTTGAAGTAAGCCGTACAAAATTTGGGTTGGCGAGGTGGTGATTTGGATATTTTTACGAAGTGCCACGAATTTACAATGGCAAAAGATGCAATGGCCCAAGGGTTTTATCCTTATTTCATTCCTTTGGATGAAAATGAAGGCACGGAAGTTGTTTACCAGGGCAATCGGTTGATTATGTGCGGATCCAACAATTATCTTGGTTTAACCACACATCCGCGCCTAAAAGAGGCTGCCCGCCAGGCAATCGACCGTTATGGCACCAGCTGCACCGGGTCAAGATTTCTAAACGGGACGCTTTCCCTGCATCACCAGCTCGAACATGAGTTGGCAGAGTGGGTTGGCAAGGAAGCCGCGCTGGTTTTTTCCACCGGCATGCAGGTGAACCTGGGTACGATAAGCGCCATCGTCGGGCGCGGTGATTATGTCATCCTTGACAAGGACGACCACGCCAGTATTGTGGATGGTGCACGGCTGGGATATGGCAAATTGGAACGGTATGTCCACAACGATATGCAGCACCTTGAGCGCGTTTTGCAATCCTTGCCAGCGGACGCCGGAAAACTGATTGTAGTGGACGGCCTGTTCAGCATGGAAGGCGATCTTGCACCGCTGCCGGAGCTAGTCCCATTGGCGAAAAAATACGGTGCCCGTTTAATGGTCGACGACGCGCATGCTATGGGCGTTTTCGGCGGCGGGCGTGGGACAGCGGCGCATTTTGGCATGACCGACGGGGTGGATCTGATCATGTCCACCTTTAGCAAATCTTTTGCATCCCTTGGCGGCTTTGTTGCCGGAGATGAAGCTGTGATCCACTACATCAAGCATTTTGCCCGTTCGCTCATATTTAGTGCCAGTATACCAGCCTCGAACGCCGTAGCGGCCCTGACTGCCCTGCAAATTATGCGCGAAGAACCGGAACGAATCGAGCGGGTTAACGTAATTGGCGAAAAGATGCGTAAGGCTTATTCCCAGTTAGGCTTCAACATCGGTCTTTCAGTTTCACCGATTGTTCCTATTATCATCGGTGATAATGATCTTACCTTCATGATGTGGAAGACCTTGTTCGAAAAAGGCGTATTCGTTAACCCTATCATCAGCCCGGCAGTTGCTCCAGGGCACCAACTCCTTCGCACCAGCTATATGGCTACACACACGGATGAACAACTAGACAAAGTAATTGACGTTTTTGAAAAGGTCGGCAGGCAGCTCGGACTGATCTAGCATATATTCCCGTGGATTTATTTGCCGGGTCGCTCAGAATCGCTTTCGGGAAGGGTTCGGGCGACCCGGTTCGCTTTGACCAGTCAGTGAGTGAAACGCGGCTGGCGTTGGAGAACAATCAAGTTCAGGAATATATTCCGGTTCGGGACGGTTGAGTCCTGAATGATTTTTTGAATTGGTTTGCTGAAGATTACCAGCCTTAATTGCGTTCGGGGTCATGGTCGGTCGGGCAGGACGAGGAATATTTATCGGCTGAGAAGTACGATCGAATACCCTATTGGAGCGTGCGGGCTGCTGACCGTCACTGAAAAGACGCGACCCTGCGATGGAAAAGCTGCCAATGAGCAAAATGCGGGTGATCCACACCATCAGCGCCAGGAAAACCGGAACGACCCTGGTTAAGGTGCTCTGCTCAACAAATGCTGTCGATGCGAGAGGACGGTCCACGATAGCCAATAAGATTCCCCACCAGGTGAGGGTGGCGTTCATGGTGGCTGCCAGCAGCCAGGCGCCGAACAAATACCAGCTGTCCCTGGCATCAGATGAAACATCTTC
>JAJZTR010000148.1 GCA_021848775.1 Chloroflexota bacterium | reverse complement strand
GAAGATCCAGATGTGGGCTGGCGCTTAGCCTTGACCTCAAAAGCAACAGGGATGTTCACGAGGCTTTCCATAATGCACAAGTTTATACACAGGATTGGAGGATATGTCAAGCATTTTGGGGAAATTCTTGAAACTATCCCTAAATTCGAGGAGCATCTACCCAAACGACCGCCATCTTTGTTCTCCCTCTGGTGATTGTTGCCGGGGAGCCCGCCTCTACCGGTAAGGGGTGTTCCACCCCGCCCCGTATATGAGGGAGCAAAAATTGACTACGGATGGCTTTTAGGGCAACACCATACGGTCGAAAAATTCGGCCGGTTATTCCTTTGGAGAAGTCAGCGGCGTCCAGGTCTGGTTTGAGCCAATATTGGGATTGAAATTGGGGTCATCGCTCAGAATGTACTCGCCCAGTGGTGTTGACCAGGCCTGGGTATACCCGGATGGGAGCTCGACGTTTTGACCCGTATTCGGGTCATAGTAAGGATCAACGCCGCGGATAGCCTGACTGAAATTTTCAGACATCCGGTCGTAGGCAGCGGAGCGCTCCTGCCAGCCTTTCATGTTCATGTCGCTGATCTCATTGAAAGTGCGGCTGATTTGGCGGGACAGCGCGCCAATCTGGTCGATGGAGCGCAGCGTGTTGTTCGTCAGGCCTTGAATGACCTGTTGAACGACTGCCGTCCAGGCCGGGTTGAGCTTGATCGATGTGGCAATCGTCCGATAGAGGTCGGCGTAACTTTCCAACCGTTCGCGGCTGGATCGGAAGCTGGTCAAATGCCCCATACTCCAGTAGATATTTTCCATATTGCCAAACATGCCTGGAGCAAGGATGCGTGTATATTCCGCCACACCGGACATTTCTTCAGCGACAAGCTGGTCATTGAGCGTGTAATGCAGCCGCATCCGGACTGAGTCGGTTGAATATTGCCCGCCCTGTGCCTGATTAGCCTGCTCGCGGGTGACAAACTGCTGCAGCTCAGTGGCTGGCCCTTCATCGACAACAGCCAGATCGGGCACCCTGCGGTAGCGCGGCAGGATGACTTGGCGCATCACTTCGCAAGCTGCCTGCGGCTTGCGGACTTCATAGCCAAAATAAAGGCTGCCCGCTGGCATGCTCATTTGCATCATAAAATTATTCGCCCAGGTGAAATATAGAATTGGAAACGCCTCGAAAACATCCAGATTGTCAGGATTGGTAATTTGAAGACTGATCTGGACGGGAGCAGCCGGGCGGGTTGGCACCCAGGTAACGCCACCGCTCACCTGCCAACCCTGAGGCACCAGAATGGAAAAAGCTTCCAGGCCGGATTGAGGATCATAATACGCAAATGAGTTGAGGGTCAGGCCGTTTACGACGGTGCTGGAATTTTGACGATTGCCAGGTTGAGGCCTCTGGCTGGCGGCAGATCGTTTCAGAATCAGCTTTGCCCCGCAGTATTGGCAAGTCAGCTTATCCCCTTCATCCTGAAGGGTAGCGCCACAACGCGGACAATCCAGGCGGATAAATTCATTCTGATTGCTTGCCATAGGCGATTCCTCCTCAACCGGGTCTGAATTCCATTCAATACAATAATGATACATTATTGAGGAAAAGTATAGCGGCTTTTGGAAATTTTGCTTCACCGAAGCTGCACCAGAACGAGCGAAAACTGAATTAAACAGGGTTTCCTAATAGATACACTGGCATGGTATAGTCTCGGGCAACCAATTGGACCTTACGACAAAGCTAAGGTTGTGCATGATCCTTGCTTTGGAGGGTTACAGCAAGCGGTTTTCGTTTTACGGGGTAATGCAAGCGTGGGCTTTTCGCAGGACGCTGTGCTCAGCGTGCCAATCCATGCATAAAATCCGGCATGGGTGAGACTCTGGACGTTAGGGTAACCTATCCAGGCCGGTCAGCCAAACCGGCGTTGGAGCACAAATTGCAGGAGTGGTGCAGCCACAACTCACCCCCCTGCTTGCCGTGGCCCATCATTTATTATTCTGATTTGGCAAACGACTTTCCTAGCAAGGTACCTGCCTCTTGACTATCAACCGGTTTTGCAAAGAGAAACCCCTGAACAAACTCACAATCCATCGCCCCTAGGTTGGATAGCTGGTCTTCGGTCTCCACACCCTCCGCAATCACCTTCATCCCGAGGCCATGTGCCAGCGCCAATATGGTTCGAACAATCTCTGAACCGCTGTCATCGGCTCCCAATTGGCTGATGAAATTGCGATCGATCTTGAGCATATCAATTGGCAATGTGTGCAAGTAACCCAGCGATGAATATCCCGTGCCAAAATCATCAATTTGCACCATTATGCCTAAATCCCGCAACTTTGATAGTAACGCCGAAGTAAACGCGAAGTCTTCAACAATTAAGCTTTCCGTCAATTCCAATTTTAAACTACTGGCATCCAATTGGTTTTTCTGCAGGATCTCGGTAATCTGTTGAACTAAATCGGTTTGGGCGCATTGCGCGTTTGACAAATTTACGTTAATGGTCAAGGGTGGATCTGCAGGATACTGCTGCTGCCAGGCGCGAATCTGGTGGCATGCCTGATCCAAAACCCAGTAACCGATCGGAACAATGAGCCCGATTTCTTCAGCGGTGGGAATAAACTCTAATGGAGGAATGAGACCCCGTGTTGGATGCTGCCAGCGCACCAACGCCTCAAATCCAACGATGCGACGGGTTACCAGATCAAGGATTGGCTGATAGTGAACGATAAACTCCTGGTTATCCACAGCTTTCCGCAGGTCAGCCTCGAGTTCCCGACGTGTCATTACTCTTTCCAGCATCGCTGGGTCGAAAATTACATAGTGGCCTCGGCCTTCCCTCTTGGCTTGATACATAGCAATATCAGCATCACGCAAGATATCCTCCGGTTGGTTGTATCTGGCATCACTGTACACAATGCCCATACTTACGGATATAAATATCATTTGACCGCCAAAATCAGCAGGTGACGCTAATTCGTGCAGAATCCGATTTGCAACCTGGATGTAATCTGTGGAACTTTCCAGTTCTTCAAGCAAGACGACAAACTCATCGCCTGCTAGACGCGCGACAGAATCTTCACTGCGCACGCAGGCGGCCAGACGGCGTGCGCTTTCTATCAGCAATAAGTCTCCGACGTCGTGGCCCAGGCTGTCATTCACCACCTTGAAACGATCCAAATCGATAAAGAACAAGGCAAACGTAAAATTCTTGTGCAGCTTGGCGTGTTCCATCGCATGTGATAGACGATCCTTAAATAAAACCCGATTAGGCAAATTCGTAAGCGGATCGTGCAGGGCGGTATACACGAGTTGCTCCTCCATGCGCTCGCGTTCTTTGAGTTCGACTACCAGTTGCGTGTTGACCTGACTGAGCTGGGCGGTACGTTCGGCAACCTGCTGTTCCAGCGTAGAAGTCAGTACCTGGAGACGCTCAATCATATGGTTCAGGTAGATATTCAATTCGCCAAATTCGTCCGAGTAGGATACCTCGATGCGACTGCTGAGGTCGCCTGTTTCGACCTTTCTAAACAGTTCGATCATTTTGCGAAACGGGATAGAGAAATAAGATACCAGCCGAAAAGATAGGAACACTCCCACGACAATAGCTCCAACGCCTGCATTTACAATGATCAACAAGGAAGTTCTCACGAGTTGAGGGGAATGGGAAACATCCACAAATATACGGTTCATCTGGTGATAAGCAGCGGGTACAGTCAGAAGCAAGCCAATTATCGCCACCCCAATGATGGCGATCGATAATTTCACCCATATCCGCATTCCTTTCAAGCCAGTCAATTGTGTTTCGAACTGTTTGGGCAGCAAAACATGGATAACAGACTTGAAGAATTGATCGAGTACCAGAATTCCCACGATAAGGTTTACCAGGCCGGCTGCCAACGCCGCCAGGCTGAGTTGAATGATTTGCTCAAAGTTGAGATTCAGACTGAAATGCCCAAATACCAATGTGGGTACCAGCACCAAAATAATGAGCCCCACGAATTCGAATAGGATATAAATATTGGATGCAGTATTCGCTTGCTTCCAGGCACGTTTTTCTTGCGCTGGGTCGGTGTTGGCTGCCCCGGGTTTGATTATTTGCGAAAGGCGGTCTAATAAATCTTTATTAAATAGATAGAATTGTCCTAGCAGTACGGCATTTCTGACCACCACGGCAATGCTGCCGAACACCAACAGGCTTATACCCTGATCTGTGCTGATTTCTGTATTTTGCTGGGCAGGCATCGCGGTCAACAAGATTAGCAATGGGGTGTTGACGATTTGCATGAACAAAAGCAATAGGATTGGATACCGCCCGCCCATGCGACTGAAAAGTTTCTCAAAGAATGAAGGAGAACTTATTTTGTTCATATAAATCCCCATGTGTTCGAAAAATCCAATAAATTATTGGACAATTAATTCGACGATCTTCAGTCCAGAGAGGATTGTTCTAATATCAAATATTATTCCATCAGTTCCCGGTTCTGTCCACCGATTTTTCCAGCATAGCGCGGGTCGCTTACATTGTGAAAGATGATCTTTGATAGATAGCTTTGGCATATTGCCACACTGGCTCCAGATTAATTCTCAGATACAACTTCATTACTTTTGGCCATTTGAGAATGCCCAGGTGTCCGCAAATCAACTACTCAAAGTCTGGTTGGATTAACCAACCAGATCACCGAGTGCAGAGGAAATATTTAAATAAGGCAAATTGAATTTCTTTACACGGACAGTCATAATCATTTGTACCCAAAATCACCAAAGTTGGTTACATTTTCTTGCCAATATCTCTGAAAAAATGCTTGACTTTTAAATGCGGGTCGCTATAATTCTATATATGCGAATTGAATTCCACTATTTGGAACGTCGCTGAAATTCCCCCTGTTTCACAATTAAATACGCCCGCCTATATTCACGACTGAGTTGAGCCAATATTTCTCTGATTATTGACGCATGCCTTTTGGACTGTAGGCGCTCTCATCCCCCCTCGGGAAAATTTTTGCTTTCCTGAAATGGCGCAAGTTTAACCCGTCCAGAGCGAGGCGATCAGCGTAACGATCGAAGGAGGTGACAGGAATCAATTTATGCGTCCCATCGATTTCCATCAACCTGTTCAGATGACTTTCGTAAGGAGGAACAATGAAGGACCGTAAGTTCAGTACTGTACTTCTGACGCTGGCGATGATCTTCGTCCTGTTGGCCGGGGCATGTACGCCAGCAACACCTGAGGCTCCAGCCGCCCCAACTGCGAAAGCACTTCCGGATGAAATCGTGGTGGGCGTTGTGCAGCCCCTCACCGGTTCATTCGCTGTCTTTGGTAAAGAGGGACAGATCGGTGCTGAATTAGCCATCAAGCATATCAATGAAGCCGGCGGCATTAAATCCATGGGCGGCAAGAAACTCAGGATCGTGGTGGAGGACGCAGGCGGTACCGCTGACTCAGCAAAACTGGCCACGGAAAGCATGATCAGCAAGAATCATCCCGTTGCTATTCTGGGTGAATATATCAGCCGTTTCGTTATGGCCGCTTCAGAAGTGACCGATCGCGAAAAAGTGATCTTGATCGCGGACGCGCTGGTACCTCAGATTACGCAGATGGGCCGCCAATATCTATTCCGACCTGGTCCCACAGCAACCAACCACGGCGCCATGGCCTATCAATTCGTCAAGGAAACTGCTGCGGCCGCAGGGGTCGAGATAAAAACTCTGGCTATCCTGAACGAGGATTCGGCTAACGGCCGCGCGAACTCACTGGGCGCCACCGAAGCAGCCTTGAAGGATAAAGTCTCGATCGTGACGACGCTGGAATACCCCTACGACATTACCGATGCCACCCAAATCGTCCAGCAGTTGGAGAAGGCCAATCCCGACGTCATTATCCACACCCCTTATTTCAATGACGCGATCGTATTCGGTAAAGCCTTTAAAGAAACTGGTTACTATCCTAAGTTCCTCGCTGGCGCAGGTGCCTGCGGTTATGTCGATCCCGCTTCGATCGCAGCGCTGGGCGATGCGGCCGAAGGCATTTCGATGACCTTCAGCTACAATCCTGCCAAGGACACCCCGCAGAATAAGAAGTTCGTCGATGAATACAAGGCTACGTACGGTTACATCCCCACCGAAGGCGCGGGCATGAATTACTACGACGCCATGGTCCTGTACGAAGCGTTGGAGTATTCTGGCACGAACTTCCCGGATGATCCCCTCAACCCGGACAACCTGCGCGCGTCCCTCCTGGCGCTTGACCTGACCTCCGGCCCGGCAGTGGAGACCTATCCTGGCAATCAGATCAAATTTGACGCTACCGGTCAAAACCTGTTCCCTGGTGTAGTCGTGCTGCAGGTCCAGAATGGCCAACCTGTAGTGGTTTATCCCGCCGAAGATGCCGAAGCTAAACCGGTCTTCCCGAACCCATACTACGTAGAGAAATAAGTTCCAAATCACTTGTCCAGACTGATTAACCTAACTCATGGTCTGGACGTCACGGCAGATGGCTTTCCCCGGTTAATTTCTTCTCCCGGGGAAAGCCAGGTAAGCGGTTATGGCTGCTACCCATTCCAATAAGGATTCTGAATAAGATGTTTGAAACCGCCACCCAAGGGATTATCACCGGTATTTTGATGGGAGCAATCTATGCTTTGATTGCTCTTGGGCTCTCCATTGTTTTTGGCATCATGAACGTCACGAACTTTGCCCACGGTGATTTTGTGATGCTTTCCATGTATCTCTCGTTCGCCGTTGGATCCGCGCTAGCCTGGGACGCTGTGGCAACACCATTAATCACAG
>JAJZTR010000147.1 GCA_021848775.1 Chloroflexota bacterium | reverse complement strand
GATCAAAGATGGCACCGATGAAGAGCTCATCGCGCTGTTCCAGGATGTGGACAACAACCCGGAAAGATTATTCATCCCGTCGACTTTCCGCCAGGAACCCCCATGGGATCTTTCCGGCGGTCAGACAATCGCTGGTGCTGCGCTGATTGAGTTTTTCAAACGCATGCGCCCGGGTGACCCGGCTACCATCGAAAATGCCCGCCAGTTCCTGGAGGAGCAGTTATTCGATCAGCGGCATTATGATCTGGAGCGGGTAGGTCGCTACAAGCTCAATCAAAAACTGGATCTGATGGACCGAATCCCGATGTCGCACCGCAATGTCACACGCTGGGATATCGTCTACCTGATCCGGCGAATGATCATGATTAATAATGAAAGAGAAGACAAGGATGATATTGATCACCTTGGCAACCGCCGGGTAAAAACGGTTGGCGAACTGGTGCAAAATAAGCTGCGCATTGGCCTGCGCCGGATGGAGCGTGTCATTAAAGAACGCATGTCCATCCGCGACCAGGACCAGACATCTCCAGTCAGTCTGATCAATATCCGGCCGGTAGTGGCTGCGCTGCGGGAGTTTTTCGGCTCCAGCCAGCTGTCTCAATTCATGGATCAAACCAACCCTCTGGCAGAGCTGCGCAATAAACGCACCCTTTCTGCCCTGGGTCCGGGCGGTCTGCGCCGCGAGCGCGCCGGTTTCGACGTCCGCGATGTTCACCACTCGCACTACGGCCGTATCTGCCCGATCGAGACTCCTGAAGGCCCGAACATTGGCCTGATCGGCCGTCTGGCCAGCTTTGCGCGCGTAAATGAGTACGGTTTTATCGAGACCCCATACCGCCGGGTGACCCGTACCCTTTCTGCGGAAGATGTGAGCCTGATCGGACGCGCTTTGGCGGAAGATTTAAAAGATCAGACCACCGGTGAAGTCATTGCAGTTCAGGGCGAGCGCGTCACCAAGAAGATGCTGCCAGCCATTAAGAAATTAAAACAATCGACGATCTTTGTAATTCCCTTCGTCTCCAATGATGTGGAGTATTTATCGGCCGACGCAGAAGACAAATTTGTCATTGCCCAGGCCAACACTCCGTTGAACGAGCATGCCGAGTTCGACACTCAGCGCATCATGTGCCGTCACCACTCCGATTTCCGCGTGGCTGGTCCGGATGCCGTCAATTACATGGATGTTGCTCCGCACCAGGTGGTCGGTATCAGCGCATCGCTGATCCCCTTCCTGGAGCATGACGACGCCAACCGCGCCTTGATGGGTTCAAACATGCAAGCGCAGGCAGTCCCGCTGATCAATCCTGATATCCCGCTCATTTCAACCGGCATGGAATCCTTTGCCGCGCTGTACTCCGGTCAGGTGCTGGTCGCTGAAGAAGAAGGCGATGTCGTATCCGTGACTGGCAAACAGATTGTTGTTCGCGGTGAATCTGGTCTGCGCACCTACAACCTGCGCAAATACCAACGCTCCAACCAGTCCACCTGCACCGACCAGCGTCCTGCAGTGGTAAAAGGTCAGCATGTTCACCTCAAAGATGTCCTTGCGGATTCCTCTTCCACTGTCAACGGCAACCTGGCCCTCGGACAGAACGTGGTTGTAGCTTTCCTTTCCTGGGAAGGCGGCAACTTCGAAGACGCGATCCTAATTTCTGAACGGCTGGTTCAGGAAGACCGCTTTACTTCTGTGCACATCGAAAAATACGAAGTCGAAGCTCGCGACACTAAACTTGGTCCGGAAGAGATCACCCGTGACATTCCTAATGTCGGTGAGGACGCCATCAAAGATCTTGATGAGCACGGTATTATCCGCATCGGCGCTGAAGTTGGTCCCAACGATATCCTGGTTGGCAAGATCACACCAAAAGGCGAGAAAGAACTTACCCCTGAAGAACGCCTGCTGCGTGCCATTTTCGGTGAAAAATCACGCGATGTGAAAGACACCTCACTGCGCATGCCTCACGGCGAGCGTGGTAAGGTGGTGGATGTAAAAGTATTCACCCGTGAGGACAATTCCGACCTTTCTGCTGGCGTGGATATGATGGTACGCGTATCTGTAGCGCAGCGCCGCAAGATCACCGCTGGTGATAAGATGGCCGGACGTCATGGTAACAAAGGGGTTGTCTCGCGTGTGGTGCCGGTTGAAAACATGCCGTACCTGGACGACGGAACACCTGTCGATATCATTTTGAACCCGCTGGGTGTCCCGGGTCGTATGAACATTGGACAGGTGCTGGAAACACACCTGGGCTGGGCAGCCTACCGGCTCGGCTTCCGGGCGGTAACACCGGTCTTCGATGGTGCGAACGAACAGGAAATCGAAGCTGAACTGGCTCGCGCCTGGATGATCGATCAAGCCTGGAAAGACGCTGCTGACCGCGGTTGGGCCTGGCTGATCGAACAGACTTACGATCCCGAGACCATCCGCGATGATGATGAAGTCCGCCTGCTCTATATGGAACGGTTGCTGGCTGATTCAAAATATGACATGGACCGCATCGCTTATGATGAAGCCTACGCCCGCTGGTCGATGTTGGAAGTATGGCTGAACGAGAAGGGCTACAAACCCGAAGATTTGTTGATTTACCAGGAGCATGTCACCACCGACCCGGATATGGAAGTTAAAGACCAGAGGGCGATCGATGCCTGCATCCGCCTTTGGCTGACCCAAAACGAAGTTGAATACGATCCTAAAGCCAGCAGCAGCGAAATTCGCAAGATCGCAGAAAATTACACTGTTCGCACCGGTTTGCCTGTTCCCGTAATCGGCAAGCAGCGCCTGCGCGACGGTAAATCTGGCATCCCTTATGATCAGCCGGTCACCGTTGGTGTTATGACCATGCTCAAGCTGCATCACCTGGTCGAGGACAAAGTTCATGCACGTTCCACCGGCCCATACTCGCTGGTGACCCAGCAGCCGCTGGGTGGTAAAGCCCAATTCGGTGGACAGCGCTTTGGTGAAATGGAAGTGTGGGCGCTGGAAGCTTACGGTGCGGCTTATACCCTGCAGGAGATGCTCACGGTCAAGTCCGACGATATCCAGGGTCGCGTATCCACCTACGAGTCGATCGTCAAGAGCGAACCTATCGAAGAACCCAGCCTGCCAGCCTCCTTCCGGGTTCTGGTGAAGGAATTGCAAAGCCTTGGCCTGGCCATGGAAGCCACCATGGACTCCGGCGAGGTGATCAAATTTGGCAAGGACGAAGAACGGGTGCGCCCGCCGCAGACCAGCACTGGTTTGTTGGGTGTTGGCCAGGAGTTCGATGACTTATTATAAGGAACAGGTGAAAGGTTGACGCTCGCTTACCCCCATGATATAATCGTCCCTCGTGCCTATTCTGTTCGAGAACCTTAAGCGGACATTATTGAGGCCATCACTGCAGCCGATGGCCTCCATTGTTGAAAAAGATCCTGATTCTTCTGGCGATTTTTCGCCACAGTAACGCAATTGGAGATAAAAGAAAGTGCCAACCATAAACCAACTGATTCGCAAAGGTCGCCAGACCAAGAAGGCTAAAAGTAAATCCCCCGCTTTGCAGTACACCTTCAATTCGATGCATCAACACCGAAAACGTCAGGATACCGGTGCCCCGCAGAAACGGGGTGTTTGCACCGTTGTCCGTACCATGACCCCCAAGAAACCAAACTCGGCGCTTCGTAAGATTGCTCGCGTGCGGTTGTCGAATGGCATTGAAGTTACTGCCTATATCCCGGGTGAGGGGCACCAGCTCCAGGAACACTCGGTCGTTTTGGTGCGCGGTGGCCGTGTCAAGGACCTGCCAGGTGTGCGCTACCACATCGTGCGCGGTACGCTGGATACTACCGGTGTAGCCAAGCGCTCCCAGAGCCGCTCTAAATATGGGGCCAAGAAAGCCGCCAGTAAATAGTCGAGTTATTAGGACGGAGAAAGATTCATGCGTCGTACAAAACCTGAAAATCGTGAAATTCTGCCTGACGTTCGTTACAACAACGTCTATATTACGACCTTCATTCACCGCATTTTGCGCAGCGGCAAAAAGAGCACTGCTACCAGCATTGTCTACGAAGCCATGGACATGATCCAGGAAAAGACCAATCGCAATCCGGTGGAAGTGTTCGAACAGGCACTCAAGAATGTTGGCCCAATGATGGAAGTCCGCCCGCGCCGTGTGGGTGGCGCTACCTACCAGGTGCCGATCGAAGTGCCATCCGGCCGCCGAACAGCTTTAGCAATGCGCTGGATCTCGGACGCAGCACGCGCCCGCACCGGCAAATCGCTGGCTGAAAAGCTCTCCGCTGAACTGATGGATGCAGCCAATAATACCGGCTCATCGGTCCGAAAACGCGAAGAAGCGCACAAAATGGCCGAGGCTAACCGGGCATTCTCCCATTACCGGGTCTAATCATCACCAAGAAAATTCTTTATTGAGTATTGAATCATGCCTCGTACTTTTCCGTTAGATAAGTGTCGTAATATCGGGATCATCGCCCACATCGACGCTGGGAAAACCACCACGACTGAGCGAATCCTGTTCTACACCGGGCGGACGTACCGCATCGGGTCTGTAGACGACGGCACTACTGTGACGGATTGGATGGCACAAGAACGCGAACGTGGAATCACCATTGTTTCTGCCGCGGTGACCGCCGAATGGAAGGGGTATCAGATTAATGTAATCGACACCCCCGGTCATATCGATTTTACTGCCGAAGTTCAGCGTTCACTGCGCGTGCTGGATGGTGGTGTGGTAATTTTCGATGCAGTACAGGGTGTCGAACCCCAGAGTGAAACCGTTTGGCGCCAGGCTGACCGGTATTTGGTTCCCCGAATTTGTTTTGTGAACAAGATGGACCGCGTAGGTGCTTCCTACGAACGGACAATTCAGTCAATTCTCTCCCGTCTGGGTGCCAATCCCATCGCCATGCAGCTGCCAATCGGTGAGGAATCCGGGTTTCGCGGGGTTGTCGATCTAATGACCATGCGCGCCACCCTCTGGGATGACGATCTGGGTAAAGAACCGGTCGAAAGCGAAATTCCAGACAACTTAAAATTAGCTGCTGAAGAAGCGCGAAATGTGATGGTCGAAAAAATTGCAGAATTTGAGGATGAACTCATTTTCAAATTTCTTGAAGGACAATCCATTTCGATCGATGAACTCAAATCAGCCCTGCGCACCGCAGTCATCGAGAATAAAGCCACCCCTGTCTTCGCAGGATCATCGCTTCGGAATAAAGGAGTGCAGGCGGTATTGGATGCGGTTATCGATTATCTCCCGTCACCGCTCGAAATTCCGCCGGCCCGTGGTTATGACCCGGAGGATCCCGAAAAAATTCTGGAACGTCCAACCGATGATGAGGGTCCATTAGCTGCGCTGGTTTTTAAAATCGTCGCTGATCCGTATGTCGGTCGTTTAGCCTATTTCCGGGTTTATTCAGGCAAGGTCGTGCAGGGTGAATCGGTTTTCAACCCTACCAAGAACCGCCGTGAGCGGATCGGACGTATGGTTCGGATGTATGCCGACCGTCGTGAAGATATTACTGAGGTTTATGCAGGAGACATTGGTGCAGTTTTGGGGTTTAAAGACAGTTTTACCGGCGACACTCTGACCGATACTAAAAATCCCATTGTTCTGGAAAGCATTACATTCCCGGAACCGGTGATTTCTGTCGCGGTAGAACCCAAAACCACTGCCGATCAGGATCGGATGGCTGAGGCGCTGCGCCGGCTGGCTGAAGAAGATCCAACCTTTAGAGTCACATCGGATGAAAGCACTGCTCAGACAATTATCTCCGGTATGGGTGAGCTTCATCTCGATATTATTGTTGACCGCATGATGCGCGAATTCCGCGTTCAGGCCAATGTTGGCCGGCCGCGAGTTTCCTACCGAGAGACCATTTCACGCCAGGTCCCCGAGATCAATTATAAATACGCCAAACAGAGCGGTGGGCACGGACAATATGGTCATGTCGTATTCTTGATGGAACCGCTCGAGCGCGGAAACGGTGTCAAGTTCGAGAATAAAATTGTCGGCGGATCCATCCCCAAAGAATATATCCCGGCAGTTGAAAAAGGCGTGAAAGAAGCGGCTGAATCGGGTATTATTGCCGGTTATCCGGTGACAGATGTGCTGGTCCGATTGGTGGATGGCTCGTATCACGAGGTCGATTCGAGTGAAATGGCTTTCAAAATGGCAGCAATTTTTGCCTTTAAAGAAGGTATGCAGCGCGGCGGCCCGACTTTGCTCGAACCTATTATGCGGGTTGAAGTAGTTATTCCTGAAGAATATCTCGGCGATGTCATTGGACAGTTAAATGCCCGCCGCGGTGAAATTCAGGGCATGGAAGTCCGGCCTGGGAACGCTCAAGCAGTTCGTGCGCTGGTACCTTTGGCGGAGATGTTTGGCTACACCACTGATTTACGGTCCGCAACGCAAGGGCGCGGTGTGCATTCGATGGAATTTGACCATTATGCCCCAGTACCCGAGAGAGTCAAACTTAAAATTACTAATTCATAATCACACCATCAGGATTTTTTCTTTCAAGGAGAGTCAAGTAACATGGCGAAGCAGAAGTTTGATCGAAGTAAGCCGCATTTGAACGTAGGGACGATGGGTCATATTGACCATGGTAAGACGACCCTGACGGCGGCGATAACCAAATATTGCTCATTCTTGGGCACCGCGGATTTCCGTGGATACGATACGATTGACAACGCGCCGGAAGAGAAGGCGCGCGGCATCACCATCAACATTGCCCACGTTGAGTATTCGACCGAGAACCGGCACTACGCACACGTAGA
>JAJZTR010000146.1:4175-6787 GCA_021848775.1 Chloroflexota bacterium | reverse complement strand
TCAAAGCATCGTGGACGCCCGCTACGAGGGCAAATTCTCCCCGACTGCCGATCAATTAGCAGAACAGGGCGACTGGGATATGTTCATTGCCGGAAGACTGGCAATGTTCCCCACCGGTCCCTGGGCTGTGCAGCCATTCAATGACAAGATCACCGGCTTTACTTATGACATCGCCCACATGCCGGCTGGCGACGTACAGGCCACCCATGTCTATGCCAATTCCTACGCGATGGCTGCAGCTTCCAAGAACAAGGAAGCTGCCTGGAAGTTCATTGCCTTTGCCACCGGCCCTGAAGGAACCAAGATTCGCCAGGACGGCAAGTATGAAATTTCACCGGTCAAAGAAATCGCAGAGAAATACTACCTGGCTGCTCTTGCCGGCGCAAATCCGGAAAGCGCAATCGTCTTCATGGAAGTACAGGATTATGCTGTACCCCAGCCGGTACACGCCAATTGGCAGCAGATTCACGATTCGATTTACCCGGAGTTGGACCTGGCCCTAACACAGGCCAAGACCGTTCAACAGGCTCTGGATGATGCCTGCGTTGGCGTGAACGCAGCGCTAAACCAGTAACCATCCTCAATTGAATAAAAAGGGATGAGAATTACAATAATTCTCATCCCTTTTCGTAGAGGTAATCGATGACCGTAGAAACACTCCCACAAACCAAAAAGAAGATCACGCTTGCCAAAAAGCAGCGCATCCAGGAAGCCCTTTGGGGCTATCTTTTCATTACTCCGAACTTTTTGGTTATTCTTTTTTTTACGTTTATTCCGGTATTTTTTGCGCTCTATATGAGTTTGACGGATTGGAACATATTGAGCGACCCGAATTTCATTGGTCTGGAAAACTATGAAAAAGTATTTTCTGATCCGTTGGCAAAAGAAACTTTCTTTAATACGTTTTACTTTGCGGTGGTCAGCGTCCCAATCAATGTGTTTTTAACCCTGCTGCTCGCCGTGTTACTCAATCAAAAAATCAAGGGGATCACCTTTTTTCGGACAGCCTACTACCTGCCCGTCATTTCGGCTTCTGTGGCTGTAAGTTTAATGTTCATGTGGATATTAGCCAACAATGGTTTATTGAATCAGATCCTGGGCGGTATGGGTATTGAGCCGGTACGGTGGCTGACCGACCCGAAAATTGCATTGAATTCGGTCATTGGCGTAACCATCTGGAAGGGGCTGGGCTTGAATATGATCATTTTCCTGGCAGCCTTACAGGATATCCCCAAGGAGCTGCTCGAGGCGGCTGCCATCGATGGCGCCAATGCTGTTCAGAAATTTTTCAAGATCACTATTCCGTTATTGTCACCCGTGATTTTCTTTGTCACCATTACCGGCGTGATCGGATCATTCCAGAGCTTCGATTTGGTCTATAACATGACGAGGGGCGGCCCGGGGCACTCTACAACGGTCATCGGGTTTTATATCTGGCGGCAGGCTTTTGATTATTTGCACATGGGATATGGCGCTGCTCTGGCGTTTATCGTTTTCGCAGCAATTTTGGTCTTGACCATCCTTCAATGGGTGTTGCGCAAGTTCTGGGTGTACTCTGAGGAATAAATAATGTCCAATAAGAACAATCCCTCGAATACCGATTCTGTGCTGGCGAAAAGCGTCCAGGCCATCGCAGTCACCTTACTGGTGTTTGGCGCAATCACCATGATTATTCCATTCATCTGGAGCGTGGTCACATCGCTCAAGAGCGCAGAGAATATCTTTTCTCACTCCGCTTTCTGGATCCAATTTCCGCCTGATTTTTCAGCTTATAAGCAAATTTGGGAACGAATCCCGCTGCTGCTGTATGCGGGAAACACACTGAAGGTGGCGCTCATCGTTACAATCGGTCAACTGGCGACTTCTTCGCTGGCCGGTTACGCTTTTGCGCGTTTGAAATTCCCGGGCAGGGATAAATTGTTTTTCGTTTATATTGCCACCATGATGATTCCAGGGATGGTTCTATTGATCCCCAATTTCGTCGTGATGAGAAATTTGGGTGCCATTAACACCCACTGGGCACTGATTCTTTCGGCGGTTGGCAGCGCATTTGGCACCTTCCTGATGCGGCAGTTCTTCCTTTCATTTCCAGCGGAGCTGGAAGATGCAGCCAAGCTGGATGGCTGTAATCCGTTCATGTTTTACTGGCATATTTTATTGCCAAATTCCAAGCCCATTCTGACCACCCTGGGATTGATGGCGTTTCAAAATATCTGGAATGATTTTCAATGGCCACTCATCGTGCTTAACGACGAATCCAAACGAACGCTCCAACTCGGTCTATCCTACCTGATGAGTGAATACTACACCGATTGGACTCTCCTGATGGCCGGCGCGATTATAACGTTGCTACCTATCATTGTTCTTTTCTTCGCGGTTCAAAAATATTTTGTGCAAAGCTTCAAATTTACCGGCCTGAAAGGATAATTTGACTGTGGGTTCACTTTATGGCAATAGTCTCCGCATTATTAAAGAAGGTCAATCGGAATCCGGGGCGTATATAGCCAGCCCAAACTTCCCAACATACCATTATTGTTGGCTGCGTGACGGAAGTTTCATTGCCCATGCCATGGATACGGCTGGCGAATTTGCCAGCTCGGAAGCGTTTTTCC
>JAJZTR010000146.1:744-4165 GCA_021848775.1 Chloroflexota bacterium | reverse complement strand
GGGGTGAAAGTTGAAAACGTGCGCAACCATCTGGAAGCGGGTCGGCTGGTTGGCAAGGATGATGTTTTGCACACGCGATTCACGCTCGACGGGAGCGAAGACACCGTAGATAACGGCTGGGGCAACTTCCAGATCGATGGTTACGGCACCTGGTTGTGGGCGCTGGCAGAACATGTACGCCTGAGCGGCAACACACACTTGTTAAAAGAGTTGGGCGAACCCATCCAGATCACGCTGCGCTACCTCGAACTGGTATGGAAGCTGCCCAATTATGACTGCTGGGAAGAGTACCCGGAATATTTACACCCTTACTCGCTGGCGACCGCCTTTGCCGGTTTTGATTCGATCGCGTCGCTGGTACGCAGCGGGCAGATGGAAGCTGGTCCGGTTGCGGTTGAGGATCTGGCCATGCAGGTCAAAGATTTCATTATGAAATACGCTGTGCATGAGGGGCGCATGGTTAAACATGTATGGCCGGCGCGGGCGCTTGAACGCCCCAAACCCATCATTCAAAGCGGTGTTGACGCCAGTTTGATCGGCATAGCCGTGCCATACAATGTTCTGCCGGCTGACGATCCGTTGATGCAAACAACGATGCAGGCCATCGAAGCATCCTTGCACCGGCCGGAAGGTGGGGTCTACCGCTATAAGGCGGACGTCTACTACGGCGGCGGCGAATGGCTGCTGTTAACCGCCTGGCTGGGCTGGTATTATGCACGAACAGGAAAAATAGAGCAGGCCGAATCACTGCGCGCCTGGATCGAATCCCAGGCGGACGAAGAGGGATGTCTGGCTGAACAGGTAAGTGACCACACATTGGCGCCGGACCACTTCGAACCCTGGCTTAAAAAATGGGGACCGGTAGCCAGTCCTCTGCTCTGGTCGCATGCCATGTATATCATCCTCGTTAATGCAATTCAGGATCACCATTCTCAATGAAGCAACAATCCATTTCATCGACTTTAACCATAAAACACCAGCCTTGCGGCGAACAGCACCCCTATTTACCGCTGGCCTGTGAACGATTCCCACGTAACCCATCGGCGGGCGAGTTTGTGACCCTGGGCATTGAAACCGGTCATCATCCTTCAGCCGATGCAGTTTGGTGTGTATGGCAAATTGAAGGCAATTCAAGCGCAGACAGAACAGAAGCGGTAAAGATCGCCGACGGTGAAACTTCGGATTTGTGGCAAGTGCATTTGCCGGCTTTTAAAGGCAATGAAGTTGTCCAGTACCGCCTCTTTGCGCGAAGCGCAGACCAGCAGGCCGAGAGCGAAGAATTCACTTTTTCGGTTTTAACCTGGATGGATGTCGTCGCGATTGCCTCCGTGGAAGAAACCACCGAACGGTTGGTGGTAAAGCTGGCAACCAATCGCCCCGATCTGTACGTAGTTCTCCACGCAGAACCCGATCCCACCGGTACAGTCACAATACGACTTTCCGCGTCTACCGAAACCAGCCGTTTGCCAGCCCTGCCCGCGGTGAAAGACGCAGTAAAAGCGGAATTGCAGGGCGTGGGCGTTACGCTGTACAGCAATCCGCTGCGGTTGGAGTTGAAACGGGAAAGCGACGGCTTGATGTTGCAAACCATGGAACCGATCCGGGTTTTAGCGCGCGCGGACGGGACGGTGCTGCAATACAAGTTTGGTTTTGAAAGCCCATCCGATGAGGCCTTCTACGGTTTTGGTGAGCGGTTCAATGCGCTGGACCAGCGCGGGAATCAACTGGACAACTATGTTTATGGCCAATACACAGGCCAGGGAAAACGCTCCTATATCCCCGTTCCGTTTTTTATCTCTTCGCGCGGGTACGGCTACTGGCTGAAAACAGAGCGCCAGGCAGAATTTGACCTGGCGGCAGCGCATACCAACCGCTGGACTGTAACCGGGCAGGCGGAGGAGCAAGCCGCCAGCCTTGAAATGAAATTCCTGCTCCAGCCGCAGCCGCGTTTGATTGTCCAGGCGTACACCGACCTGACTGGCAAGCCGAAACTGCCGCCTTCCTGGGTGTTTGGCCTTTGGATGAGCAGCAATGATTGGAACAGCCAGGCAGAGATCGCTCGCCAGTTGCAATTGACGCAGCAGCATCAGATTCCGGCAACCGTTCTGGTCATCGAGGCGTGGAGTGACGAAATCAATTTTTATATTTGGAACGACGCCCAATACCAGCAAAAACCCTCGTCTCAGGCGTATTCCCTGGCTGATTTTAACTTTCCTACGAAGGGGCGCTGGCCTGATCCCAAAGCAATGGTCGATGAACTCCACCAGGCAGGGTTGCGGCTGGTGCTCTGGCAAAATCCCGTCATCAAACACGCTGACCCTAAGGAAAAACTGGATGAACGGTTGAATACAGCCGACCAGGAGTATGCCATCCAGCATGGATATGTTGTCCGGAAAGCGGACGGCAGACCGCATCGGGTAGAGCCGCATATGCCGTGGTTCGCGGGCAGCCTGGTACTTGACTTTACCAACCCGCAGGCTGCTGACTGGTGGTTGAATAAACGGAAGTATCTGGTAACCGATATGGGGGTGGATGGGTTCAAAACCGATGGCGGCGAGCATGTTTGGGATACTGAAACCCGTTTTTACAATGGCATGCGCGGCAGCCGCGGGATCAATGCCTATCCAATGGCGTATGAAAGCGCTTATCAGCGCTTCTTAGAAGCCCAGCGCGGAAAAGATCACGTTCTCTTCAGCCGGGCTGGCTATACCGGCATCCAACAGGTCCCATGTCATTGGGCAGGAGATGAAAACTCCACCTGGGAGGCCTTCCGTGCGTCCATCCGCGCCATGCTCAATGTGGGCCTGTGCGGGGTGCCTTTTATGGGCTGGGATATTGGCGGGTTCGCCGGTCCTATTCCGGGCAGCGAACTGTACCTGCGGGCAACAGCCTTCTCGGTTTTTTGTCCGATCATGCAATACCATTCAGATGGCAACGCCCGGCGTATTCCCAGCCGGGATCGTACACCCTGGAACATTCAAGAACAAACCGGCAATCCGCATGTCACAGCCGTCTTCCGCGAATTCGCCAATCTGAGAATGAACCTGATCCCTTACATTCGTAGCCAGGCCTGGCAGAGCAGCCAAACCGGTTTGCCGCTCATGCGCCCGCTGTTTCTTGAATACCCTGGCGATATCGCCATTCGGGAAGCTCCTTATGAGTACTTGTTTGGCGACGCGCTGCTGGTCGCTCCGATCACCGATGAAAGTGCGACTAACTGGCAGGTATACCTGCCGGCGGGTGAGTGGCGCGAATTGTGGTCGGGGGAACTCTATCATGGGCCTATCACAATGGATATGAACGTCCCGCTCAACCGCATCCCGGTTTTCCAGAAAAAAGGCAGCATTCTCCCGCTCCACCTGGATGCCACGGGTGAACTGGGCAGCCCGGTTGGCAACAGCACCGAAAAAGTTAAGCACCT
>JAJZTR010000146.1:0-734 GCA_021848775.1 Chloroflexota bacterium | reverse complement strand
CAATCCGCTGCGGAAGAACCAACCTGGGTCGCCGTGGAGACCAGCGAAATAGAAGACAAACTCACCTTGCAGCTACCGGCGCTGTTACAAGCGGTGGACCTGGCGATCTTTGCCAAAGAGCCAGCCTCTGTGACGGTGGTTGGCCAACCTTTGCCCCGGCTGAGCGCCGAAGAAATTCAAAGATCGGTCCCCGGTTGGTGGTGGGATTCCCGGAAACAGCAAATCCGAATTCGGTTGCCAGAAACCACCCAAGGGCCTAGGATTGTTGTCCAATAAAGCTTCTCGCCTGGTCCCCAACCCAAAGTGTCCATAATGACTAAATACTTTGCAAGTAAAAAAAACGAACCTTATGACTTGAGTTCAAAAGAATGGTACCGTTCTTTGAATTTGGGTTTTATCCGGTCTTCAAATAGTTTCTTAATGTGATCGTCCATGGAGAAGTAAATGATCTGCCATCCAGTCGTACCAAGGGCGGCCATCTCATCCACAAGCCGTTCACGGCGATTCCAATCTGAATGTTGAAACGCATCATCTAAGATCAGGAACATTTTTTGGTCACCGAGAACATGAGTAGCCAAGCCGATGCGCAGTGCGAGTAAAACCTGCTACTTAGCACCTGTACTCAAAGTCGAAAGCGAAAAACGCTGCATATCATTAAATACAACTAATTCTTCACCTTCTAAATCAACCCCATTGTATGAGGGAGTTATCTCTTTAATAGGTTCTGACATTGC
>JAJZTR010000145.1 GCA_021848775.1 Chloroflexota bacterium | reverse complement strand
GACCCGCTCGAAGCGTTCGTGCGAGGTTTTTTCCTGGGCGAACGCTTGAATTGCCCGCATACCGCTGATGTCTTCCGCCAGGTCTCCCACCACAGCCGCGATTTTCGAGCGCGTCTCGCGAAAGGATGCTCGGGCATAATGCGAAAATAGCCAGGTCGCCAGTAAAATCAATGGCAGTACCGTGAATGTGATCAACGCCAGTTTGGGACTCATGGACAACATGATGATGATGATCCCGATCAAGACAATCATGTCGCCCACCAGGGTGATCAATCCCTGCGACAACAACTCATTAATCTCAGCCACATCATTCATTACGCGCGACACGGTGACACCTACAATGTGGTTGTCCTGGTAACCCAGCTGCAAGCGCTGCAGGTGGCGGAAGAGGTCAGCCCGCATCTTTGCCAGTGCTTTTTGCCCGACCCACGAGAGTAAATACCGCTGACCTGCACTCACCAAAAACAATGCAACAAATGAGGCGGTAAGAATCAAAGCAATTTCCAGCAAGCCCTGGGAATTTTTAGGGACGATATACTGGTCGATGGCAACTTTTGTCAAGTAAGGCGTCAATAGGGTCAGACCTGATTCGGCGAGAGTCAGAACCAGGGCTGCTGCCATTTTCCAGGTATGCGGCCGCAGATACCCCAACAGGCGCTTGATCACCCGCGGATTGAATCGGCCGGCATCCTCGCGATTGGCGCTGCCGTAGCGGTCTAGCGCATCCCGCGGTCCCATTCCTGGCGACACATTCCCAATCGAAAAGCTCATGGCCGGGGTTCCTGCCGCATCAATTGGCGGTTATAGATTTCAGTATACAAACGGGAGGTTTGTAACAAAGATTCATGGGTGCCGATGGAGCTAATCCGACCCTTCTCCATCACAACGATCTTGTCGGCATTACGCACAGTGCTCAGGCGGTGGGCGATTACAAAGGTTGTGCGGCCTTTGATCAGGTTCTGGAAAGCCAGTTGAATTAAGTGCTCTGTCTCTGCATCCACAGACGCGGTTGCGTCATCCAGGATGAGGATCTTTGGGTTGAGCAGTAATGCGCGGGCAATCGCCAACCGCTGCCTTTGCCCGCCCGAGAGGGTCACTCCCCGCTCACCGATGCGTGTGTCATACCCCTGCGGGCTTTGGACGATAAACTCATGCGCCTGAGCAGCTTTAGCGGCCTGCACGATTTCATCTTCACCAGCAGTCTCACTGCCAAAGGCGATATTTTCACGGATCGAGCCGGCAAAAAGAGTCGCGTCCTGCATAACAATCCCAATCTGACTGCGAAGAGACTGCAGGGTTACTTTGCGAATATCCATTCCATCCACCAGGATTTGCCCTTCGGTGGGATCATAAAACCTTGGAATCAAGCTGATGATGGTCGACTTTCCCGAGCCGGTCGAGCCCAGCAGGGCAATGGTTTCGCCGGCTTTTACCTCAAAATCGATGTTCGTCAACACCTTTTTCGCGCCATAACTAAAGGAGACTCGCTCAAAAACAACATCGCCTTTGATCTCTCCAATTGGACGAGCATCGGGTTCGTCCTTTACCTCGGAAACGGTGTCCAGAATGTCGAAGATGCGTTCCCCTGCGGAGCCGGCGATTGCCACTGCCGGAATGATCATCCCCAGCCGTCTGACAGGGTCAATGAGCTGACCGACATAGGTGATGAAAGCGATAATCTCGCCAATCGAAAGTTGATCCTGAATGACCTGGTTGCCGCCGAACAGAATGATCGCCACAATCCCCAGGTTGGCAATAAGAAACAAAAGCGGTAAATTAACCGCCTGCATTTGGGCACTCCGGGCTGACAGGTTAAACCAGCGGTCGTTTTCACTGTCGAACCGCTCGATCTCAGAGTCTTCCTGAATGTAAGCTTTTACCTCACGCATACCGCGCAAGTTTTGTTCGACAGAGGTGGTCAGTACTGCCAGCTGCTTTTGAACCTGCAAAGAAAGCGGTCGAAACCGGGTGCCAAAATGCAGCGCGCGGTAGACCAATATCGGCATGGTTGCCAGCACCATCAGACCCAGCCGAACATCCATCACCACCAGGATGATCGCGGTACCGACCAGCAGCAGCGAGCCTTCCAACAAGCGAATGGTCGCCCGCCCTGTCAGAAACCGGATCCGTTCCACATCCTGAACCGCCCGCGAAAGCAGCTCACCCGTCTGGGATTGATCGTGAAATGAAAAAGATAAATGGGTTAATTTCCTTTGAATCTCGTTGCGCAGGTCGAAGGCAACATTTTGCGAAGCAATTTCGCTTTGTATCCCCTGGTAATAATTGAGAACCCCCTTGAAAAGGGTCAGCCCAAGCAGTGCCAAAACCGACCAGGTCAGTACATCCGGCTGGTTTCCTTCCACCCCGGTGTCGATGATCCAGCCAATGAATTTTGGGATTACCATATTCAACCCAAGGACGACAATCAGTGACGCATACGCCCCCAGGATTTGTCTCCAATAGGGTTTCAGATAGCCGTAAACACGCCACAGAACTTTTAAAAGCGGCTGGGTGGTTGGTTGAATGGTAGGAAGGGGAATTGCAGATTTTTCCGCAGACATGTCAGGATTGGTGCCTTATTGGCATTATCTCACAATCGAACCCGCCAAAAGACACCGATTATGATGATGATGATCATACAAGTTTATTAAATATTTTGATTCGGGTCAAAGCCCCTTCTCAAATGGCAACAAATCAAGCCGCTGACCAGGATCGCGTGAAAAATTAAAGCAATCCCAGGCCAATTATGCGTCAAAGCGTGCCATCATAATAACGTTGAAAGAAGGCTTCCACCTCTGCCACAGTACGGTCGAAGGGGCCAATCTTCTCCACCTTCATGCTGGTGACCGCTGCGGCCCATTTTCCCGCCTCTCGCGGCGGCATGGACAACCGTTTGGCTACATAGGACCCCATGCAGGTGTCACCGCGCCCGCTGCGTCCTGTCATGGATTGTGAGTGAAATTTATAATGGTGAAATTCACCTTCGGCATGAATTAAGACTCCCTCACGATGCGTAAGGACGATCTCTTTTACACCGAATGCGGCAAACGCGCTGGCAGCCTTTTCGATATCCGTCTCACCGGTCAGGTAATGAGCCTCAACCGCATCTGATTTCAGGATGTCAATGTTCGCCAGCACCCTTTCCATTTCTTCCCAGGGTTCGAAAACCAGGTTTTCACCTCTGAGCACGCGCACGAACCCTTGAACATCCGCTGCTAAAATGATCCCATCCCGCTTGCGCAGAACCTCGAAAAATTCTGGTTTGACCTCTCCGCGCAGGCTGGGACTAACCGCTACTGCCGTTGTAACAAGGCCGTCCAGGTGTTCAGCCTTGATTGTTCCAGCTGTACTTTTAACATACAATTCTCGCTTGTCGACATCCCGGGTCTTGTATTCCAAAATCATCAATGTGGATAAAGGAGAAAAAATTGGAAAACAATCGATACCGGCTGCTCGAATGTCCTCGACGACATAACGATCATCCGTCGACAGCCTGGTGACCACAGCAGCGTTAATACCAAGGCGTTTTCCCGCGTGGGCAGCGTAGTTCATACCGCCGCCATCTACGGTTCTCGTTCCTTCAGGGGTAATGATGGTGTCCTTAGTGTAATTTCCAGCGTAAAGGACGTCGTAGGTTCTCATAAACAAAATATATTGCCCGGCTCAGAACAGGGCAATAATCGATGGATATATTGTTTGAATCAACCAATAAATAAATGCAGACAACCCCATGGTAGCCGGAATTGTGAATAACCAGGCAAAAAGAATGTCGCCCGCGACTCCCCAGCGTACTTTACTTAATCGTTCTGCAGAACCCACACCCATAATCGCAGAGCTGACGACCTGGGTTGTGCTCACCGGTCCGCCAATTAAAGATGCCGAAAGAATCACCGCCGCTGAAGCCGCCTGAGAGGCGAATCCATGGACAGGCCTGATCTTATAGAATTTCGTCCCCAGTGTTCGGATGAGACGCCAGCCGCCCACCGAGGTCCCCAGCGCAATGGCGCTTGCGCTGATAACGATTACCCACTGCGGTACATTAAATGTGGGGATGACCCCACCAATCACCAGTGCCAGGGTAATGACACCCATGGTCTTCTGGGCATCATTGGTGCCATGACTTAATGCCAGTCCCAACGAGGTGATGATTTGCATCTTTTTAAAGAAACCGTTGATCTGCGGAGTAGCTTTCCAGGAAAGAAAATAAATGATATTGGCCAGGATCAAGCCGGTCACAAATCCGAGAACCGGTGAAAGAAACAACGCCAGAACTACTTTCAAAACACCGGCCACCTTAATTGCCGGGAATCCCGCCCCGATTAACACCGCGCCAAGGATCCCCCCGATCAAGGCGTGTGAAGAACTGCTGGGAATTCCCAGCCACCAGGTCAATAAGTTCCAGCCGATGGCCCCTATCAGCGCAGCGATGAGGACCTCCATATTGATACTCTCAGAAATCACAATCTCATCCCCGATTGTATTCGCGACCGCAACCCCGAAAATAAAAGGGCCGGCAAATTCTGCCGCGGCGGTCATCGCCAGGGCAACCCGCGGGCGAATCGCCCGTGATGAGATCATCGTAGCGACAATATTGCTCGAGTCATGGACGCCGTTAAGGAAATCGAAAACGAGCGCCAGCCCTATCAGGATGATTAAAGTTGTCGACATCAATAAGCCGGTCCTGTCATGTGGTTTTCACAACGATGTCTGCCAGCACATTTGCAGCTTCATCTCCGCGGTCAGCCGCATTGCTCAAATGGCGATAAACCTCACGCAGCTTGAATATCAAAATCATATGTTCCAGGTCAATCACCGTGCTGAATAAATCCGCCAGGGCCTCACGGTAAACATCTTCCACCCTGTTTTCCAAGGCTTTCGCGCGCTGTGCGTGTTCGGATGCGACCCGCGGATTCTTCTCCAGCCTGTCCACCGCCTGCAGTAATTCAAAAGCAGCATCCCTTAATAGTGTTGACATCCGAACCATGTATGGTGTGGCTTCGACCTTGAAGATAACCATCTCATTGACGGTGCTGTAGGCGTAATCCAGTACATCGTCGATGGCGCGGGATAGCGAAAATATATCCTCGCGGTCGAAGGGCGTGACAAAAGTTCGATTGAGTTCATCGATTAATATGCGGCGGGCCTCATCCGCCTCTTTTTCTTTGGCAGTAAGCGCATCAGCAATCGTATGATCCGGGTTTGAAAAATATTGTTTAAGCAGGTCCATGCCTTCCAGCGTCAGTGATGCCTGCTGGTGTATCAGGTGGATAAAAACATTTCGGCGCTTGCTAAAAATTTTCAACATGGAAATTCCTTCTTCCCGCTCGCCGGGTTCTTAAGCTTGTTCAATCTGATGTTGAAACCTGGGAGCCAATAACTAACCTGCCAATTTTGCTGATTTCCGTATATAAATACAGTTCACTTTAAAGAAATTTAGCATCAGGGTAAATCAGGCTTGGTTTATTGTAGCACGTTGCAAAAATTTCCTTTAACAAACACTCAACCATTCTGCGATGCTAACTTCCACGATCAAACCGCTCTGCAGACGTTTCTTTAAATTGTATCATCCATAAATTAGCCGCCTGCTGGTGGGATTTTTTCAAAATCCCCATAAGCATCCGTTACAACAATTGACATTTATCCTCATCCTGTGTAAACTATAATTATTCATGCACACGTGTGCAAAACACTCTTTACCCCATGACAACTACGATTAAAGATATTGCCAGGCGCACCGGAGTATCGCACTCCACTGTATCTCGTGCTTTGCGCGGTGATCCGCTCATTTCTGAGGAAACTGCTGAGCGCATCCGGCAGGCCGCCCAGGAAATGACCTACACGCCCAGTGCGGCTGCCCGCAGCTTGAAAACCAACCGTTCGCTGGTTCTGGGTGTGATCGTCAGCAGTATCGACGATCCGTTTTTCAGCGAAATTGTGTTTGGCATCGAGGATATCGCCCAGCAGGCCGGGTATCGGTTATTCATTGCTGCCTCACAGCATGATGCCAGCCGCGAACAAAAAATCGTGCAGGCTTTGATGGAGCACCGTGCTGACGGCGTAATTATCTGCTCTTCCTCGTACAGCGCCGAGCAGGGACGACAGCTGTTCGAAAATGGTTTCCCCATCGTTGTGGTGAATCATCAGGGCGCTGAAAATTTCAATTACTCCATTTTCCATGATGACATGGACGGCAGCAGGCAGATCACTCGTCACTTGATCGATCAGGGACACCATAAAATCGCCTACCTGGGGAACTCCCTTTCCGGCCGGACCACACTCGACCGCCTCTCGGGTTACCAGGCAGAGCTCGAAGCCGCGCAGATTCCCATTCCAACCGGGTATATTCACCATGTAGCCGGCAGCGACCCTCTGGTGGGGCAGGAAAGCCTGACCCACTTCATCAACCTGCCCCAACCCCCCACTGCGATTGTCTGCTTCAACGATATGCTGGCTATTGGCGTTCTCAAAGGATGCCGTGAAGCCGGAATACTTGTCCCTGATGACCTCTCCGTGACCGGGTTTGATAACATCACCTTCTCGGCATACACCTGCCCCGCCTTGACCACCTTCGACCAGCCCAAACAGTCC
Organism: Chloroflexota bacterium; assembly: GCA_021848775.1. Classification (GTDB taxonomy): domain Bacteria; phylum Chloroflexota; class Anaerolineae; order Anaerolineales; family Anaerolineaceae; genus Bellilinea. The sequence continues at coordinate 265 of JAJZTR010000145.1, read as the reverse complement.
ATCGGCTCCGAAGCTGCCCGCCTTATGCTCGAATTGTTGTCCTCGGAAATTCCAGTGGAAACATTCCAGCCCAAAGAGATCATTCTCAAAGGGAACTTGCTCGTTCGCCATTCGACCACATCCCCCAATTCAAAAAGGGTGGAATAATGAACCAGGCAACTGAATATTCACATATGCAGCGGACCAACCTTAACCTTCTGCCCCGGTCTTGGGCCTTCCATGAAGGTGTGGAATACGCGCTGGTCGACACCGGTGCTGTAATAAA
>JAJZTR010000006.1 GCA_021848775.1 Chloroflexota bacterium | reverse complement strand
CGCGTGCTGCAGATTCTGGTAGTCGTGACCCAGGCGCATCACTTTAGCAGTATCGGCCGGTGGATTTTCCAACTGGCGTGAAAGGGCAGCCAGCTGAGTCTCCAGGCTGGCGATTTCTTCCTCGATGACGCGGATGCGTTCCTTGCGTTTGCGTTCTGCTCCGCTGCCCGATTTGCGGGGACGATCCAGTTCCACCCTGGCAGTCTGGGCGGCGATCTTTTGAGCGGCAGCCTGCTGTGCTTCCCCCTGACGGGCAGTACGGTACTCACTATAAGTGCCGTCGAAAACGCGCAGCGATCGTTTGGCAGGTTCCACTTCCCAGATCTGTGTTGCCAGAGCGTCGATCAGGTAACGGTCGTGCGAGACCAGCAGGATCGAGCCTTGAAAATCAGCCAGCAATGACTGAAGCATTTCCTGTGACGGCAGGTCGAGATGGTTGGTAGGCTCGTCGAGTAAGAGCAGGTTGGCACCTTGCAGTGCCAGGCAGGCCAGCGCCAGCCGGCCGCGCTCGCCGCCAGAAAGCAGCTTGACCTCTTTGAATACATCGTCGCCGGTGAACAGGAATTTTGCCAGGTAATCACGCACCTCGGCTGGCAGCATGTGCGGGGATACCCTGTTGATTTCTTCCATCAGCGTGCTGTCGGCGTGCAGACCCTCGTGGGCCTGGGCAAAGTAACCAATTTGCAGGCTGGCACCCAGGCGTACTTCACCACTGTAAGGCGGGACCTGCTCGAGCAGGGTTTTGAGGAACGTAGTCTTGCCGGCGCCGTTAGGCCCGATGACCGCCGCGCATTCTCCGCGTTTCAACAACAGATCAGGGGCGGTGAATAACGGGCGGCCCTCATCCTGGTAGCCCACGCTCAAGGCTTCGGTGCGTAAAACCAGATCGCCGGACCGGCCGCCAGCCTGCAAGCGGAAACGCATTTTTCGCGATTGTTTGGGCGGGGCGAGCCGCACTTCTTCGAGCATGCGCTCAAGCCGGCGCCGCCGACCTTGTGCCTGACGTGTGTTTTGACCGGCGATGTTGCGCCGGATATAGTCTTCTTCTTTTTCGATAAATTCCTGCTGCGCCTGATACTCATCCAATTGCCGCTGGTAATGTTCTTCCCGCTGCATCAGGTATGCTGAATAATTGCCGCGGTAGACTTCCAGTGCCGGGGTCATTTCCCAAATCGTATCGACAACTTGATCCAAAAAATAGCGATCGTGCTCCACAATCAGCACTGCCCCTGGCCAATCCTTCAGATAATTCTCCAGCCATTCGATAGCCGCCATATCCAGGTGATTGGTGGGCTCGTCCAGCAGCAACAGGTCAGGCTCGTCCAGCAGCAATTTGGCCAGCAAAGCGCGCGTGCGCTGCCCGCCTGAGAGATGCGCCAAAGGGCGGTTGAGATCGGCCCGCGAAAACCCGAGACCGGTGAGGGTCTGGCGCATGCGGGTTTCAAAGGTGTAACCCCCGCTATGTTCGAATGCTTGCTGGAGGCGGCCATAGGCAATCAATGAGGCCTCAGCCTGATCCGGGTCTGCCATGGCGGTTTCCAAACGGGCCAGTTCCGCCTGCTGCTCCAGTAAACTGGTGAAGACAGTCAGGCATTCCTGCCAGAGGGTGCGGTCGGACTGCAGGCGTGCTTCCTGCGGCAAGTACCCCATGCGCAAGCCGCGCGCGCGCAGCACCTCGCCGGCAGAAGGTTCATCCTCACCCAGCAGAATTCGCATCAGGGTGGTTTTTCCGACACCGTTGGGACCCACAAGCCCAATGCGGGCGCGGTGCGGGATGCTCAATGAGACATCGCTGAAGATGTCCACCGGGCCAAAGGATTTGGCAAGCGCGTTAGCGGTCAGTAGAGACATAAAGTTTCAAGAATTAAACCCGAGATAAAACAACACCGGCGCGGGATCGATCCCTTTCCCCCGGCGATGAAGAGTATACCATAGCCGTATTTTAGATTAAGCCGGGCTGCCGCCGCCTCTCGCGCAGCGACATCCATCCTGCCACCAGGGCTGCCAGGGCGATCAGGCCAGCGGTCAGGCGGTAGACTGTGCCCAATCCGAGCAAAGGGGTTAAGGCCAGGGCAATAGGCGGGCCGACGGTTGCGCCTAAATCTCTGGCGGTGTAGAGAAAACCCAGGGACCGCCCGTGCCATTCTTTTGCCATGCGGTCACCGATCAGGGCGCTGGACAGGGCAGAGACCCCGCCGGTCATAATGGATATCACCACTGCGCCGCTAAACGCAATCCACGGTTGAGTCTGGCTCATCAGCAGCATACCCGCGAGTGCCAGTAACAGCAAGATGGTCATGATTCCCCAGCGGCGCTGCAGTTTATCAGAGGCTGCCCCTGCAATCGGCGCTCCCAGCGTGGACAGCAGCACCCGGCCGGCTAATAGTGCTCCACTAAGCGTGGCAATTGGCAGCACCACCCTGCCGAGATTGATCCCACCATCGACGAATTGACCCAGCCAAAGGATATTGGTGGCATTGAGGACGCCAAAAAAGGCAAACCCCATGGCGAACAGCGGGATGGAGGTGGCTGCCAGCGCCAGCCAGGGATAGGACGGTGAGCTTGCTTTTATCTCCGAAAGCGTTTCTGCCTCAGCCGGATCAGGACGGGTTTCCGGCAGGAACAACAGCCACAACAGGAAACCAATCGCGGAAAAGCTGGCAGAGAGGAACAATCCGCCGCGGTAACCGAGCCAGTCGGTGAACAGACCGCTGGCCAGGGCCGAAAAAGTCACGGCAAAATAGAACCACATTTGCAGCTGTCCGGTGACCCGTCCGCGGTTTTCATGGCCGGAGATGTCCAGTGAAATTGTGTTTGCTCCGATCCACATGGCTGACCAGGCAGCACCCCAAACCACACGCCCGATGAGTATGAGGAGCGGCCCCTGGCTGACTGCATAAGAGAGGGTCGATAGCCCGCCAACCAGCATGCCAACCAGCATGATTCTGCGCCTCGGCTGGCGGTCAAAGAGCAGACCAAATACCCCGTTGGTCAACAGACGGATCAGGCGGTTCATCCCAAGAATTACGCCTACAACCGCCAGGGTCAGCCCGGCCTGGGCAGCGATATCCGGGTCGGGTAAAACAGTATAGAGGGTGGTATCGCCAAGCAGAGAAAATGCCAGCCCTATACCGATTGGCGCCATGATCCGGCTGGTCTTTCTCGATGAGGTTGAGGTCGAGGTCAAAGGGGATTGCCTAGGAAGGGAGCGGTCTTCGAGGGGAATGATCCTGCGCCATAATTATACCCATGGCAAGGATCCAGGCTGGTGTAAATGCGGCTTTGTTTCGCTGGAGAATGGTTGCTGCAGGTAAAAACCTTTGGATCGAATGGGAAACGATGTCTGCGCTGGTATAATTAAAGTGCGACAGTAGTTGAAACTGGCCTGAAATTCATCAATCCTTATAAGGACCAAACCCGATCATGCCGATTGCGTTCGAGTACTACTTGGTCGGCGCTGCCCTGTTGCTGGTACTGAGCGTTATCGCCAGCAAATTTTCCGATCGGCTGGGTGTACCGTTATTAATTGTCTTTCTGGTTGTTGGCATGCTTGCCGGTGCTGACGGCCCGGGGGGAATTTACTTTGATGACCCGGCCATCGCCCAGTGGGTGGGCATGGTTGCGCTGGCCATCATCCTCTTTTCAGGCGGCTTGGACACTGACTGGAAGAGCGTTCGCCCATACTTCAAAGAATCGCTGATTCTGGCGACGCTCGGCGTGCTCGTCTCGGCTTCCATCACAGCCGGAATCGCGCATGTCGTACTGCGTTTCGACTGGCTGGAAAGCCTGCTGCTGGGTGCCATCGTCTCGTCGACAGATGCCGCAGCAATATTTTCCATCCTTCGCTCGCGCGACATCTGGCTGAAAGGTGGGATAAAGCCCATCCTCGAGCTCGAATCGGGCAGCAACGACCCGATGGCATTCTTTCTCACCATCGGGTTCATCCAACTGCTCACCATTCCAGAAACGACCTTCCTCGATGTGATCCTGCTGTTCTTCCAACAAATGATCCTGGGCGGAGTTCTGGGATATGCAGCTGCCAGGGTCGGACTGTTCCTCATCAACCGCCTCCGACTGGGGTATGACGGGCTATATCCGGTGCTTACCTTTGGACTGGTATTTCTCACCTTTGGCCTTGCAGACATCATCGGCGGCAGCGGGTTTCTGGCGGTGTATATCTTCGGGCTCCTGATGGGACGCAGTGAATTTTTGCACAAGAAAAGCATGCTCCGCTTCTATGATGGTCTGGCATGGATGATGCAGATTATCATGTTCCTCACGCTCGGGTTGTTCGTGTTCCCCTCAGAACTGCCGGCCGTGGCGGTTTCAGGTACTTTGATCGCGCTGGGCCTGATCTTTTTATCCAGACCGGTCAGTGTGGTCATTTGCCTTGCCAAATCAAAATTCAAATGGCGCGAACGCGCTTTTATTTCCTGGGTTGGCCTGCGCGGTGCGGTGCCGATTATCCTGGCCACATATCCACTGGTAATGGGGGTTCCGGTCGCCAGTACCATTTTCAACATTGTGTTTTTTGTGGTTCTGGCTTCGGTATTGGTCCAGGGAACCACCATCCCTTATGTTGCCCGGCTGCTCAAAGTAGATGCGGATGCGCCGGTCAGTCGGGATTATCCGATCGAATATGTTCCCGGTAAAAATATTCGCGGTGATCTGCTTGAAATTCAGATTCCCCCGGGAGCCAAATCAATAGGCAAGGCTATTTATCAGCTCGATCTGCCACCCGATTACTTGATCGTGCTGATTGCCCGCGGGGATGAATTTTTAGTGCCCAACGGCGGAATGATTCTTCAGCCAGGTGATGCGCTTCTTTCCCTCTCGCCGCAGGAAGCCTACGAGCAGGCGAAGGCCATTTTAACCGCCTGAAGTGGGGGTCGTTAAGCAGGGCAGATTGGATATAATATACTGGTTTGGTATTTTCCATTCCGACCTCTGTTATTGAAAGGATCGACCATGTCTGCAACAGTTCCGCCCCGCTGGGATTTGTCCAATGTTTATCCCGGTTTAGATTCCCCACAGTTCTCCGCTGACATCGAGCGCTGGAAATCGATGCTTGGCGATTTGGAAAAGCGTGTTTCCGGGCTGGAAAGCCTGGACGCTTCCAGCGATCCGGCGCTGGTTACCCGGCAGGTTAATGACCTGCTGACCGAGCTCAACAACACTTTGTTGTTGGGGCACACCCTGAGCGCCTACATTAACTCGTTTGTTTCGACCGACTCTTTCAATACTTTTGCCATGCGCAAGGAATCGGAGTTTGAACGAATCTCAGTTCAGGCAAATATTTTGAATACCCGTGTTAAGGCATGGATTGGGAAAATTGCTCCTCTGCTGCCGCAAATCACCGCCGCTCCGGGTCCGGCACAAGAGCATGCATTCATGTTGAGTGAGACCGCTGAACAAAGCAAGTTCCTGATGAGCCCGGCTGAAGAAGCACTGGCGGCTGAACTCAATTTGAGCGGCGCCAACGCCTGGGATAAACTACAGGGCACGGTCACCTCGCAGATGACGGTGGATTTCGAATTGGATGGAAAAGTACAAAAGCTATCCATGCCAGCCCTGATCAACTTGCGCTCCCACCCGGATGAAGATGTGCGCCGCAGAGCCTACGAGGCGGAAAATGCTGCCTGGCAGAGTATGAAAGAACCGCTGGCGGCTGCCCTGAACGGTGTTAAAGGCACTTCGGTCACACTCAACAAGCATCGTGGACGCACCGATGCCCTGCATTCGGCTTTGGAAATCAACCGCATCGACCGCCAGACCCTGGACGCCATGCTGACTGCGATGCGTGAATCGCTGCCCATGTTCCGGCGTTATTTCCAGGCAAAAGCGCGTAAACTGGGCAAGGAGAAACTGGCTTGGTGGGATTTGTTTGCCCCCGGTGGTAAAACCAGCCGAACGTATACCTATGACGAGGCACGTGCTTTTGTGTTGGACAACTTTGCCAAATTCTCGCCGGACCTCTCTGACTTTGCCCGCCGTGCCTTCGACAGCGGCTGGATCGACGCCGAGCAGCGCAGCGGTAAACGCGGCGGGGCGTTCTGCATGTCGGTGCCTGGCGTGAAAGAATCGCGGGTATTGCTAAGCTTTGACGGCTCGCTGGATGTGGTCAGCACGCTGGCGCACGAGCTGGGGCACGCGTTCCATAACGATTGCATGTTCAAAGCCGGGCGCACCGAACTGCAGCGCACCACACCGATGACCATGGCGGAAACCGCGTCCATCATGTGCGAGACCATCGTGGTCGAAGCGGTCATGGAGCAGGCCAAAGATGCGGATGAGCTGTGGGCGATTCTGGAAGCGGCTTTAACTGGCGATTCGCAGGTGATTGTCGATATTTATTCGCGCTTCCTGTTCGAGTCGGAAATCTTCAAGCGCCGCGAGCAGGCTGAACTTTCCGCCGATGAGTTCTGTGAAATTATGGAAAATGCGCAGAAGGAAGCCTACGGCGACGGATTGGATGAGCGCTACCTGCAAAAATGGATGTGGACCTGGAAGCCGCACTATTACAGCTCCTATCTGGCGTTCTACAACTTCCCCTATGCCTTCGGATTGTTGTTCGGCACTGGTTTGTACGCGATTTACCAACAGCGCGGCACAAGCTTCGTCCCTGAGTACAAAGCCCTGCTGGCATCCACCGGAATGGGGGATGCGGCTGCCCTGGCCGCCCGGTTTGGTATTGATATCCGCCAGCCGGATTTCTGGCGCGGCAGTTTGAGCATCATTGGCAAGCGTGTGGAACGTTACAGCGCTCTGTAATTGATGACAAACAAGAAGGGAAATCTTGCGGGAGCCGGAAAAGGCTCCCGCGATGTTTAATATTGCGGCACATAAGAAATTTATAGAGTTTACCAAGAATCGGCCCAAAACCTAACCAACGCATTGGATTGGAACTTAATCCGGTTTATACTATTACAAATATGATTGAAGATTTAGAATTACTCGATAAATTGGTTTTTTTAACCTTTCAATATTTCCAGCACGCTGGTTTGGGCATTATTCGCTTTGATTTTATTGGTAACTATAGTGCTCGACAATCGAGGGAACCCGCCAGATAATTGCAGGGCTGGGGGTTATCACGGGAGGAAAAAACGAATAAACGATTAATTAAATGGCTTTTTCGCCCGACATTACTTGGGATAGGTGCAATCCTTTTATTTTCCCTTGTGTTTGGGATTATCCAGCCAGCGCAAGCTGCTGCCACAATTTATGTCGATGATGATTGGATTGGAGCTACCCCTGGATCTGATCCCGACGGTGCGGGCCCTGCGACAGCCTTTGGCACCGATTCATTCGCAACCATCCAGGAGGGAGTGATCGCAGCAGCCATCAATGATACGATTGAAGTAAAAGCAGGCACGTATACCGAGCAGGTTTCTATTGATAAAAATCTGACCTTGCTGACGAATGAAAGCGCTGTCATTAATCCACCAAAAACTCTTAAAGAAGCATGCAATTCTCCCCTCCTCACCAACTATCCCATCATTTGCGTGCAGGATGTGGTGGCAACCGTACAGGGTTTTACTATCAATGGAGCAAACAAAGCCAGCCCCACCTACCCACGCTATTTTGCGATTGCCTATCGAAACGCGGGGGGTGCAGCGATAAACAATGTTATCAGTGGTATCCGCGGCACAGCTTTCGACAACACTTATACAGGTGTCGGTATCTATGTCTATAATTCAGATCAAAACAGATCGCTCTCCGTTGATATACTGGCAAACACGATCTCAAATTTCCATAAAAATGCGATTTCGCTCACCACCCACGCCTGGCCAACACCTCTGACCTTCTTGATTGAGGGAAACACAATTTATGGTACGCCAAACGCGACAGTGGCACAAAATGGAATACAAATCGAAGCTCCTCTGAGTATCGGCACAATTCAAGAAAATATCATTTCAGATATCGCTATTAATAATTCAGGAAAACCCGATCCGTTGGTAGCTGTGAGCATTCTCTGTATTTCTACACCCGCTGACACCTTGAACAATGTGATCACCGGTGCTCAGGCGGGGATCGTGTACTCTACCGATCCGGAAGATCTTGGCAATCACCGGGAAATTTCTGGAAACCAGATTCAGGTTTTCAAACCAGGGACGGCGCAAAACCCTGGACAGAACATTTATGGCATTCTTGTGACCGACCGCTCAAAGGATATTCTTTCTCCTGTCGATCCACCTGCATTGGAAATGCTGAACGCAGTGCTTACCGGGGTTCCGTTAAGTGTGGCAATAAACAACAATACTGTTTCGTATGTGGGCAGCCTTTCGAACACAAAAACTTTTGGCATTGAAATTGATGCGGGTTTCGGCACCAGCACCGGATCTGGCAATAACGTGCTGGCCGTGGAGGTGACCGGGAACAGCATTGGCGGTCCTGGGACGGGATTCGACGCCGGCCTGTCATTCTATCAATGCGATCCGGCCGACCCGCCTATTGACGGTGTTACTGTTTGCGGTTCCGGGTATTTGGATACCAGCAGCGTGGTAAGCAATGACATTAGCGGCAACAACTATGGCGTGATTGCCGCCGGCCCAATCGCACAATCCAAATTGGATGACTTTCATCACAACCGTATTGCTGGAAATGGTGTCGGGGTTCAAAACGATACAGGCCTGGGCATCAGCCTGGTTAATAACTGGTGGGGCTGTAACGCAGGACCCGGCGCGCCCGGGTGTGACACCGCGGTAAATAATAATCCAGATCTGTTATCTCCCTGGCTGGTCTTAAGTACAGCAGTAAATCCTACATCCGTGCCGGCTGGCGGAACCTCGGTTTTTACAGCCAATCTGATTAATAACTCATTGTTGGTAGACACATCCAGTGCCGGCTTCGTCCCCAATGGCATCCCGGCGAATTTCAGCGCAATCACCCTTGGCTCAGTTAACCCTGCCAGCGGTTTCACAACTTCCGGCGCAGCTCAAACCACCTTCACCGCCCCATTTGTTGGCGGCTCCTTCCAGGTGTGTGCGACAGTGGACAGCGAAACGGTCTGCTCTGATGTGACCGAGGCAGTTCCACTCAAAGTCTTCCTGCCGCTTATTTTTCGGTAAAATCTGGCTTCACCTTCATTTTGCAGGGAACGGCAGGCTCGCCGTTCCCTGTTCCTTTTAATGTTTGCCACCCAGCAAATAACTTGGCCAGAAAATATCATAAAATAGAGAGAAAGCTTTTTTGGAGGCTGAATTGCCCATTCTGACTCGCTTATGGATTAAAACCGCCCTGGTTTATTTTATTTTGGCGCTGCTGCTTGGGATTCTGCTCGCACTGGACAGCGCGAACCTGGTCCAACTTCGCTTGCAGGGGTTGTTCCCTTCGTATGTACACTTTCTCACCATCGGCTGGATCACGCAGTTGATTATGGGCGTGGTGTTCTGGATGTTCCCCAAATATACGCAGGAAAAACCACGCCGCAGCGACCGGGCAGGCTGGGTTTCATTGATTACGCTAAATGCCGGTCTGGTCCTTCGGCTGGTCGGAGAACCACTTTATGCAACCACTCAAGAACGCTGGGCCGGCTGGATGATGGCAATTGCTGCCCTGCTGTTATGGGTAGGCGGCGCCGCATTCGTGGTAAACACCTGGGGCAGGGTCAAGGAGAAGTAACATGCCGCGGCTGAGTGTCTGGTTTATTCGCGCATCTCTGATCTACCTGCTGACAGGTTTTTCGCTGGGTGCCTGGCTGCTGGCCAACAACGGGTTGAATTTTGCTCCCTCAGCCTGGGGGCTGCTGCCATCGCACATCGAGTTTCTGATGCTCGGCTGGATTATTCAACTGGCACTGGGCACGGCTTATTGGATACTGCCGCGCCATTCCAAAGGCCCGGCCCGCGGCTCATTGTCCCTGGGATGGGCTTCCTTTGGCTTGATCAACCTGGGAGTTCTGCTTTCCGCCAGTACCGGCCTGCTGCCCGCGGGGTTTCAAGCAGCCGGAAAGGGGCTTGAGATACTGGGCTCAGTTTTTTTTGTGGTGCTGCTGTGGCCGCGGGTTAAAGCCTACGGGGTTTAGTTTTCTTCCTGTCACAATGAGAGGCGAGAATTGTACGACCAATTCAGCTTGGATTATGACCGCTTCGTCAACTGGGACAACCTGCAGGATGCATAGGCGCCTGCCTACATGGTTTGCAGATAAAGCTCCACCACGCATTTATAGGTATAACGAGGTTGTGCAAATCTGTTACAATTTCACTAAATATTATTAATTGGAGGAATTATGAGCACACCCCGTTCTATCCTTACTTCGATCGAGCCGCAAATGGTCATCGAAGGCGCAGACGTTAAACTGCGCCGTTCGGTCTCGCCGCGGGTTTCCAACCTGTACGATCCGTTCCTGCTGTTTGACCATTTCGCTTTCAATGATCCCGTCGAAGGACCCATCCAGGGCTTTCCCACCCACCCGCACCGCGGCATCGAGACGGTAACTTATATGCTGGAAGGCAACGTGCGCCACCGCGACAGCCTGGGTAACACCGGCATCATCGGACCCGGCGATGTGCAGTGGATGACCTCGGGACGCGGCATCCTGCACGAGGAAATGCCGCGCCGCGGACCTGACGGCGTGATTTACGGCTTTCAGTTGTGGGTCAATTTACCGGCTGCCCAAAAAATGGGGCATCCGCGCTACCAGGAAGTGCTTGCCGATTCGATCCCGTCGGTTGAGCTGGAGGGGGTGAAAGTACGTGTGGTGGCGGGCGAGGTCAGCGGGGTGCACGGACCGGTCACTGAAATCGCGGCCGACCCGCTCTATCTGGATGTGCAGCTCGGACCAGGCGCAACCTTCAGCCAGCCGGTTCCGGCCGGTCACACCACGCTGGTGTACCTCTTCGAGGGCAGCGGCACCCTGGGCGGCGATGATGCTGCTGCACTGCACATGCTGGTGCTGACCGATGGCGATGAGCTCACGGCGCAGGCAGGCAGCGATGGCATGCGTTTTATGCTGATGGCTGGCGCGCCGTTTCACGAACCGATTGCGCCTTACGGCCCGTTTGTGATGAACACCCGCGAAGAAATACAGCAAGCGCTGGTGGACCTGCGCAACGGTACTTTTGTCGACCCGGGTTCAGCGCTTACCTGATCTGGAGCGTGAATGGGTTAGAAGGAGATCCCGAACAGGCGCAGCCAGGGGCGGGCGTTAGCCATGAACGGCCAGGGGATGGATGCCAGCAGCACGATAAAGGAAATTAAATACCACAGGGCAGCCCGGCTGTGTTTCTTCACGTCGCTTTCCGCCTTGCGTGATTGAGACCGCCCAATATGCGCGATCGCCACAGCAGCGATCATGACAAGCAGATGTTCGATGGCGAAAAAGCGGGTTCCGCTCGAGCTCATGGCAGCGCCAAAGTCAGTCGTCAGGACGCCGAACCAGCCCTTGCTGAAGTAAAGGATTAATCCAAGCAGGACCTGGATATCCAGCGCCATGGTGTAGAGAAATCCGACTTTGTTATCGGCTGCGGTGAATGTTTTCTTGCCGAACCAGCCTGAAAAGGCACGGATAATAGCGATTACGGCGAGAATAACAACACCCCAGCGTCCGATGTTGTGCAGGGTTTGGATGATGAGATTGAAGGTCGACATGGTTCCTCCCTTACGACATGAGTCAATGGGTTATCCTGGCGTTATTGCCAGCCGGAATTAGTGGATACGGACTTGCACGCGAATTATAACGGGCAGAAGGCGAAAGTCAAGCCGGGCGGTCACCCTCAACCCAACCCAGATGCATGCATTTATCAGTCCCCGCGGCACTTCGATATGCTCCATGCTGGGGGCCGGCCCGCGAAACAGCGCGATCCATTCCCCCTGTCCGGCGCAGCTCAAAGGATAGGTTCCGGCTTAGGGGTAGCCGCCAAAGGTGGGAGTCGGGTAGGGGGTATCGATGGGATAGGGGTAGCCACTCTGTGTGGAAGTTGGCTGGCCAGGCTCAGGTGTGGCGGTGGGCTGAGGGGTCGCCAGCAGCGTGGCGATGGGCGCGGTGGGCGGCATTCCGGTGCCAAAAAATACCCAGGAGGTTGGGCTCGGTTTAACTCCGCTGTTCACCATGCTGATGTCGTTGACATAATCCAGCGCGCCGCGGCAGGCCACCTCCAAGCGGGATGAGACGTTCTGCCAGGCGAGGGCTTCCCCGCCCAGGTAGGTGCGTTTGATGGCGGTGGTCAGGCAGCCGGCGCCGGCGTTGTAATTGACCAGCGTGAAGCGCCACAGATCGGCGTAGCTGGCGGTTTGCCCGGGCACCAGGCTGGTGGTGTTGGTGATAATGCGCCCGACCTGTTCGCAGTTGGCAGCCAGCGTTTCGGCGAAGACTTTCACGCTAAATTCGGCCTGGGTCAGGTCGATGCCCGCTTCACAGTCCACGCAGGCAGCATTGACCTTTTTGACCAGCGCGCCTTGCAGCATGGCTTGCTCGCTGCTGATCAAATTGCCAAATCCAAGGTCGCAGCGCGTCTGGTGCAGCACGAGCGGGCAAAATTGCTGGAAGAAGTCCGGGTTCCAGAGCAGCACCGTCTCAGCGCCCTGGTCGGTCAGTTGACCCAACCCGGCTTCCTTGTAGTTTTCGTACATACCGGGCCAGAACTGGCTCTCGCGGCTGAATACGTTCTTCAGCAGCTGGGCAGGAATGCCGGTCTCGAGGGCGACAGCCAGAATCTCTTCATCGAACTGATTCTGCCAGGTGATCACCTCATCACGCGCCTGCGCAAGCCCGCATTGATTGGCCGAAAGCGCGCTGTCAAGTCCGCCGTCCGGGCAGGAGCTGGCATCCACCTGGTTATTGGTGATGAGCATGGCGGCCAGGTAATATAAAGACACCTCGGTGTACAACGCAGACGCTTCCTGCGGTGTGGTCAGCCAGGGTTCCGGTCCGCCAATTTCGGGGAAAGACTGCCAGGTGTCGGAACAGGAAGCCAGCGGACCGCCGCGCCACTGGTCGCTGATGACATCGATGTAGTACAGCGGCGGGTCGCTCGATCCGCCTTCAGGCGACATGAAATCGCCGCGCGGCAGCACACGTATCTGAGCTTCGTAGCGCGGGCTGGAATCACCAAAACTTGAATCCGCCCAGAATTCCAAAACACCACCCTGCGACCCGGTCGGTTTGAGCGGTAAGGTGCAGGGATTGCCGCTGCAGATAAACGGCTCGCCCTGGAAAACACCCTGAATGCTGATAATCACTTCATTGGGCAGCGGTTCCTCGCCGGTCAACAGCAGATTGGGCGAACCGACGCAGCGGTTGCCGGGTGGTTCGGCTGTGCAGCCCACCAGCGAGATCCACACGCTGGGCAGGGGTAATTCCACCTCGACTTCCTTCACCGCTGGTTTGCTTTCGAAAAAATGCAAGTACATACCGGGGCAGGTCTGGGTGGTCTGCCCGGGCGTACTGAGCGTGCAGGGTTGGGTCCGGTTCCATTCGGCATAGAGAACATCACCGCACCAGGTCTGAATCTCGTCGCCAATGGGCAGCCCGGTGTGATCGACGATGAAACGGCAGGTGATCTCATCGCCTTTCCAGCGCACCAACCACCACTCGCTGGCAGTGTACTCGACCTTCAGCGTGGTCAATCTCTTAGGCGCTTGCGGCGCTTCCGGCGTTTCCTGTTGCGCGCGAACTGGCATAGACTGTAGTGCAGCGGAGGCAAGCAGCCCCCCTACAGTCAAAATCAGAAACCCCCTGGCCAATAAGCGCTTCAGTCCGGTCATTCTCTACCATAGATACAGGATGCGTGCCGAATACACCGCTGCAATTCAGCGTCCGATAAGTGTAGCATATTTGGAAGTCAATTGCTACGGGGGGAAAGGCTGCAGGTTCTTTGAAAAAAATAAGGATGGGCGCACTATGGAAGCCGCACCCCTTGATTAAGGCGTCGGTGACGGGGTGACGGTAGACGTGTTTACAATGGTAACAGTGCCGGTTACAGTCCGGGTTCCGGTCTGGGTGATGGTCGGGGTCGGGGTCACGGTGGGGGTGACGGAAGCAGTGCCGGTTTCGGTGACGGTCGGGGTGGCTGAGGCGGTGCGGGTGTTGGTGGGCGTGGGCGAGATGGTCAATTCGTATTCCAGGGTGATAATCAACTCGCTGTTGGGGACAGGCACCTGCACAAAATCGATGGCGGCCTGCACCTGCCGTGCCAGCGGTCCCTGTTCCAGCAGAAATACTCTTGGTTTTAACCCGTCCGGGATCTGCCAGGTGACCAGGGCTGGCGCCTTCACCTGAAAGTAGCCCAGGTGGTTGGCATCGCCCAGGCGCAGCATGAAGGGGATGAGACGGATCAGCTCGGGCAGCTTGAGGCTGGATTCGACGCTGTTGGAATACACCCTGTACAATTCCGGCAGCCGCGCCAGGGTGCCGCCGTGAATCATGCGCTGCAGCACCAGCCGAAACACTTCCTGCTGGCGTAAATTGCGCTTAAGTTCGTTCATTTCGTCGCGGTAGCGCAGGTAGCACATCACCTGGTCGCCGGTCAGCAGGTTGCGCCCCGGTTGAATGTCCGAACAGATGGAAGGCATGCGCTCGACCACCGTCACTTCCAGGCCGCCGATGTCGTCGATAAAGTACACAAAATCATCCAGTTGCGCCACGGCATAGTCGTCCGGGCGCACCCCGAAATTGTATTCCAGCGCATCCGCGACCATGTCGAATCCGCCCACAGCGTAGGCGGTGTTCAGCCGCTGCATGGTATAGCCGGGGATGTACAGGAAGGTATCCGGGGGAATGGAAAGAAAGCTGGCGCGCCCCAGCCGGGGATGGTAAAACACCAGGATGATGGCATCGCTGCGTCCCGGGAAGGGCGACATGCTGTCGGTGCCGATCAGCAGCAGCGAACGCACCTCTTCCGGCTGTTGAATACCGGCCAGCGGCGGCTGGGTCGGGCGGAAGGGGGTCATTTGCGCGGTGGGAAAGACGCTGCGCATGGTGCGCATTGCGGTGGGGCTGGGGGTCTGCGGCAGGCTGGAGGTAGCCGAGGGTGTGACTGTGGGGGCAGCCGTAGGCTGCGGCGTGGGCGGCGCACAGGCTGCCAGAATCAGCCCGGCTGCGACGAGCAGGACAAAGATCGAACTCCAGGCGTATTTTGCGAAAACTGGAGAGGCAGGCATCACGGATTAATCCCTGACTAGGATTATAGCAGGTTGCGGGGGTTGGGATGAATTAAAAATAGGAGGGGACTCTAGTCGTCTTGTGCCGCTGATTTATCTCCCCTATCCCCCAAATTATTGGGTCAGGTTGGGGTAATTAATTTTCGCCCGCCTCGAGGAGTCGAGAGTCAGATTGAGGATGTTCAACGGATGCCAGATCAAAGCAGGCTTCGCAGTCCGAAATCCAAAATTGTTCAATCCCGGACTCCAACCTGATGGGTGTGCACTCTCCTCTTTTCCCCCTTGCACAGATGTATATAATGAATATAGTGCTGTTTTGAGTGAGGAGGGTCAAATGAAGAAGCTATCCAGACTGCTTTGCCTGTGCATCCTAATCCTGCTGGCGGCTTGCACAACCCCGGCCACACCGGCGGCTACGCCCATCCCGGAGACGCCCTCTCCGCTGCCGCCTACCTGGACACCCCTGCCGGAGCCCACCGCCACCCCCATGCCCACTGCAACGCCTTTTCAGCCGTTCGAGGCCAAGGCCCTCACCGACTACCTGAATCTGCGTTCCAATCCCGGCTATCTCTTTACCGTTTTGACCATGCTGGAAAAAGATACACCTTTCCAGGTGTTGGGCAAATCGCCCGGCGGCGAATGGATTTACGTCGAATTAGAAGATGACACAACCGGCTGGATCTTCGCCCAGCTCATCACCTCTGACATTGACCTGCAGCTGGCCCCCGTGCGTGAACCGGAAGATGCCCAGCTCATCACGGGCAGCGTGGTGGATGGCGCCGGGGAGCCCATCAGTGGCATTCAATTCATGATCCAGGGTGCCAGCAGCACCGCCTTCCGCACCGATGCCATGACCGACCTGACTGGAGTGTTCTACGCCTATCTCCCATCGGGGCTGACCGGCAAGTGGTACGTCAGCTACACCGCCATTGCCTGCACCAGTAACCGCATGGACAAAGACTGCAACTGCCTCAACAACATCTGCGGTTCGATCTCGCCTGAATTGGAGAGCGTCACTCTGCCCCAGACTGAGCCGCTCGAATTTTTGTGGGAATAAAAAAATCCCCCTTGATTTAAGGGGGAGGTGGTTGAAGTGCGCAGGCCGAAACTTTGGTGTGCGAGGCTGTTCAATATACCTGCCGCACTTTTTTGAATCTAGAGATCTTTGAAGAATGTGCCTAACACCAACAAAACAAAAGCAACAAAAACCAGCCAGAAGGCAAAACCGGACAGGGCGGCGATAACGCCAAGGCTGCCAAGCAGCCCCAATAATCCAAGGATTACGGCGACCCACCAGACGACAACTTTTGGAGCACTGAGTTTCATAAGATCCTCCCCATGCATAAAACAAAAAAATGGTCAGCCTCGCAGACACCAGTTTAATGATAATAACACCTAAGTTTTAAAAAAGGTACAATTATTTTACCAATAGAGAAAAGTTCTAAGAATCGCCAGTGAACAGCCGCAGAGGGAGAGTGATATGGAATCTTATTCAGCTGAAACCTATGGCGAAAGAATCGCTGCGGTATATGATGATTTGTACTCGGGCTACGAAGAAATAGCTATTCACCGCCTGGCTCAAATGGCACAGGGGGGGCGGGCGCTGGAGTTTGGCATTGGCACCGGCCGCATTGCATTACCCCTGCAGGCGATGGGGGTTGAGGTGCACGGCATCGACGCCTCACCGGCGATGATCGAGAAGCTGAAAGCCAAGCCCGGCGGCGACCGGATTCAAGTGCTGGAGGGCGATTTTACAACGCTTGAAGCGCAGGGCAAATTTTCACTGGTCTATATTGTGTTCAACACGATTTTTGCCCCGCTTACGCAGGAACAGCAATTACACTGTTTTGAGAACGCTGCCCGTCACTTGACGCCGGAAGGTGTATTCGTGGTCGAGGCCTTCGTGCCGGACCTCAAGCGTTTCAGCGCCGGACAGGTCTTGCGGGTGAACAGCATGGACAACGACAATCTATTTCTGGATGCCAGCCAGGTGGACATCCCCCGGCAGCTGATCACCGCGCAGCATGTTCACCTGAGCGCGCAAGGCGTAGAGATTTTCCCGGTTCGACTGCGGTACATCTGGCCGGCGGAAATGGATTTGATGGCCCGGCTGGCTGGACTGCGGCTGCGCCACCGCTGGGGCGGCTGGGAGCAGTCGGCGTTCGGCGCCGCCAGCCAGCGGCATATCTCGTTGTATGAGCTGGATAAGTAGCATACGCCGAGGCGCAGAATCCTTCGCAGGCTAGAATTTGACCAGGAACGCCGTCAGATACATAATGGCAATCCCGCTTGTAAACCCGCCCAGGTTGAGCGCGTTCACCCAGGATGACTTCGCGGCGGCAGCTGAACGACGCAGCAGCCCGACGACTTCCACAATCACCTGCCAGATGGCGCCTAAGCCGATGCCAAGAAAAAGCGTGCTTAGCACCGGCGAATAGGCAAAACCGCCCAGCCAGGCTCCCAAAATGGCCGGCCCGCCTGAAACCAGCAGCAGCAAAAGAAAGGAACCCAGACCTGGGGTTGACCGCTCTGTGTTATCTGCCTCGGATGTGTTGGCAGGCAGCAGCGGGGCCGCGATGCCAATGCCTTCGGTGACATTGTGCAGGATGAACCCGACTACCAGGAAGGTGCCGAGCGCTGCTTCGCCAAGGGAAAAAGCCGCTCCTACCGACAGCCCCTCGCCCAGGTTATGCAGCCCAATGCTGGCGGCGATGAGGAATGCCAGTGAAAATCGGCTCCGCGCTTTTGCCTGCGAACTGCCTTTTTTACGCAGCGAGCTCAGAGCTACGATTCCCAGCCAGGAAATGAGCGCCGCGAACAATGCCAGCGGCACACCCTGGAACACGCCCGGCAGGGTCGATCCGATTTCGATTACCTCCAGCAGCGTATCAACCAGCAGGAAAACCAGCAGTCCGACCGTCAGCGCCAGGATGGCGCCAAGCCAGCGCTGGTCCATGCGCCTCATGGCAGGGTACCACAGCAGGCCAATGCCCACCGGGATGATACCGATGTAGACGCCCAGCAGACCGTAGGCTAGGAATTCCCGCCCGCCCGGAACAGGCGTCTGGGTGGCGATGGGTACCTGGGCATCGAAGGTCAATCCCGTCGAGGAAATCAAGCGAATGTTGTACAAGTCGTTTTCGACCCACTGATAGGGGATGGATAAGGTGGCGCGCCCCAGCCGCGGCAGCGAACCGGGAGGATCCTGAGTAAATTGCCAGTAAGCATCGTCCACCATCACCTGGGATATTTTTACCGGTTCCGGACCGGAGTTAAGCAGCTGCAGATCGAATCCGTCCTGTGTGACCAGCACCCGCTCGACCGATATCTGCTCGATGGGCGGCACATTGGCGGTGAACAACCCCAGGGGGTTGGTCAGGCTGAAGACCCATGCCAGCAGCCCCAGAAGAACCAGCGGAAATAACGAGAGCAGCCAGGAAGGCATGCGCCAGGTTAAACGGGAAGTTGATTTGTCCATGTCCATGGGTTTCTCCTACGCCACCGCCTCGAACAACCCCATCCACCCCAGCTCGGCAAATTCCGACTGGTGGGCATGGAACATATACTGTCCGGGGTAATCCAGGGTGAATTCAAGGATGTGGCGTTCGCCCTGCCCCATGATGACGTTATCGGTCAACTCGTAGTTTTCGAGGTTGGTGCCGGTGCGGAACAACCGGAACATGGCGGCGTGCAGGTGAAATGAATTGATCAGATCAAACTCGGTCAGGTTGGTGAGGTACACCCGGATGAGTTCGCCAACCCGCACCTGAACCGGATGCCGCGAGTAATGGAATGCCACCGTGTTGACGGCATATACCTCGTTTTCGTTGTCGAAGTTGGTGTCGAAGGCGTTCATCACCATCACCAGTTCGTGCGCCGGCGACCGCCCGCCAGGGGGATCGATGATGAAGGTGCCGTAAAGCCCGCGGTGAATATGTTTTTTTAATGGCATCACATGACAGTGATACAGGTGCAGCCCAAAGGGGCGCGCTTCGAACTCATAGGTGAAACTCTCACCGGGATTAATGATCGGCGACACCCCGTCCATGCCCGGCGGGTGATTACCGTGGAAATGGATGGTGTGCGGGTGGGTGGAGCCGTTGCTGAAATGAAATCGCAGCAGATCCCCTTCAGTGCAGCGAAACGTGGGACCGGGTACCTGGCCGTTGTAGGTCCAGGCCGGGAACCACACCCCGGGAGCAATTTCGATTTCCTGATCAAGCGCCGTGACGGCATACTCGCGCAGGGTACGCCCGCTGCTGGTCTGGCTGACCGTGCCCATATCGAACCGGGTCATGAAGGCGCTCGGGTCGAACAACGACAAATCGGTTTCACCTACAGTGCCGCTCAAATCGGCATGACCGCCCGGCTGATCCATACCCATTGACGCGCGACTCGTGTCATGCGCGCTGGTAGCCGGATGGGGCAGCAGGCTGGCTGCACCTACCAGTCCGAGGGTCACACCTAGCGATTTAATAAAATTCCTTCTGGAAATCATAGATTCCTCCTGTTACCGTTAATCAGAGGCTTCGACGTAGATTCGGTTGGTTACCTCGCGGCCAAGGGCGCGGGCAGCGCTGCCCGGTTGGGGGTTTTTGATGGTGACAGGCCCGGAGAAAGGCGCTTTTTCCAATACTTCGACCGTGACATCCAAGGTCAGGCCAATTTCGTCCAGATACCGCAGGATGTCGGGTTTGTCAGCAGCGACACGGACAATCCGCCCGCTTTGACCCGGGTCGAGCTGGGTCAAAGGTGTTTCGCTGCGCTGCGGCAGTTTGCCGTTGCGGTCGGGGATGTCTTCGCCGTGCGGGTCGCGCGCTGGGTCGCCGAGAAATGAAGCCATCCGCTCGATCAGCCGCGGCGAGCTGGCATGTTCCAAGCGTTCGGCATCTTCATGGACTTCATCCCAGGTGTAACCCAGCGCCTTCACCAGAAAAGTTTCCATCAGGCGGTGCACCCGGATCACATCCAGCGCCTGTCTTTCGCCGCCGGGTGTCAGTTTGGCACCCTCATAGGGGACATACGTGATCAGCGCCGGGTCCATGGCTGCCATGCGTTTGAGCATCATGGTCACCGATGGATTGGCAACCTCCATAATTTCGGCGATGGCGGAAGTACTAGCCCAACCCGTTTCCTGCTGCAGGCTGTAGATGGTCTTAAGGTAATTTTCAACCGAAGAAGTTAACATACACTAAATCCTTAATTAGGGTATGCTAATATTATAGTAATTAGATAGACTTTGTCAAGTTAAGAACGAACTGGGTCTTCACGCCCCCTGTTTCACAATGCTGGTAGAATAAAAAGCATGACTGGTTTCGACCATTTCGATTTTTTAGCGCCCTATTATGAGCGTTTGTTTCATGCAGCCCCAGCCAGGGAATTTCTGGATCTGGTGAGCCCTGAAAATGCGAACCTGCTGTTGGATGTTGCGGGAGGGACCGGACGCGTTGCGCAGGTTTTGAGCGCAGCGGGAGCGTGCGTGGTCATCCAGGATATCTCCTATAAGATGCTGCTGCAATCCGCGCAGAAGGATGGACTGATACCGGCACAATCCCGCGCCGAACTGCTGCCTTTTAAGGACGGCACGTTCCCCAGAATTGTCATGGTGGACGCATTTCATCATGTACACGACCAATCCGCTACCGCCCGCGAGTTGTACCGGGCGTTAACGCCTGGCGGCCGGTTGGTGGTGGAAGAGCCGGATATTCGTACTTTCTACGTCAAATTAATCGCGCTGGGTGAAAAGCTGTTGCTCATGCGCAGTCATTTTTTGCGGGATGAGCAAATAGCCGCGATGTTCCATCAACTTGGCGCGAAGGTCAGTATTTACCACATGGATCATACCGTGTGGGTGGTGGTCGAAAAACCATCCGTGGTGAAAAATTAGGATTTAAGGGAGGTGTACCGATGACCTTACCCAATGAACCGCCGAAGGAACCCGTCTGGAAGTTCCGTGGGTACGAACTGCGACCCTCTGAATTCACCACTGCCATGGTGCATTACTACCGCGCCGAAATTACGCGCAGCAACGTCTGGCGCAATCGCCTGGATGCAACCACCAACTGGGCGGTTATCTCCACAGGCGCGGCGCTTTCTTTCGCGCTGGCCAGCCCTGACAATCACTTTGGGGCGATCATCCTGACTGCTCTGCTGGTGACTTTGTTCTTATGGATCGAGGCCCGCCGCTACCGCTACTATGAATTATGGAGCCTGCGCGCCCGGCTGGTGGAAACCGACTTCTTTGCTGCCATGCTGGTGCCGCCGTTTTCCCCTCATGCTGAGTGGGCTGAAAGCCTGGCTGACTCACTGCTTAACCCGGAATTCCCGATTTCAATGCTGGAAGCAATCGGCCGCAGGCTGCGGCGGAACTATTTTTTCATATATCTTATTCTGGGGCTCTCCTGGATTTTGAAAATTTATATTCACCCGACACCAGTGATTTCATGGGAAGAGTTTATTCAACGCGCCGATGTCGGTTCCATACCAGGAATGACGGTTTTTCTGGCGGGAATTATTTTCACTACATTTATGGTGCTGTTGGCACTATTCACCATTCGGTTGAGCCAGACCAGCGGCGAGGTGCTGCCGAAGTTCGATTTTATGGACGTGGAGGGAGACACCACTCCGCTGAAGAAGCGTATTCCTGGCCTGCGCAAACGCCGCCAGTTGTTGGTCTGGATAATCACCGACCAACCCAATGAAGTTGGCAAAACCATTCTAGCCCGCATGGCCCGCGGGGTGACCGCTCTGTCGGGGACAGGTTTATACACCAATAAGGAGCATTCCATTCTCATGGTGGCGGTCACCGTCACCGAAATTGCTGAGCTGAAGTCCATTGTCCAGCACACCGACCCGAATGCTTTTGTGATCGTCAACCCGGCACGCGATATTTTCGGCAAAGGCTTTCAGGAACTCAAATAAAATAAATTGATCTGAGAGGGATGATCTGTGAAAGGTTCGTAGAGGCGTCCATCCGGACGCCTCTACCTGTTCAAGGGTGAAAAGTCCTGCCCCTCAGATCAATCCTCTCCGGGTTTTCGCGCGGTCTGCCCTTCCATGGGCTCAAGAAAACTATCCGGTGAAGCCATATCCACCACTCCGGCGAACGGCCACCTTTGGCGGGCGACCGCCAGCAGCTCCGGGCGGATGGTGACCAAACTGACGCGGTAAGACCGCGAATCGACCGCAGCCAGGCCTGCACTCCAGCCGCGCCCGGCCTCGAATTCCAACGGCCCCATTTCGTCCACAATCAGCATATCGCAGGGGACCGCGTTCGCCAGCACCTCATTGCCCCAAACCAGGACCATTTGGTCGAATACCCAGCCGGTGTGGTTTGAAGGATTGGCCTCGGAATTCACGGGACGGCGGGCGAACCGGCGGCTTTCACCGCTGCGCAAATCCATGACCTCGATAGCGGTTTTGTCCGGGCCGTCGAACGCTGCCGGGGAGACCACACCAGCCACATCCCAGTCGAGTGCGCGTGCTTCAGCGGCCAGCCGCAGGCAGAGGGTCGTTTTTCCGGAGCCGCGCGGGCCCGTTAATATCCACAAGTTCCCCCTAGGGGGTGAGTCTGATTGAAGTTTCATGGTTAATTTATTTTGCCACAAATTTTTTACAATTCATTAAAAAATTTGGTTGGATATCCAGAAAACAGGTCATTATTCAGGCAAAATGGTTCTTCAGCGAGTCGTTTCTGTAACTTCCGGGCAAGTAGAGCGACTATATCAATGAACATTTACTTTTAAAATTAACGATATTTAAGGAGATTTGAATGAAACGCGGAAAATTTTTATTAATCATGACAGCTTCGCTGATTGCTGTGGCAGCCGTAATGGCTTTCTCCGGTTACACAGCGAAAAAAGCCCAGGCAGCTTTCTCAAACCCTATGTCCTACATTCCCGGGCTGGAGAAAGTCGATGCTCCTGAGCTTGGTGTGATTGAATTCAAGGGTGTGGTGGAATCCGTCCAGGCGGACACCTATACCGTGAGCGGCATTGACTTTCGGTATGACACACTGACGGACACCAGTGGTACACCCGCAGTTGGCGACAGCGTGAAGGTGAAAGCGATGCTTCTGCCTGATTTAACCCGCTACGCGCTGAAAATCGAAAAAATGGATTCGATGGTTTCCGCTTCAAAGTTCGAGTTCTATGGAATCGTTGAAGCCATGGATGCCAGCCAGTGGACTGTATCAGGCGAACAGGTCAGCGTCGATATGGCGATGATCGATTCAGGAATCGCTGTCGGCTCGCTGGTTGAAGTCGAAGGTTACATTGAAGCTGGAATGATGGTGGCTGAAAAAATCCAGCTCAAAGGCGATATTTCAGCACCCGGCGGCACAAAGATTGAATTCTTTGGCACAATTGATTCCATCACCGGCAGTGTTTTGGTGATCAGTGGAAAAACCGTCAATACGGATGCGACCACTGAAATCAAAGGCATGCTGGCTGTTG
This sequence comes from Chloroflexota bacterium, assembly GCA_021848775.1. Lineage (GTDB taxonomy): Bacteria > Chloroflexota > Anaerolineae > Anaerolineales > Anaerolineaceae > Bellilinea. The sequence goes on along the minus strand of JAJZTR010000006.1, from coordinate 9,553 downwards.
GCGACCTGGTAAAAGTAGAGGGTCTCCTCAACGCTGATGGCACCTACCTGGCCCATGAGATCAAACTTGCGGTCGATCCCTCCAAGGAATCTGAGGATGACAAAGATGATGACGATGATGAGGAGTTTAAATTCACCGGTCAGGTTGAATCCATCTCGGATACCCTGTGGGTAATTGGCGGGATGAGCTTCATTATTGATACCTCGACAAAAATCGAAGGCAGCCCGGTCGTAGGTGACGTGGTTAAGATCGAAGCATTCGTTCAAAATGATGGCACCTATTTGGCGCATGAAATTGAACTTGAAGATCATGACGATGACGTCGACGATGATCGAGATGATGATCAGGACGACGATCAGTATGATGATCAGAACGACGGTCAGTATGATGATCATGACGATGACCATGATGATGACCATGATGATCACCATGATGATGATCAAGACAATGGTCATGGTGGTTATGACGACGATGACAACGAAGATAACGACCACGATGGTGACGACTAAAAAACGACGGCTTTAAAACTCACAAGTTTTAGCCGGACAGCCAAAAAAGAACCTTAAAATGATTTCGTAAGATTGTGAAGCCAAGATTAATGGGGCCGGCGCATTTTGCCGGCCTCATTGAACCGTCGCACATTTCCCAAGGGTGGATGTATAGTTGGCGATGAAATTTCATCGGTTATACTTAAACCATTGATGCAATCACCCGAAATGTCCACGGAATTGGAAACAGCCGTACTGCTGACACGTGCCCACCAATTTGACCCGCAGGCGCTTGCTGCCCTTCATGACCAGCTTTACCCGCAGGTCTACCGGTACGTTTGTTACCGGGTAGGTGATCAACAGGTTTGCGAAGACATTTCGTCGGAAGTGTTCTTGCGTTTCCTGGTTGTGCTGAAGAACAAACAGACGGTTCAATCTGCTCGCGGCTGGTTGTTCGGGACAGCGAATCACCTTGTAATGGATTTTTATCGAAAAAAGTACCGCCGCCGGGATGAGGACCTTGACCATCACACCGATATAGCGGATCCTCACAGCCCCGAACACGAAGTTGACGCGGCCTTTACAAAACAGGAAGTGCGTCATGCAATGCTCAATTTGACACTGGATCAACAGCACGTGATCGCACTGCGATTTTCGCAAGAGCTCTCATTGGAAGAAACCGCTCAGGTGATGGGCAAATCGATTAATGCCGTTAAAGTTTTACAATACCGCGCTCTGGCTGCTCTGCGGCGGCAGTTGGACGGGAGATAAAAAGATTGAAGCAAGGTATGAACGATTATTCACTTTTGGAAACCTGCCTGGCCCGGTTGGAAGCCGGTGAGGATCTGGAATCGATCCTCGCCCAGTTCCCCGACCAGGCCGGAAAACTTCGCCCGCTCCTGACGGCTGCCCTCAATGCGCGGCGGTCTGGTGCGGCTTTGCGCATCCCTGCTTCAGCCCAGATCGACAGCCGCACCCGTTTCCTGGCTGAGGCGCGCAGCATGCAGAAAAAGCAATCTGGTTTTCTCCCCCGCTTGCGTTTTGCTGGCGTGACAGCGATGGTTGTTTTTATCTTCGTTGCTGGAGTGTTCGGCACCAGCCTGGCATCTGCTAAGGCTGTTCCTGGTGAGGCGCTGTATTCGGTCAAACGAGCGGTGGAGCAGGCACAGTTAGCCTTGACCACCGATCAAGTTGCCCGGTTAAACCTCGAGGAAGAATTCGACCGCCGCCGGGTTGCCGAAACAGAAGCCTTAACCAAAACTGGACGATCACAAAGCGTTACATTGGCCGGGCCGTTGAAAGAAACCGCTGCACAAGCCTGGACGGTGGGCGGGGTACCGCTTAATCTTAACCCAGACCAAAAAGCCATTGCCAAGTCCTTGAGCGGCTCATACGTTGAAGTAAAGGGTCAGGTACGCAGCGAAGGGGATCTGGACGTGGAAGACATGGAACTGCGTTTGTTCAATTTCTCCGGCACCCTGGAAGCGATGAGTGACACGGAGTGGCTGGTAAGCGGGGTTAAAGTGTTGGTGATGGAGAATACACAGATCACTGGCAAGCCGAAAATTGGCAAGAAGGTTGAACTGACCACGCTGCATTACGATGAGGAGTATTTCCTGGCCCTGTCGGTGAAGGTTACCGGCCCTGTTTCAAACGAGGATCAACCGGAAGGACCGAATCGAAACAATGGCAAACCACAACGGCTGATTACCGGAACACCTCAAGTCGACCGGGAGGACACGCTGTCGCTTTCGAGCACGCCTGAGCCGCAAGAGGTCGAGGAAACCAGCATGTCCGATCCGACAAAGCAACAAGAGACTCCAGACGACGATAAGGGTACCGAGACGCCCAACCCCCGCGAAACCGAGAAACCGACCGAAACGAAAGATTAATGGGGAGTGGCGGGTAAATGAATACCTATATGTCCCCCTGGGCGCGGCAGCCGATTTTTACCTTTCTGGCATAGACCGCCCGCGGTCGTGAAACTGGCGTGACCGGCCCTCGTTCTTATCTAATTCTTCTAAAGAATAAATCCCAAAGTAACCAAATCTAAACAAATTTTAAATAGCGATTTGCTATGCTTATGCAGATCCAAAATGGATCGATTTAATTAACCTCTACCTTCAAAGGAGAACATGTATGAGGAAAAAAATATGGCTTTCAATTTTGGCCGTTGTGATTCTGGCCGCGGGCGTCTTTATCGGTGTTGGCGGTTTCAATAACGTAAGCGCTGATACAACCGTGAACCCAGGCCTGTACGGCATGCTGCAGCACGGACGCGGCGGTTACGGCGGAGTTGGCGTCTCGAACGAGAATCTGGCTGAGGCGCTGGGAGTCAGCGTCGAAGCGCTAGAAGCTGCCAATCAGGCTGCTTTTGACAAGGCGCTGGAGCAGGCTGTTGCCGCGGATTTGATTACCCAGACTCAGGCTGACGCCATGAAGGAACGCAGCGCCGGCAGATTCGGCATGCATTTTGGCGGCTGGATGGGCACTGGCGAGATCGACTTCCAGGCACTGCTGGCAGGTGAGCTTGGCATCTCTGTGGACGCGTTGAACGCCGCCTACGAAACGGCGCACACCAGCGCCATCGCAGGTGCAGTAGCTGCCGGAGACATCACCCAGGAACAGGCCGACCTGATGCTGGGACGACATGCTCTGCGCAACTCAGAAGGCTTCCAGACCAGCATGACTGCGGCTCGTAAAGCTGCCATCGAAGCTGCGCTGGCAGACGGGACCATCACCCAGGCTCAGGCTGACGCCTTGCTGGAAAACCTTGAAACCTACGGCTTTATGGGTGGACACGGCAGCATGGGCGGCGGAATGCGCGGCGGCATGCGCGGTGGACGCGGCATGGGCGGTTCGTGGTAAAACATCCGCTCAGCTTAACTTAAATTCCCTTGACAGGGACGATCAGGTGGATTGCCTGTGACAGGATCGTCAGGAATTAGGCAACCATCGCATAAAAACTGAGATCCTATGGATCATCAATGAGGGCGAGGAGAACTCTTCTCGCCCTTAAATTTTGTTGCATAAAAGGGATGATTAACTCAGACTCTCGGCTTGGCGGCGCAGCGCCTTCCGGTGAGTAATTTCCTTGCCCAACTCGGCTGCCAGCGAGGGGATCATCAACAATGGCAGGATAAAGCGCCATTCCGTCCAGGTCAATGGAACGGTGTTGAAAATCGGATTTAATACTGGCACATAAACCACCAGCATGAGCAGGACAAAGGAGAACAACACCGCCCAGTTCATCCATTTGTTGGTGAAAACGCCGATCTTCAGCAGCGGATAGTTTTCAGAGCGGGCTGTAAAGGCGCGTAAAAGTTCTGAAAGGGACAGGGTCAGAAAGGCCATGGTCTCGGCGTAGAGTTCGTTGTGGCTCAAGCCGATGGCATAAGCCGTCAGGGTCACCGCTGTGATGGCCACGGTTTGAATGGCCACTCCCAGCCGCATCGACGAATTGATAATAGGTTCTTTCGGAGGACGCGGCTGCTGTTCCATGGTGTCCGGGTCACCGACCTCCGTGCCCAATGCCAGCGCCGGGGCGCCGTCGGTGATCAGGTTCAACCACAGCAATTGAATAGGCGCCAGCGGCGAGAGCACCGTCCTTTCAGCATTGGGGAACATCAGACGGCCAAAGGCGGTTGGCAGGAAAATGATCAGGATTTCCGCCAGGTTGCAGGATATCAGGTAATACACGAACTTGCGGATGTTGGCGTAGATGATGCGTCCCTGCTCGACCGCCGAGACGATGCTGGCGTAGTTGTCGTCGGTCAGCACCATATCCGCGGTGCCTTTTGCCACATCGGTGCCGGTGATGCCCATGGCAACACCAATATCGGCGCGTTTGATCGCCGGCGCATCGTTGACGCCGTCGCCGGTCATCGCCACCACCTCTCCGTTGGCTTTGAGCGCGTCCACAATGCGCATCTTATGCTCCGGAGAAACTCGGGCGAATACATCGGTATGCTCTACGGCTTTATTCAAGGCAGCATCGTCCATTTCATCGAGCTGCGCGCCGGAAAGCACCTGGTGCCCCGGACGCAGAAGGTGAATGGATTCTGCAATCGCGCGGGCCGTATTGGGGTAATCGCCCGTGATCATGATGGTGCGAATGCCGGCCCGAGCGGCTTTTTCCAACGCCGGTCGAACCTCCGGGCGGGCCGGATCGATCATGCCAATCAACCCCACAAAAATCAGATCGGATTCCATCTGATCGGCTGCCAGTTTCTCAGGCTCGTCATTGACCACGCGGTAAGCAACACCCAAAACACGCAGCGCATCCTGGGTCATACGATCGTTTGCGTCAAGGATGCGGCTGCGGTGGTCATCATTCAGCGGAGCCGGGGTATCGGCGGCAGTCTGATAATCGGAACAAAGCTTGAGCACAATATCGGGCGCGCCTTTAACCACCACGGCATATTTTGCTGTGCCGTTGCCATCGAACGGCGAAGGGTCTTCTTGCCGGGCAGCTTTAATCCCATGTACGGTGACCATGCGCTTGCGCTCAGAATCGAAAGGGATTTCGCGTTCGCGCGGAAAAGCCTGGTTAAGCTGATCAGGAAGCGAACCCGCTTTCGCCGCCGCGATCAATATCGACCCTTCGGTCGGGTCGCCCACGATTCGATAGCCTGACTGACCATCGTCGCCATCGAGGCGCTCCAATTCAGCGTCATTATTTAATGCCCCCACCCACAACGCCGTCCGGACAGCCGGATATTTGGTGATATCGACCGTCTTGCCATCCAGCAGGAACTCACCTTCGGCGGAAGAACCCGTACCGGTTATTTCAATGTCCTGCCCGTCCACCCACAGCCGGGTGACGGTCATCACATTTTGCGTCAGGGTGCCGGTTTTATCCGAGCAGATGACCGTGGCGGATCCCAGCGTTTCCACCGATGAAAGGCGGCGGATCAGCGCATGGCGTTTGACCATCTCGCGCATCCCCAGCGCCAGCGCGATGGTTACAATGGCGGGCAGCCCTTCGGGCACTGCCGCTATGGCCAAACTGACGGAGACCATGAACATTTCCAGGACGCTGCCACCCTGGATGATGCCCGCCAGGAAAACAATCAAGCAGATGACCAGGGCAGCATAACCAAGGGTTTTACCCAGCTGCTGCAAGCGCCGCTGCAGGGGCGTCTCTTCCATCTCAACCGACTGCAGCATGGTGGCTATCATGCCCAATTGCGTGTGCATCCCGGTGGAAACTACCACCCCGCGGCCGCGGCCGTAGGCCACCAGGGTACCCATAAAGGCGGTATTTTTGCGGTCGCCGATTGTGCTGTCCTGGTTCAGAACCGCCGCCGCATTTTTCTCCACCGGCACCGATTCCCCGGTTAGGGCAGCTTCCTCGACCCGCAGGTTGACCGCATCCAGCAAGCGTAAATCTGCGGGAATGTAGTTGCCCGACTCAAGGAACACGATATCACCCGGCACCAGGTCGCGGGTGGGCACGGTAATGCGGTGACCGTCGCGCAGCACATGCGCGTCCGGCGCGGAAAGCTTTTTCAAGGCAGCCAGGGCTTGTTCGGCCCGGCTTTCCTGCACCACTCCCAGCACCGCATTCAAGATGACGATCGCCATAATCGCAATCGATTCGATGTAAGGTTCATGCTCAACAGCGGAGATGACGGTCGAAATGATGGCCGCAATGATCAACAAGATAACCACAAAATCGTTGAGCTGCCGTAAAACCATCTGCAAAAAGGTGGTGCGTGGAGGTTCTTCCAACTCATTCGGGCCGAAGGCTGCCAGGCGGAGGGCCGCCTCTTCTGAGGTCAGGCCGCTGGATTGCTGAGAATCCAGACGGGAAAGGACATCCTGCTGGGGCAGCGAATGCCATGTAACGGTCACATCCAGGTTGATGGAAGGATTTTGAGGCATCTCTTTCTGTTCAGTCATACAGTCTCCAAATTAATTATTGTTGGCTTTGATGGACTGGAATTAAATCAATAGGATCTTACGGATGTAGCGGCGGCTATGCGATCAGCGAATCACGGGTGTTAATCGGGTGCGATGACCGTTCCATCGGGGATGATGGTGTTTTTGGCGACGACCACAATCCCATCCCGCACCACGCCCAACGGCAGGTCGAGGTCGGTGCCGCGCGGGAACGGCCGGATGACGACATTTTTGCCAATTTGCGCGTTCTTGTCGATGATCGCGCCGCTGATACGTGTCCCGCTGCCGACACCTATGGGGATATAACCCGCTTCCGCCGATTTCGTCTCGCCATGGCTGCCTTTGAAATAATAATCCGCTCCCATCATCACGGTGTCTTGGATGACCACACCCTCCTGGATGATGCTGCGCACGCCGATGACCGAATGGCGAATCTCCGCCTTGCGGATGCGGCAGCCTTCAGCCAGCAGCACATTTTCAAGGGCAGAATCTTCGACGATCGACCCGGGCAGGAAACGTCCGTGGGAATAGATCGGGTGCTCTGAATCGTAAAGATTGAAAGGCGAATCGGGGGTGGTTAACCTCAAATTGGTTTCGTAGAACGAACGGATGGTTCCAATGTCCTCCCAGAAACCGGTGAAGTCGTAGCCGAATACACTGGCAACCTGGATTGCGTGCGGAATCACATCTCCGCCGAAGTCGTCAAACGACATATTTTTTTCGAGCAGGCTGATCAGGGTTTCGGTGTTGAACAGGTAGATGCCCATCGAACCCAGATAAGGCCGCCCGGCATCACTCTGTGAGATCATGCGGGATAATATTTGCGGGTCCTTTGGTTTTTCGGCAAAATCGATCAGGCGGCCCTCCTGGTCGCGCTTGAGAATGCCAAAACGACCGGCTTCGTCACGGGGGACCGGCTGCACCGCCACGGTGATTTCGGCTTGATTCTGGATGTGAAAATCGATCATCGGTCTGAAGTCCATCGTGTACAGATGATCCCCGGCCAGAATCAACACATAAGAGGTGCGGGTGGAGCGGATTTCAAAAAGCTGTTTGCGCACCGCGTCGGCTGTGCCCTGATACCAGTCAGCGCTGGAAACAGTCTGTTCCGCCGCCCAGATTTGCACCCAGCCGGTGTGGAAAGCGTCGAAGAGATAGGTGTTGGCGATATGGCGGTGCAAAGAAACCGAGTTGAACTGGGTCAGCACCGCGATGCGGAAAATATCCGAGTTGATACAGTTGCTGATCGGGATATCAATCAGGCGGTATTTGCCCGCGATGGGTACGGCTGGCTTGGAACGGACCGCGGTCAACGGGAACAGGCGGGAACCACGACCTCCGCCTAAAATAACCGCCAGCACATCATTGGTCGGCGTCATAATTCAGCTCCTTGGAAGATTGGGTTTCCTGCTCCGAACCGCTTTTATGGATACCGATAATTGTACTGAATGGCCTGCATGGGAGGGAGGTTGTTCATCAACTGTTAACATGTTGATCTGGTAAATCTTTGTTGATTATACAACCTTGTGAATCAACCTCAAGAAAAATAGCGCTGCTTGCTGAGGGTCAAGCCGTGCTGGTTAAGCGGATGCCTGCGGATTTCAAGCGCGCGAGGCCGCTTGCTTGAGAGTCCTGCTCCCTAATAGGAGAAAGGCTGGGATGCGGGTTAAAGCTGCCAACCGCTCCCTACCGTGCAAATCTACGCAGGCGGCGGTTGATGCCGGTGGCAGCCCACACCACAATAAACACAGCCGTGCAGGTGAGCACAATGGCCGCGCCCGAGGCAATATTCATGTAATAGGACAGGTACAATCCGACCACGGCTGAAGCGGAGGCGATGACCGCCCCCAAAACCATCATTTTCCACAGACGGCGGGTGAGCAGGAAGGCGGTGGCTGCCGGCGTGACCAGCATGGCGACCATCAAAGCCACACCCACGGTCTGCAGCGACACCACGATGGCGACCGCGATCAATACGATCAAAATGTTATCCAGCAGGCGGGCGGGCAGGCGCAGGGTGGCCGCCAGGACCGGGTCGAAAGCCAGGATCATGAATTCTTTATAGAAGAGAAACACCACTACCAGAATCAGCCCGCCGAAAATAGCCGTCAGCAGCAGGTCGTTCGCGCCCACCCCCAACACGTCGCCAAACAGGAAATGCGCCAGGTCCACCGTATAACTGCGCACCGACGAGATTAAGGCGATGCCCAGAGCGAACATGCCGGCAAAGATGATGCCGATGGCGGTATCCTCCTTGATGCGGGCGGTGCGGCTGACCGCGCCAATACCCAGCGCGCTGACCACCGCAGTGCCCATTGCCCACCAGAAAAGCGGCTCGCGCGCGCCGCCGCCGACCAGGTAGCCAATCGAAATGCCGGGCAAAATGGCATGCGCCAGCGCATCGCCAAAAAAAGCCATGCCGCGCAGCACCACGTAAGCGCCCAGCACAGCGCAGACGATGCCGACCAATACCGCGGCGGCCAAACCGCGCTGCATGAATGGATATTGCAGGGGTTGCAGTAGGGCATCAATCATGGTCGTGTTCTCCATCGTCACAACAGGAATCGCCGAGCGCCAGAGTGCCGTTCCGCCCGGGTAAAAGACGCAAATGGCTGCCGTATGCAGCCAGTAAAATCTCCGGTTTGAACACCTCCTCGGCAAGCCCCAGACCCACCAGGCGGCGGTTGAGCAGCATCACGCGGTCGAAGCGCTGGCTGGCGATTTCCAGATCGTGCAGCGCGATCATCACCGTCACGCCCTGCTCGTGCAGCAATTCCAGAATGTCGAACAGTTCATCCTGGGCACGGGTGTCGAGACCGGTGAGCGGTTCATCCATCAGGATCAACTCGGCCTCCTGAGCCAGCGCCCGGGCGATGAACATGCGCTGCTGCTGCCCGCCAGAAAGCTCCTGAATCTGGCGGTTGGCCAAATCGTCCAGGCGGACGGTGACGAGAGCCTGATTCACCAAATGCCAGTCGCGGGCGGTCGGCCAGCGGATGAGACCCAGTTTGCCGCTGCGACCCATCATCACCACATCGGCTACGGTGGCCGGAAAATTCCAGTCCACCTGCGAACGCTGCGGGACATAAGCAATGCAGATATGCCCGCCCGGTTCGTGCCCGGCTACCTCCACCAGCCCGCGGCTGGGGCGCAGTACCCCG
>JAJZTR010000144.1 GCA_021848775.1 Chloroflexota bacterium | reverse complement strand
AGCGGAAAGGTTGTTTCCCATTCATATAATTTAGGGACCCAGGAACTTCCCCTTGCCTTAACAAACAATAGTCAGCTGTCGAACAATTCAAATCCATATACAACCATATCCATATCTGGACAGTCTGTACGCTTGTTTCACCAGCCACTTGTTCGGGAAGGTGCGGTTATCGGCGCTGTACAGGTTGGACAGTCGTTTGCCAGTCTGGAAGCAACTTTAAGCCGTCTTCGCATGATTTATTTGGGGGGAATTCTAGTTGTGATTGTTCTGAGTTTCGTTGGCGGTTGGGTGCTTGCCTCCATGGGGCTTCGCCCTGTTGCCAATGTCACACGAGCCGCCAGCGATATCGTACGAGCGGAAGACCTTTTCGCTCGGGTCAAGTATTCAGGCCCACAAGACGAGATCGGCCAACTGGCAAAGACATTTAATGAAATGCTCGACCGCTTACAAGCATTATTTGAAGGGCAAAGACGGTTTTTGGCCGAGGCTGCCCATGAACTGCGAACGCCATTGGCGGCGATGATCGGGAACATTGACTTGCTGGCACGATTCCACGAAGATCAAGAACGCCGTACTGAGGCCATTGCAGCACTTCGACGCACAGGTAAACATGTTTCACGACTGCTAGATGATTTGCTTCTCCTTGCCCAGGCGGATGCAGGATGGCGACTTCAGTTAGAACCAATGTGGTTTGATGACCTGTTTATGGAAGTGTACGAGGCAAGTCGCTCATCCTGGGGCAACAACCAGGTTGAACTCATCGCTTGCGAACCCTCTTATATACTGGGTGATCCGGACCGACTCAGACAAGTTCTTTTGAACCTGATCGATAATGCTATAAAATTTTCCCCTCCCCATTCGCCGGTAGCATTGGCATTGCGATGCCAGAATAACCGCGTGCTGGTCCAAATTTCTGATCAGGGTTCCGGAATTTCCACGCAAAGTATGGAGCGTCTCTTTCAACCCTTTTCTCGTGGAAACGCACCATCTACACTCCCGGGCGCAGGACTGGGACTGGTAATCGCACGCTGGATCGTTCGCGAACATAAGGGGGATTTGAGGATCGAGAGCCAAGTTGGAAAGGGAACAACGGCTAGCATTGATTTGCCCGAACAAATAGCACCAGAAGGATATGGGGCTTTGAGATAGTAAATCTAAACGAAAAACTTTCTAAAACACACCAAGAGAGGAGGAATGTAAAAATACCATGTATACTCGCCGGAAGTTTCTGATCAGTTCTGCAAGTTGGTTAGGCGGTCTTGCCATCCGGCCTCTGAAAGGTTTAGATCCCGATGTGGATGAAGGGAAAATAGGCCGAGTAACAACGAAATCCATCAGCGTTTATAGCAAGCCGTCGGACAAAAGCAAGATCCTATACCAGCGTTTCCGAGATGAGCTGGTCAACATCTATGATGAGATCCTTTCTGAAGATGGCCCAGGTTATAACCCGAAATGGTACCGGGTCTGGCGCGGTTACGCTCACAGCGCATACCTGCAACAAGTCAAGTTTCGTTACAATCCAGTGATCACAGACATCCTAATAAACAGCGGCCAACTGGCTGAGGTGACCGTTCCTCTTACCCAAACGATGCGATATCTGCCGTACAGAAAGAATTGGGAACCCCTTTACCGGTTGTATTATGGTTCTACCCACTGGGTTTAAGGAGTAGACTCTGGTCCAGATGGGACCCCATGGTACCGCTTACATGATGAGTTGACCGAGATCGAGTATCACGTTCAGGCAATTCACTTACGGTTCATACAACCCGAAGAATTTGAGCCCATTTCTCCAGAGGTAAATCCTTCCGACAAACGAATTGACGTCTCGATTGCATTGCAGACCCTGACCGCTTATGAAAATGACCGGGTGGTTTTGAAAACAAAAGTTTCCACGGGGATCCCTGACCGGCGAAATATCCCAGGGCTGATCTCGACAAACACGCCCACAGGCGAATTCCATGTATACTCAAAAATGCCATCGAAACATATGGGCGATGGGCAGTTGACATCCGATCTCGAAGCATATAAATTACCTGGTGTCCCCTGGACCACGTTCTTTGCTCCCAACGGAGTCGCGTTTCATGGTACATATTGGCATGATAATTTTGGAATGATGATGAGCCATGGTTGTGTCAATATGCGGACCGAGGAAGCTAAATGGATATTCCGCTGGACTACGCCTGTATCAGCCCCGGAAATTTGGGAACAGACGGGTTATGGGACATTGGTTATTGTCAAATGACACAGCACAATTTTTCCACTTAAACAATGTTTCTTCTCAACTGAGCCAATATGGCCTATGCCCACATTGGTAAAGAAGCAATGGAGGGATAAGGTTAATTTTGAGCTGAATTTCGATAAAAGCACCGAGCAAAGTAATCTTCTCAAACCCTGCACAAGCATTTCTCATTCGTTTGTCAGAATTTTTTCAGTATTTTCTTAAACAAAAATCCTACACTAAATCTGTCTTCTCCTTCTCCTTCTCCTCTCCCAATCCTTGCCCAAACCTAACGGCAAGGATTGGTTTTTAAATGGCCTGAAGAAAGATTTCTTGCGCTTTTAATCTTTTTGTCAGAAGTAATTCAATAGTTTCTCATTCTTGGCCGTTATGATCCAGTCATCCTATCTATTTCATCAAGAAGCAAATGGACACATCAATGAAACAAATTTTCAAGCTGATATTACTCTTACTGGGCATAGCCCCTTTACTCGGTTGTGCAGCCTTCACTTATTCCGCACAGAAAGTCGAAGCTCCAACCCAGCAACTTGCCCCCATAGGGTCGCAATTAACACCTGTTCCGGAACAAGCCTCTGCCAATACATCACAGAATGAAGAAAATTTACTGGTTGATTTATATCGCAGCAGTAGCCCATCCGTTGTGAATATTACCGTTTACCAGCAGGCACAGCAAGGGATTGTGCCAGTTGGAACGGGGTCTGGATTTGTTTTCGATGATAAAGGGCGAATTGTAACGAATGCGCACGTCGTTCAAGATGCTGATCAGATCGATGTAACGTTTTCTGATGGTCAGATCCAATCTGCAGAAACAATTGGAATAGATCAAAATAGTGATCTGGCAGTTATTCAAGTAGAAAAAGTACCTGATAAGGTTCTTCCTCTACCCCTTGGAAATATGCAGGAATTGGCAGTCGGACAGACGGTGGTGGCAATCGGAAACCCCTTTGGCCTGGATGGAACATTGACGAAAGGGATTATCTCCGCGTTGGGTCGAACAATCCCTGCACTGACCCCATTCTCGATACCCGAAGCAATACAAACCGATGCCGCGATCAATCCCGGAAATTCCGGTGGACCACTTCTGGATCTCCACGGCCATATCATTGGAATCAATGCGCAAATCGAAACGAACGGATTATCCCAAAGTAATAGCGGGGTCGGTTTTGCGATCCCCGTGAACATTGTCAATCAGGTAGTGCCAGAGCTCATTTCAAAAGGAAAGTATGAGTGGTCCTGGCTAGGGGTTCGAGGGGGCGATGTGAATCCCAGTCTAGTCGAGGCGATGAACCTGCCTATCGCTACTGGAGCGTACCTGGTAGAGGTGACTCCGGGGGGACCAGCAGAGCAAGCGGGCATTCGCGGTGCTGACAAACAAAAGCTTGTCAATGGCCGGGCTGTGGAAGTAGGCGGAGATCTTGTTATTGCAATCGATGGAAAATCCATCGATACATTCAACGACTTGCTGGTTTACATCGCTTTGGAAACGCGTCCGGGGCAAACGGTAACACTAACCATTGTTCGCAATGGCAAGGAAAGTGACATTGACCTTCTCATAGGATCGAGACCAGAGACAGTGGAGTAACGACATTCAATGCCTGGGAATGATCATGGCATTGAACATCTGCATGAACGGAGGAAACCGTCTGCAATGGAACACAAAGTAAAAGATCCAGTGTGTGGAAGAGAATTTTTCCCCCGCAAGGCGCGTTGGTCGTACCGGTATCTCGGTCGGATGTATTACTTTTGCACGCGCAGATGCCTGACTACGTTTGATCAGGATCCCGAGAGATATTGCAGAAGGGTCGCAATCCATGACGCGAATGGATAACCTTCGTATAGCGGGATAAATAATATCCTCAAAGTAGTATGTGGAGGTTGGAAATGGATTTTCTAGAAGATTTGTTCGAAAACTTTTTCGATCGTCGCAATCGCCGGAACACGAGGGGAGGTCACAAGACTGGTTCTGACCACCATGATCGCCAGGGTATTCCCTATGAGAGATCTTCGGTGTGCACCAGGTGCGGCTTAGACAATCCAATCGAAAATAAATATTGCCTTGCCTGTGGAAGCGATTTGACCCCGGAAACAGAAAACGTGCAAGGAATTTTTTGTGAGGGGTGCGGAGCGAGGAATCAAATTGGGAGCAAATTTTGCCAGGCTTGTGGATTAAACCTGATGAACACAACAACCACTTGCCAGAGCTGTCGATCAACGGTACCCCCAAATGCTAAGTTTTGTCCCCAATGCGGGCAAACGTTGGCAGGCACTAAGATCGCTTAATAATACTAAGGCTATGACAAGAGACTACGAAAGGCAGGTCGTTATTATATTTAGAAAAATATGTAAACTGGCAGGTTTCTTGTTGAAAAGGCGATGGTTTCAAACCAGTTTACTGATAGGGATCGTAGTACTAATACCGTTCAGGATTGTTCCTGGATTTTCCGCCTCCACGAATTCACAGTCCAATGAATTTCAGAATGTACACGACTTGTCAGAACTGAATTCAAATTCCGCGCGCACAGCGACACAGCAGCCGGGAGAAGTTCAAATGCCCGATTATTCATATTCACAAACTGAATTCGTAAATGGTATTCGACGTCTGGCTTTATTGACAACCATCATTTCAGAAGAATCTAGGGTTGTTACTCTTTACAAAGTACAACCCGGCGACAACCTGTTCCTCATCGCCGAGAAATATGGTTTACAACCAGAGACTGTGCTGTGGGGAAATTATGAAATCCTGCGCGACAACCCCCAATTTTTAAGACCAGGTCAAGAGCTAAAGATCCTTCCTGTCGATGGCGTGTATTACCAGTGGAAACAATCCGATAATCTGGAGTCCGTCGCAAATTTCTTCAAGGTCAAGCCTGAAGAAATACTTTTATGGCCTGAAAACAACCTGGATCTGTTTATCACGGAACCAGCTCTGGCCTCTATTCAGGAAGGAAACTGGCTGATCATCCCAGGTGGCCGCAGAGCGCTTCAAGATTGGGGCCCCCCACCCATATCAAGAAGCAACCCGGCAGTGGCGGCGTATTACGGTTCGGGGTCATGCGGAAAAGTTTACCAGGGGGCGATTGGCACTGGTGCTTTTGTTTGGCCTACCATCGCCCGCTCACTCTCAGGCTATGATTTTTCCAGTATCCACCCTGCACTGGATATTGCCGGCGCAGAAGGAAATGCGATCTATTCCAGCGACAGCGGCGTTGTTGTTTTCGCAGGTTGGAGCGAATACGGGTATGGGAATCTGGTGGTCATCGACCATGGGAATGGCTGGCAGTCTGCATATGCTCATATGAGTGTAGCAAATGTGAGCTGTGGACAAAGCGTGGCGCAAGGAGAAATAATCGGAGCGGTCGGAAATACCGGCAATTCTACAGGTGCACATCTACATTTCGAGTTGCGAAGTGAGGTTTACGGAAAAGTCAGTCCTTGGGACCATGTAAGTCAATAACCTTGAGCCAAACTTTTCCAGTCGCTGCACGAGTTTTCGTGAAGAACAATCGCTAGATTCTGACCTACAGGAGGAATGGAATGCTATGAACCGTAAAGAACGAACTGTTCTGATCACGATTGTGATCAACCTGCTATTAATTGCCTTTAAGCTATGGTTGGCTGGTGCTTCGGGCAGCCTGGCTTTACGGGCCAGTGCCCTTCACTCAATTGCCGACGCTGTCATTGGGGGGTTCGTATTCGTCGGCTTGCTCATCAGCCGGTGGGAAACAAACCGCAACGAGGCACGCAGCCGCGTCAATATGGCCGAGAATTGGGTAGCACTGGCGGTGGCAGGGGCAATTTTCTATGTGGGGTTTGACATCGTACGAGAAGTATTAGGCGGCGAGTCCCCTGAGCTGAGAAATCTGGTTCCCATTACCCTGGCCTCACTGGTCACCGTCGCCGCGGCTTATTTTATTGCGCGTTATAAACTCTACGTAGGCCGCCAGACCAATTCACCGGCGCTCATCGCCGGAGGGTACCACTCACAGATGGACATTTATGCCTCTGTTGTTGTGGTTGCTGGGTTAGCTGGGGCTGCCCTGGGGCTGCCGAACCTGGATCGGGCAGCTGCCGCCATTGTGGTGGTGTTTATTTTGTTTTCAGGTTATGAAATCGCCTCATCAGCCATCCACGCGCTTCGTCACCGTACCGAGATTGATGTAGAAGGCCATGCTGGCCATGCACACAACAATTATTCTCATACAGTTTGGCGGGTATTTCTGCCTGTTGGACTGGCATTGTTCCTTGGAGTGTATCTATTTTCTGGGTTTTACATTGTCAGGCCCGGAGAGGCGGCTGTTGTCCGGCGGTTTGGAGCAGTAGCTTCACCGAATCAGGGTTCTGGCTTGCACTATCGGCTGCCCTGGCCAGTAGACCGCGTAGATATCGTTCAGTTAGACGAAATTCGCCGGTTAGAAACACCGGCCAGCCTGATGCTGACAGGGGATGAAAACCAGCTCAACATCCGGCTGAGTGTCCATTACAAAGTCAACGACCCGGTCAATTTCCTTCTCAATACCGTTGATCCGAAAATTTTGATCGAACGGGCGTCAGAAGCCGCCATGCGTCAAGTTGTCGCCGGTGAATCCGTAGATGCGCTGCTCACAATGGATAAATCTACCATTCAACAACGAGCCGCAGGCCTGACCCAATCCGCACTAGATGGTTATCAATCCGGTTTACAGATCACCGGCATTCAACTGCTTGAAA
>JAJZTR010000143.1 GCA_021848775.1 Chloroflexota bacterium | reverse complement strand
CATCTCGAACCCGGTCGTTAAGGCTGTCAGCGCCGATGGTACTTGGAGGGTAACTTCCTGGGAGAGTAGGTCATTGCCAAGAGACTTTTTTAGTTTAAATGACACTGGCGCCTGTAATTGGATTAAATCCAATTACAGGCGCTTTTGTATTTCAGGTTAAAAACTCTTCGAAATTGTCCAGCCTGATCGTGGTTAATTCGGAATGAGGATAGGTATTGGTGAAATCACGTTGGGTGGCTTTTCGAATTTGACCGTGCCACTTAAACTCATAACCAAACAACTGGCCTTCCCGCTCCTCAATCAGATCGATCTCTTTTTGGTCATAGGTCCGCCAAAAATAGCTGTTGGCTGTGCGGCTGTGGTAAGCATTGGCTTTTCGGCGTTCGATCATCAAGTAGTTCTCCCATAATTGTCCAACATCGTTGCGCAAAGCCAGCGAATTGAAATTATTGATTAAGCTGTTGCGTACACCATTATCGTAAAAATAGTAGCGGGAATTTTTCGTGACTTCCTTGCGTAGATTGCGCGAAAAACCGCCGACCCGGTAGATCACAAACACTTTTTCAAGCAAATCGAGATACCGCTCAATGGTTGTGCGATTGACCGCCAGGCTGGCCGCCAGTTCTGCCAGCGACACTTCCTGCCCAATTTGAAAAGCCAGTAACCGCAATAAATCGACGATCTTATCTGGACGACGGATGCTATCCATTTCCAAAATGTCGCGATATAAATACGACCCAATGAGTTCGCCTAACAACTTTTCCCTCAATTCTGGCTGCGGCGTGGTCACAATGGCCGGATAACCACCCCACACCAGCCAGCGCTCGAGCTGGTGACGAGCTTCCAGCTTGCCAAATGCCTGGCAGTTTTCACTATAACTGACAGGAAACAGATTGTAGGTCAATTTGCGGCCAGTAAGCGGTTCGCTGATTTTGTTCGCCAGGTCGAAGGACGCCGAACCTATAGCCAGAATCGTGCATTCCGGGTGGTTATCGATGAGGATCTTCAGATTCAAACCTATGTCGTGAACGCGCTGAGCTTCATCAATGATCAATAGCTCAGCGTCACCCAGGACCTCCTCCAGGCGCTGGCGATTCTGGCTGCCAAGCGCTTCACGATAGATCAATTCATCGGCCGAGATGAAGCGGGTATTTTTGGCGACGCTTTCTTCGAGTTGCCGGGCGAGGGTGGTCTTTCCCACCTGCCGCGGTCCATACAAAACAATTATCTTTCCTGGCAGGAGCGAATGCTGCAATTGTGAAAGGAGTAGCCGGCTGATAGGCATTAATATGTCATATCACGCTATCTGAATTAATACAAATATAGATGGTACACTAGAAGCCTGGCCGAAAAGGTAATCGATTTATGCGATTGGAAGTACACTCCGCATCAGCCCAAAATAGGAGTGGAAGATGCGGGGGAAAGTTTCTCGTCAACTAGGAGTAACATGACCCCAACCGGTGCCCATTTTTTCTATTGATTCCATCACCATTTATTCGGCCTTACCCCAGAACTTATTTCGGACGCTAACACCACAGCTTATCAAAGCTGCAATCCCACAACACCCTGCTGGTCTCCTATTTGTACAATGGTGAAGTCTGAAAGGGCCACGAAAGAGGGCAGGGGGATCACTCTCCAGCGATGCGTAGTAAGTCGGAGCAGTGTAGTCCGAGCCCAACTTGCCTGATCCGATAACTGAGATCCCCATCCCTCCACTCCAGAACCCCTGCGTCCGACTTAGTTTGCCAGTTACCTTGTTTATCCGGGGCACCCTGCACGCAAACCCCCTGTTTTCCATTTACTGTGACTATTTGTCTGGCTGTATTGGGATAGTTGGAGTTTTCTAGCAACCCCTGAATTGTCTCAGCGATGATTTCGCCTTTGCTTTCACCAGGAAAACGATAAACAAGGCGAATTGTTTGTGGAAGGCCTGTTATCTCTGGAGCTTGTATGATCATCCCACTTGGCAACCAGACGGGTTGAAAAGGCTCAAAAGCAACCTTCACGAGGAGAGTTACAAACTGAAGGCTAGCTTCTTTCACTTTTGCTGTAACTTCCCAACATCCTTCACTAGGGAAAACCAATTGGCTTGGGTGAAACCCAGTTTCACCGTACCCATCCGGCTTACCCCTCAGGATTACTTCTGGCATCGTTGGCGCCGGTGCATCCAGTCGTCGTCCTGTGATAACCACCTCACCTGGGATCGTCCGGTACCAGAACCATTTCATCTCCAAAGATCCATTGGAGTCTATTTGCCCAGGCCCACCCGGGTAAAAAAGGACAACACCACCTGGCCAAAGTACTGTAAACAAGCCACTTTCGGCATTCCCATATCCACCACCTTCGACAGAAATATAGTGCTCATCTGGTGATTTGGTGAGATTAGGGCGACTTGTCGGACAAGAATTAATGGATTGAGATTGTGTTGGCATAGCGGGTGATGTGTTCATAGGTAATGCAGCAGATGAGATTGGGGTATCAGTAAGCACCAGTCCACCTGGAGTCCTTAGCATAACCCTATTTTTAGCGACGCTCTGGCACCCTGCTAAAATTACTAGCAACGATGACAGTACGAATAGCTGTACAAACGAAGTCCTCATCTATCCTCCAGCCATTTCTTTCGAATGGAGTGCCAGATAAATATCCTCTTTGACAATGTGGCAATGTCACATTCGGTTCCTTACCCTGTCAAAAAATCCTCATCCTCCTGCCTCTCTAGATTTGCCTGGTCGATTTTGTAGAGGGGGCCCGGGGGGGTGGATTTTACTGATGGCGAAATTTGACATTATCGAAGGAGTTACAACTAACTTAACAATTATGGCGCGGGCTGTGTCCCCCAGAGATAAGCATATGAGCGGGAGACACCAGCGCAAGATCCGTTACAGGTAGCGCCAGGATTATAACATTCACAACACTTGTAATCACGGCTTTCAGGGGCGTAGTTACAAAACCAACACCACGCGTACGGACAGGATTGTGATGAGCAAGGTGAAGTAGGGGAATAACACAAGTTGCAGCACTTGTAGCTTACGGTCGCAGAAACATTTTTAGGCATACCCAGTAATGCCGATAAAGCAGCGATAGCACCCACTCCTAATCCTTTTATGAAGGTTCTACGTTCCATGTACTTACCTAGACTCTTGACCAACTTTTCTGTAGACATTTACAATTCTCCTTTCTTGGTTAGATAGAGGAATGGTTTTCAACCAGGAACTTTACTTTACATCCTAGCAGACCTTGGTAATACTTCCTATGATACAAACCAGACAATGAGAACGACCGTAGCCCAGACCAGGCCCAATACATGAATCCGCTGAAACAGTTGATATTGCCCTGCTATTCCATCCAAGAGGTGAGGAGTGAAGCCTGCATTTGGCATCAAGGAAGGGGCAATCCAAACAGAAAAAGCACGTCCTAGCCAGTAGGCGAAAAATAATGCAGCACCGTATATTGGTGATCTAATAATGAGTGCTACTAACACAAGAAGCCATAGCCCCGCGAATCTAAACCAGGTGGTAAAGAATAATCCAAGATCAAATCCCCAGAGAGCGGCCGCCACCGGGCCAGGGAAGATTTTCCCCCAAATATCACGAGTCTGCCGCTTCAGTTGAGGCAAGGGAAAAGAGATCCACCCAAGTTCACGAGCCATTGCGATTATTGCCACACCGATAACAATAAAGAGGCTGAGCCTGCCAATCTGTACAGGCAAAAGCAATTTACCTACCCAGCCTAGCATCGTTCCAACTAACATGCTTGCTAAGACTCCAGCAAAAGTGTAGGAAAATACCTCAACAAGCCATTTCTTTTTATGTTCGGCCACCTTCCCGAGGGGCGACAACGCTCCAACGAGCGATAGCCCTCAGTATCCCACCAATTGCGTCCAGCCCAAGAGAGATGCTGCCCCGAAAAGCCCAAATTTCACATTTATAACCATGCCTATAACGCCTAACAAAAGTGAAATCGATGAAACGAACAGGGACAGACGCCTTAACTTTTTGGCCAAGTCATCCTGCTTTTGTGCTAAATACCCATCTTTGGCTATGTTTTCAGTCATTTTACTCACTCCTTAAATTTCTGCAACGATGACTTTTTCAGGCACGTTTTCCAAATCCTCTTGGTGAGGCTGACCGTAGGATTGGATTTGGTTGTTTTCGTTGAGGAGAACAATCGTAGGGACGGAGGAAATTTCATATATCCGATTGATGCGCTCATCTGGGTCCGCCACAACAGGCACCTTTAGCCCATATTTTCCCGCAAGTTCAGTACATTTTTCGATACTAGCACTGCATATCACAATTACATTCCCCTGCCCTTTATAATTGAGATACTCCATGTCCTCTTTAAGGGCTGTGGTGCATGCTGGACAACCCGGTGAAACAAATAGGAGTGCAGTCGTATGACCTGCGAAGTTCAAACTGTTTATAGGTTTGCCGAAAATATCAACAGTGCTAAATGCAGGGGCTTCTTTTCCAGAATTTCTATTGTTTTTGCCCACAGCCTTATTAGTTTGCTGAAGTTGATACACAATACGCACTATGCCTAGCAAGAGCAGGCTGTGCAAGATCACGAGAATCCATAAAGCAGCGTATGACAGGTAAAAGATTGTTGAAGAATCTGGAAACATGTTTTCACCTCCCACTATTGTGATATCGAAACAAGGGAATTAGCTCGGGAAGGCTAAAGACCCAGTTGGTCAGCAGGAGCAGAAATACAGCCAGGGATACCGATAAAAGGAAAAAGGGACTGAACAGACCATCAACTGTTATTACTGTAAGGCTTGAATAGGATATATCTTCACTACCTCTGAGAATTGATAGAAGTGGGATGACCGCGAGAAGGAGAAGTAAACGTGCCAAAGTGCGTGATGAAATCTGCTCATCTGCATTCCCAAAGCAACCACAAGAAATTTTACGTCCCCTCCGCAAGTTTATCCAAACAGCTACCGAAAAAGCAACCAACATAAGAGAGCCAATGGGTAGCGCAAGATTGATCAGCCAATCGGTGAAAAAAGCAATTGCTAACAAGGCTTCTAATACAATCAATAGTATTGCAAACACGTAAGCAACTTTGCCTGGTAGAACCCTATAATCAATAACATTTCTTGCAAAATCAAGAGGGTGGCGAAATTTAGAAACACTCGAGAGAAAGAAAACTATTCCTAGACAGATCTGGATAGAAAAGGCAAAATAAGAAAATATTGAAGTGCTGGCTTGGCGGAACATACTTTCCTCCTCTTATCGGCTCATGCCCATGATCAATCCTCGTAAATCAAAATCATCCCAGTTAAGATTGTTACTTACTGATGCAAGCTGCCACTTTGTTGACCAAATTTCAGGCCTGTTGTTCGCAGATAAGCGAACTCGCCCAAAAATTCTGCGGGCGGCATCCACATGATAAGGGACTTCAGTTCCGAAATGCGGTATGTCATCCCAACTAGACCATAAGGATACGCTATAACATGTTGTAGGGTTTTCAACGATGAATGCTGAACGAAGAAAGCCAGGGATATGCGATGTTTCCAGGTCTCTCATAACGTGACGATAGTCGCGGTAAGTAGGCAGTAAAAACCTGGCACTTTGTAAGCCAAACCTCGTAATGACACATAAAATTGGAACACTTACTTGATGATCGCCTGGCTCATCCAATCGCAAAATAGACATGGAAACTAACCTCCAACAAGTCAATCACAAATCTCAGGCAATTACGCCCTAATTTGACTCTTTTTTCTGTGTTCCGCACGGAGGTTCTTATTAATATTAACACTCAAACAAATATCAGTAATTAATATCCATATATCTATTTTTATCTAATTTGTCAAATTAATGATGTTTTTCACATAAGATCATTTAAAGTGGCGTCAAATGAAATCATTAAAATGATAAGGACGTTGCCAGTCTATGATAAGTGGTCCATTTGGATCTTTTCGACCTACCTAGAAGTCAGTCCGAAAAGGCCATCGAAAACTAGGATTGATAGTACACTCCACACCAGCCCAAAATAGGAATGGAAGATGCTCGGGAAACGGTCTCGTCAACGCGGATTGTTTGAAGCCGATCCCCCATACCTGGAGTTTGTTGGCCGGGATAGTTTTTACGGCTTTCTGGCCAGCCAACGTGACCAGTTGTTTCGTGACGAGGACTTTGCCGAATTTTATAGTTCAAATAACGGGCGGCCCAGCGTTCCGCCCAGTCTGTTGGCTAATGCCCTGTTGTTGCAGACGCATGACCAGGTCTCAGATGAAGAAGCGAAAGCGCGAGCCGACTACGATCTGCGCTGGAAGGTCGCTTTAGGGATCGAGATCGATGCGCGTCCGTTTGCGAAAAGCACCTTGCAACTCTTCCGCGCGCAACTGATCTTGAAAGAGAAGATGCGGGCGGTCTTTACCCGCAGCCTGGAATATGCGAAACAAGCAGGCTATTTGAAAGAGCGGCGCTTGCGGGTGCTGCTGGATACCACCTATATCCTGGGCCGTGGGGCGGTGAAAGATACCTACAACCTGCTAGGCGATGGCATTCAGCAGTTGTGTCGGGCGTTAGCTCAGGCCCAGCAGCAGGAACTGAAGGACTGGGTGGCAGCGAATACCTTTGAGGATTACTTTGGCACGAGCCTCAAAGGGCAAGCTACGGTCGATTGGACGGACGAGCAAAGCCAGCGAGCCTTTTTGCAGCGGATCGTGAATGATGCGCAGCGTTTGCAGCGTCTGGCGCAAGAAACGTGTGCAGCATTGGCCAAGGATCATCCCCAGCAGGAACGGATTGCCCAGGCGGGGCAACTGCTTGACCAATTGATCACGCAAGATGTGGAATTTCCGGAAGGACAGGCCAAGCTGAAAGAAGGCGTCAGCCAAGACGGATCGTTTCGGTGCATGACCGCCAGATGCGCCACGGACGGAAAAGCAGCTCCAAGCGATTTGATGGTCATAAAGCGGCGATTGCAGTCGATGCCGAGAGCCAACTCATTTTCGAGGTGGAAGTGCTGGCAGGCAATGCCTGGGCCGCT
>JAJZTR010000142.1 GCA_021848775.1 Chloroflexota bacterium | reverse complement strand
CATCCTTGAGCAGGTCGGCCTGGGAGACAAATTTAGCGGTGTTGCTTTCCATAATGGTACTTATGTGTTTTATGTCAGCGGGCCGCTGCGCAATTCACAGGGGCAACTGGTTGGGGTTGCTCTGGTTGGAAAAACATTGCATACCATCGTCAATCAACTGCGCGAAGAGACCCTGGCCCAAATCTCGTTATATGACACCACCGGAAAAATATTGGCAACTACCTTGGCGGAACCCAAGCCATTGGATACCAACGCGGCGACCCAGCTCATTTCTGAAAAAGAAATGTCGATCCTGAGGCGGAAGTTAAATGACGAGCGATCTTTCAATATCCTGGATTTGAGCTACACAGAACTACTTGGAGCCTGGCAGATCCGTGATAGTGAAGTTGCCGGTTTACTTGGCACCTCTATGGTCAACAATTACTGGATAACCGCCAGTACCCCAACCCGGATTCAAGTTGGTGGATTGGTCAGTCTATTGATTTTGCTGGTATTTGTGGTCGGGGTTGAAATTGCTGACCGCATTACCTATCCTATCCAGGGATTGGTCACAGCATCATCACAAATTGCAGCCGGCAATTTAGACATCCGGTTACCATCTGGTGGAAATGACGAGGTGGGATACCTGACTGAAACTTTCAACCTGATGGTCGCGAACCTTGACAAATCACGCCTGGATCTGATCCAGGCTTATGACGAAACTATTGCTGGTTGGGCGACCATGCTTGACCAGCGCGACCAGGACACTGAAGGTCATACGCGCAGGGTCACGGAACTAACCCTCGAGGTGGCACACCGGTTTGGGCTCTCCGAAGATGAGTTGGTTCAGGTGCGGCGCGGAGCCTTATTACACGATATTGGCAAAATGAGTATTCCTGACCAAATTCTCAAGAAAAAAGGCAAATTGACAGCAGGTGAATGGGAAATTATGCGGCTTCATCCCAAAGTTGCTTATGATGTCCTTTACCCTATCGAATACTTGCGTCCGGCATTGGATATTCCTTATTCTCACCACGAACGCTGGGATGGAAGCGGATATCCACGTGGTCTCGCAGGGAAAGAAATCCCCTTGGCTGCCCGGATTTTCTCCGTCATCGATGTCTGGGATGCCATGACATCTGACCGTCCATACCGGCCTGCCATGGACCGCCAGGTGGTAATTGAACACATTTTCGCCGAGAGCGGAAAGATGTTCGACCCCCAGGTCGTGGAGGTTTTTTGGAGCGTGATTCGGCGGACATATCCGGACCTGATGGATCCGGGCTTGCATTCTGAGCCCAACGATGGTTTGGAATGAAATGAAAAAGAAGGCAGCGGCGGGCGAATATGACTCAATATCCCACCGCTCCAGGCGTTACCTGGGGACGGTTAGCATTTTACTATTCGTAATAGGCTGTATTGGCCTTCAGATTCTGTTGTTTTTAGTGTCATCGGGTGCCGAAAACAAGTTTTGGCAGGTTGGCATTCTCGCGAAATCATCGGCGGATTATAGTTTCGATGAAATGCTGCAACTTGCCCCTATCTCTCCCGAAATATTGGAGGACCTGGCTCAGGATGAGTTTCGCCGGACATCAATTCCTACTGACGTTCAGCCCCCCCCCGCCATTGGGCAAATCATCCTCTCGCCGTCACCAGAAAACAGCTTAACCCCTGGCGAGACGAATCCCCCCACAACTGTGCCAACCGGTCTTTCGATACCCACCATACCCACCAGCTCAACTGAGGAAACCACTTTACCAACAACTGGGACCCCGGTTAAAACAATTACCCCAACTTCCCCCGTGCCTACAACAATGGTGCCAACAACGCCGGTTGTGACCACACCAGTCCCAACTACAGCTGTGTCTACAACCCGAGTCCCTACCACGCCTTCACCTACATCTACTGTTCCACCAACGCCACTGCCTACCACAAAAGTTCCAACGACACCAGTTGCCACGACCACACTGCCGCCTACGCCAGTGCCCACCACCCAGGTTCCTACAACCACGATCGTAGTAACGACTGCGCCACCGACGCCGGTACCCACAACTCCACCTCCGACTCCAACCTCAGTTCCGACATCTACTTTGGTAACTGAAATCCCTACCCCATGGGTTCCTCCAACAGAACAGCCTACCCCAATCGAGGAAACACCTCCGGGTGACACGTTGGATGCAATTTCCACCCCGACACCACCCTTAAAGCTGCATACCATATGGCTGAATGACGGATTCCAAATAACAGCAATGGTACTAAGAGCTTGTCAGATACTTGAATGATCCGGTCAAGCTGTTATATCCACTTGTAGACCAGGTCTATTGGCTGACGACTTACATCAGGTAGGGATTAAATTCGGCTTCATCCGCGACTGTAGTCTCATCACCGTGGCCGGATAACAAACGAGTTCCTGGCGGCAAGGTGAGTATGTTTTTGTAAATGCTGTCGAGGAGTTTAGTCATGCTCCCGCCGGGCAAATCTGTACGCCCCACGCCGTTTTTGAAAATGAGATCCCCCACCAGAGCAACGGTATTTTGTGGAAGATAAAAAACAACATGCCCGGCTGAATGTCCCGGGGTATGGCGTACTTCGACCTGTTCAGCACCGATGGATAATTGCTGGTTGTGCTCGAAGAAAATGGTCGGTTCAGGTAAATCAGGGGCGGTAATACCAAATAATTCGGCTCCGCCTCCTTTTTTGTACAGCTCCAGGTCATGTGGGTGAATTCCAACAGGCAAAGCTGATTGACCGATGATGTTAATTTCATTAATTCCAGCCGTGTGATCGAAGTGGGCATGCGTCAGCCAGATTTGGAAAGGTTTCCAGCCAGCCTTGTCTATTGCCTGAGCAACGTGCCGGCTGCCGAAAGCCGGATCGACAATAACGGCTAACAAAGTCGCAGTGTCAACCAGCACATAGGTATTGTTGGCCAGGGAGCCGAGTGTAAATTTATGAACTTCAAGCGCCATGAAGTTGATCCAGGGTTAAAAAATTTATAATATCGTCAGCCCGCGTGGGAAGTCGGTGAGACTTTCCGAGCCGTTCGCCGTTACTACCATGTCATCCTCGATACGCACGCCGCCCTTGCCTGGCAGATAAATGCCCGGTTCAACGGTGTACACCATCCCTTCTTGCAGCACCAGATCATTTTCCGCGAACATATACGGTCCTTCATGACTTTCCAACCCAAGACCATGCCCGGTGCGGTGCGTGAAGAATGGACCATAATCGGCATGTTGAATGATTCCCCGGGCAGCATGATCGACATCACCAGCGCGGAGACCGGGTTTCCCAGCACTTCTTCCGGCGGTGTTGGCTTCCTTTACCAGATGGTAGATTTCACGCAATTCTGGTGATATTTCACCGACCGCGAAAGTTCGAGTAATGTCGGAAAAATACCCTTGATAAGCAGCGCCCCAATCGAACAAAATCAGGTCGCCGGTTTGCAGTTTCCGATCGCTCGGAATGGCATGTGGATTAGCGCTGTTTGGTCCGCTGGCGACGATGGGCGGAAAAGGAAATTCCGAGTCGGATCCTGAACGCAGCAAATTTATGGATAGTTCGGCTGCCAGTTCCCTTTCAGTTACTCCCGGTTTCACCATGGGAAGTGTGTCTGTTAAGGCTGCCTGTGCAATTTTCGCCGCCTCACGCATGGCAGCGATTTCATCCGCATCTTTTTGGATGCGCAACTGGCTGAATACTACTTCACCGGACACAAAAGCCGCTGTAGGCGCTGCTTTCTGCAGGTACGAGAGTTCCAAATAACGCATGCGGGTGGGCTCCACACCGATTCGTTTCTCGTTCAATTTGAGAGAATCAGCTGCCTGTTGGAAAGCCAGATCCCATTCCAGTGGATTATCGCCAAAAGGAACCGGGGTAAGGGATACGCGGGCGGAATTGATTTTTAGGATTTCCAGTTCAGGTAAGATCAGGACTGGCTCTGCAGTAAGAGAAATCAACAGCGTTGTGGGACGTTCCATCAAATGGAAATTGAGACCGGTCAAGTAATACAGGCTGGGTCCGGGGTTAAGCGCCAGCACATCCAGACTTGCAGCGTTCATCCGTTGATACAGGCGATCAAGGCGGGAATTGGTCATCGGTGGTTCCTCCAGAGCAAATTATACGCCAATTAGCGGCTGGGGAACTTTACCCAGGAATTCGCATCGAAAAATTTTTCCTTGACACAGCCCTCCCTTCGCAGTAGAATACGCATACCCTCGAGCAAGGGCCTGTAGCGCAGCTGGGAGCGCGCTTCAATCGCACTGAAGAGGTCAGGGGTTCGAATCCCCTCAGGTCCACTGGGGGCTCCAGCCCCAACGCACGCCGCAAAACAGCGGACTTTACCAATCGAGTGGCTAAAATGGGCCCATAGCGCAGCTGGGAGCGCGCCTCAATGGCATTGAGGAGGCCGAGGGTTCGAATCCCTCTGGGTCCACTCAGGAACGAGCCTGGAAATAGGTTTTGGCTCGTTTTTTGAAAAGCCAAAACAGGAGTAGTAGATCATCCGTCAGCGAACCGGGAGAGTGAGGTGTGAGCCCGGTAACGGTGCCAACGGAGCACCTGGGTCGAACTCGCCTGTTAGCCTGAAGTACAGGCAGGCTGTTCTGGTGAACTAAACGTAGTCAGAATCGGGTACGCCCGTTATCGCGTTCGAGGTGGTCTGGGATATTTTTCCAGGCAACCAGGGTGGTACCGCGGAGTGAATCCTTCGTCCCTGTTGGACGAGGGATTTCTTGTATATAGCAGGGAACTGCAGGAGGATAAAGCCATGACCAACAACCAAAATCCTATCTACAATCCGGCTGAGATCGAAGGTAAATGGCAGCAGAAATGGGAGGATGACGCTCTCTATCACTCAGATATCGACCTTACGAAGCCAAAACATTATGCCCTGACTATGCTTCCTTATCCTTCTGGTGACCTCCATATTGGGCACTGGTTCGCTATGACACCCCCCGACGCCCGGGCGCGGTTCAAACGCATGCAAGGGTATAACGTGCTGTTCCCGATGGGTTTCGATGCTTTTGGGTTGCCTGCTGAGAATGCGGCCATCAAACATAATATCCACCCCAAGGAATGGACCTACCGCAATATCGAAAAAATGCGCAAGCAATTTCGCAGCCTGGGGGCGATGTTCGATTGGCGCAGAGAAGCAGTAAGCGCAGATCCTGAGTATTACCGCTGGACCGAGTGGTTTTTCACCCAGCTCTATAAGCATGATCTGGCGTACCGCAAACTGTCCATGGTTGACTGGTGCCCGAACTGCAACACGACCCTGGCCCGCGAGCAGGTATGGGGAGAAGACCGCCATTGCGAGCGCTGCGGAACCCCGGTGATCAAGAAAAATCTGGAACAGTGGTTCTTCAAAACGACAGCGTATGCCGATGAACTGCTGAACTATGACGGCATTGACTGGCCCGAGAGGGTCCGCACCCTGCAGACCAATTGGATTGGCCGCTCCGAAGGCGCGTCTGTCACCTTCACCACAGAGCAGGGCGATCAGCTCGAGGTTTTCACCACTCGACCTGATACCCTGTGGGGCGCAACTTTTATGGTGTTGGCTCCTGAACATCCACTGGTAGCCCGGTTGACCTCACCTGATCATCTAGCCGAGGTTGACCGCTACCTTCAGGAAACGTTACGGCAAACGGATATTCAACGTGAAGCTACAGACAAAGAGAAAACAGGCGTCTTTACCGGCGGATATGCCATCAATCCGGTCAATGGACGGCAAATACCCGTTTGGATTGCTGATTATGTGTTGATGACCTATGGCACCGGCGCCATCATGGCTGTCCCGGCACATGACGAGCGGGACTTTGCTTTCGCCTTGAAATTTGGGCTGCCCATTCTGCCGGTCATCGACCGCACAGACGGGGTTGCAAAATCCTTCGCGCCAAAAGGGACCATGCGGTCAGGTTTCATAAACGCGCTGCAAGCAGAAAAGATTTCCTTTACTGAAACTGGCGGCGATGTTCAGGTGACCATGTCTGCCGTTCAAACAGACGGGTATATCAAAATTGCGCAAAAGTACCTGGAGCCAGGCAGTTGGAATGAAATTGTTGGGGCACGCTGGTTGTTCATATTCGATAATGGAATGTGGACCTGGGATTCGGTGGACACGGATGCTCGAATCCTGGCACGCTGCAAAGACCTTGCTCCGAATGTCACGTCGGCCCGCACTGTGATGGAGATGCTGTGGGGTTGTGAGTTCTACCGCGACACGCTTTTCCATGCCGAGTACGGAACCATGATCAATTCTGGCAGTTTCACAGGCACACCAGGCGCTGACGCCAAGAAATCTGTTACCCGCTGGCTGGAAGAAATTGGCAAAGGTAAGGTCGCCGTCAATTACCGCTTGAGAGATTGGTTAATTTCACGTCAGCGCTATTGGGGCGCACCGATCCCGATTATCTACTGTCCAACGCATGGCGCTGTGGCTGTGCCGGATGACCAGCTTCCCGTGCTATTGCCGGATGATGTGGAGTGGAAACCCACCGGCGAGTCTCCCCTCAAGTTACATCCTACCTGGCGCTATACCACTTGCCCGGAATGCGGAGGACCCGCAGAGCGTGAGACCGACACCATGGACACTTTCATGTGTTCCTCCTGGTACCACTTGCGTTATTTGAGCCCGTGGTATAACCAGGGACCTTTCGATCCTAAAGAGTACAACTACTGGATGCCGGTGGACACGTACACAGGAGGTATTGAGCACGCCAACATGCATCTGATTTATACCCGATTCTTCCACAAAGCCTGCCGCGATATGGGTATAACCAAAGGCGACGAGCCGATGATGCAATTGCGTAATCAGGGTATGGTGCTGGGTGAAGACTCTGAAAAAATGTCGAAGAGCCGTGGGAATGTTCTCTCGCCTGATACCTTGGTACAGGCTTATGGCGCAGACGCGGTTCGGGCGTACTTGATGTTCTTCTCACGCTGGGATCAAGGTGGTCCCTGGAGTTCAGGCGGTATCGAAGGTGTGAACCGCTGGCTGAGGCGTGTCTGGACGGTGATTACCGAACCAGGCCCGCAAGGTTCCATCGATGCAGAGGCCATTGTCCATTTACGGCGCAAAGTGCACCAGACCCTGCGCGCAGTGACCCATGATTTTGAAGAATTCGAGTTTAATACGATCGTGTCCGGGCTGATGG